>DBKZ01000045.1:0-19480 GCA_002297415.1 Ruminococcaceae bacterium UBA737
ATCAGCGGCGAAGCCGCACATCGGTCTAATGTCTAACATCTACTGTCTAATGTCTAATTTAGTACTTGACAAATACCGAAAAAAGTTATAATATTATTTTATATTATAAATGTTTAAAGGCGTTTGAGCAAAAAGAGTAGCTCGGTGAAAGCTTGAAGAGAGCCGTCGGTTGCTGTAAGGCGGCAGGGAGTAACCGTTTGCGAAGTACATTTTGCGAGCTGAATGCTGAAAATAAAAAGTAGGCATCTCCGGTTTTATGCGGCCGTTATATCGCAAAAGCAATTAAAAAGATTGCTTTGTAAGGCTTTGCGCGTGAGCGCAGGGTAAAGCAGAGTGGTACCGCGAATATTATAAATTCGTCCCTGCAATCTATTAAGGATTGCAGGGCTTTTTTAAATTTTTTCAAAAAGGTGATTTTTATGAAAAAAACAGTCTTAAAAATAGCCGCTGCCGTTTTGAGCGTCGTTTCGGTGCTTTCTGTGGCAGGCTGTAAGTCAAAGGAAAAGGAAGTTTACAATGTCGGCATTTGCCAGCTTGTAACGCATGACGCGCTTGATAAAGCTACAGAGGGCTTTAAACAGGCTCTGATTGACAAGCTTGGAAAGGACAAGGTTAAGTTCGATTATCAGAACGCTTCTAATGAGAGCAATAACTGTACAACTATAGTAAACTCCTTCGTTCAGAAGAAATATGACCTTATTATGGCTAACGCAACACCGGCTCTTCAGGCGGCTTATAACGCTACCTCTACTATCCCGATTTTAGGCACTTCCGTTACCGAATACGGCGTAGCCCTCGGAATTGATAACTTTAACGGAACAGTAGGCGGAAATGTTTCGGGAACCAGCGACCTTGCTCCGCTTGACAAGCAGGCTGATATGATAACCGAGCTTGTTCCGAATGCTAAAAAGGTCGGAATTCTTTATTGCTCCGCCGAGCCTAACTCTAAGTATCAGGTTGAGCAGGTTGAAAAGTTCTTAAAGGCTAAGGGCATTGAGGTTACAAGATATTCTTTCTCGGATTCAAACGATATTGCGTCCGTTGCAACCTCTGCCGCCGCAAACAGCGACGCTATCTATGTCCCCACCGATAACACCGCCGCAAGCTGTTCAGAAACAATCGGAAATATTGTTATTGAGAAAAAGGTCCCCGTAATAGCAGGCGAGGCAGGAATCTGCAAGGGCTGCGGAATTGCGACTCTTTCTATAGATTATTATGACCTCGGCTATAAGACAGGCGAAATGGCGGCTGAAATCCTTTCGGGCAAAAAGGATATCAAGAATATGAAGATTGAATATGTTGACGCCGCTAAGAAATACAATAAAGATATCTGCGAAAAGCTCGGCTTGACCGTTCCGTCGGATTATACCCCCCTCGGTGAATAATAATGGAACTTTTAAGTGCTTTTCCCGGAGCAATTGCTCAGGGTCTTATTTGGGGTATTATGGCAATCGGGGTTTATATAACCTTTAAAATCCTCGATATTGCCGACCTTACTGTTGACGGCTCTATTTGTACGGGAGCCGCCGTATGTACCGTTCTTGTAACAAAAGGCGTAAATGTTTATCTTGCGCTGTTAGCCGCTGTTGTTGCAGGTCTGCTTGCAGGTCTGCTCACGGGTCTTATGCACACCGTTCTCGGAATTCCTGCTATTCTTTCGGGAATTCTCACTCAGCTTATTTTATGGTCGGCAAACCTTAAAATAATGGGCAAAGCGAATATTTCGCTTTCGGCGAGAAGCTATAAGGTTTTGCTTACGCAGATGAACATAAATTCCTCAATAGCCGTGCTTGCGGTTATCGGAATTATTCTTATAGCTCTGCTTTACTGGTTCTTCGGAACAGAGCTCGGGTGCTCTGTAAGAGCAACGGGCTGTAACCTTAATATGAGCCGCGCGCAGGGAATAAATACTAATGTCAATATTGTTTTAGGTCTTATGCTGTCAAACGGAATAGTAGCTCTCTCGGGCGCTCTTCTTGCGCAGTATCAGGGCTTTGCCGATATCAATATGGGTAAGGGCGCTATCGTTATAGGTCTTGCCGCCGTTATCATCGGCGAAGCGGTATTCTCAAAAATCGCGCGCAACTTCGCCGTAAGGCTTTTTGCGGTAATCGTAGGCGGAATTATTTATTACATTGTTTATCAGGTTATAATATTCTTAGGAATTGATACCGACCTGCTCAAAATGCTTTCGGCATTGGTGGTTGCGGTATTCCTCGGCGTGCCTTATGTTAAAAAACATTATTTTGCGTCTGCCGTAAAGGGAGGTAAGAATAATGCTTGAAGTTAAAAATATCACAAAAACCTTTAATGCAGGTACTGTAAACGAAAAGGTTGCTTTAAACGATTTAAGCCTTACTATAAAGGACGGCGAGTTTGTAACGGTTATCGGAGGAAACGGCGCCGGAAAAAGCACACTTTTGAATGCTGTCTGCGGAACATGGAAGGTAGATTGCGGAGAAATTCTTATTGACGGCGTAAATGTAACAAAAATGCCCGATTATAAGCGCGCGAAATTCTTAGGCCGAGTTTTTCAGGACCCGATGATGGGAACTGCCGCCGATATGGAAATCGAGGAAAATCTCGCTTTGGCTTTCAGAAGAGGCAAACACCGCGGTCTTAAAAGCGGAATAACCTCCGAGGAGCGCGAGTATTATAAAAAGCTTTTAAAGGAGCTTGATTTAGGTCTTGAAACAAGACTTAAAACCAAAATCGGACTTCTTTCGGGCGGTCAGAGACAGACTATCACACTTTTGATGGCGGCTATGAAAAACCCGAAGCTTTTGCTTCTTGACGAGCATACCGCGGCGCTTGACCCTAAGACCGCCGCAAAGGTGCTTGATATTACTCAAAAAATCGTAACCGAAAATAAGCTTACAACGCTTATGATAACCCACAATATGAAGGACGCTATTAAATACGGCGACAGACTTATAATGCTGTACGACGGAAGAGTGGCTTTCGATGTAAGCGGTGAAGAAAAGAAAAATCTTACGGTGGAACAGCTTTTAGAGCTGTTCAGCAAAGCGAAAATTGATTTTTCTTCGGACAGAGCGATACTTTCATAATTTAATAAAAACCTTCATACTTATTAGTATGGAGGTTTTTATTTATGCCCTTTTTAAAAATTTTTGTACCCGTAACCGCAGGTCTTTGCGCCGTTTGTATCATAGGCTTTTGTATCGGCTCAAAAAAGCCCTTTAAATATCTGCTTCTTAATTTGCTTTCGGGTGTTATAGCTTTGGCGGCTGTTAATTTAACAACACGGTTTTCAGGCGTTCATATCCCTGTCAATCCCTATTCGGCAGGGGCAGGAGCAGTATTCGGAATTCCGGCGGTTTTCGGGCTTTTGATACTCCGCCTTTTTATGTAATGCTTGACTTAAACGGCAAAAAGTATTATTATGATAACATATAATAATAGGAGAGATTAAATGCTTTTTACCGTTTCTTTTATATTTGCATTTTTGCAGTGCGTGCTTACATATAATCTTACAGTCTCCTGCGAGCTGAGAAGAAAAAAGCTTGCGGTTTTGCTGTTCCTTGTAAAGTTTGCAGGCTACGGCGGCGGAATTTATCTTTTTATATATAAATTCTTAGGGTATGTTGTAAGCGTATTAGGAGGATTTCTCGCGGGTCTCGGAGTAGGCTTCGTTCTGTGTATGGTATACAGAATTTTCTTTTACCAAAACGGTTATGCTCTTTTACTTGTATTCAAATCATTTTATAATAAGCTTAAAAGATTTTTTAAAAATCAAAGCAAAAAGCGCAAAATGAAAAAATATAAAAAATCGAAATCAAAGAAACTCAAATAAAAAACACGCCCCTTTTTTAAGAGGCGTGTTTTGTTACTGAATTTTAATATGCAGAGGTCGACGAAGCTTCGGGCTCCTGAATTTTCTTAGGCTTAAATCTTCTCTTTACAGAGCCCTTGATATCATATTTAAGAGTTTTAGCATAGGCTTCGATTTCTTTTGTGAATTCGTCGCCGGCGATAAAGTTTCTTATTTCATCGTCAAGATTTGTCTTGTAATAGGGGTCTGCGGTTATATCCTTTTTGACAAAGAGGATAACTCCCGCATTGTCAGCCTTTTCGATAACCGTTGCGGTGCCGGCGGCAAGGGAAGATAACTGCTCAAAGTAATCGGAATAGGTGTTGTAGCTTGTATCCTTAGTTCCGATAACGCTTGCGAGACTGTCAATGGGCTGAGAAGAATCGGTTGTGTTGTCTTCGGTCACTGTATCGGAAGAATTGTATTCCGCATAAACCTTTGCGTAGGATTTCTTGCCTGCGTTTATCTGTGCCGCGGCGTCATTCGCAAAGGTTTTCTTTGATTCCTTTTCGGAATCCTCAAGATTGTCAAAGGAAATGTCGAGAACATCGCAGAGCATATAATCGCTTTGCATGGTTTTAAGAATTGTTTCGTCGGAAATCGCCTTTTCGCCGTCGCCCTTGTAGATAAAGTCAAAATATCTCTGAGCATAATAAGCGTCAACCATATAAGCCTTATATGTATCAAGGCTTACGCCGTTCGGCTCGAAATACTCGGAATAATTGTAATTGGTATTGGTCCAATAAGCCTCGGCATATTGCTCGGCGGAGGATTTGTCCTCGTCCTTTACAGTAAGCTTATTCTGAGCGCACTTAATTTTATACGCGGCAATTTTTCTTAAAGATTCCTCGGTGTTGTCAATAACCCAGTCGTTGAACTTTTTCTTGTCGATTTTTTCCTTGAAATAATCAATATCGGTTGTGGACTTGTTTTCGTCCTGATACTTCTGGTTTACTTCCGATTTACCGCTGTTGTAGGACATAATGAGCGCACACATATAATAAGCCGATGTAAATTCTACCTTTCCGGTTTTCTCGGAAAGCTTAGAATCGGTTACTGTCACGCCGATTTCGCCCTTTTTATGACAGCCTGCAAAGGTGCCGATAACTAAAGCCGCGCAAAGAAGCGCACAAAAAAGCTTTTTTATGGTTTTCATAATTATCTCCGTTCCTATCAATTGTAATATTATTCTAATTATATCGCATATCTTAAAAAAAGTCTATAAATTTTTTGTAAATACAGCTGAAAGAGCCGAAACAATATCCTTTGTTTTTTCTTTCGGCTGTTTTCTTATCATATAGCAGGGCTTTGAGTCCTTTACCGATACGAAAAATCTAGGTCCGAATTTTTCGGACAGGAGTGCCGAAGCCTTTTCGTTTATTCGCTCCGTGTGCAAAATTACGGTTATTCCGCTTTCGGTAATTTCGGTTATTCCAAGCTCCGCCGCGGCATTTCTGAGCGTTGAAATCTCAATCAGTCCCATAACCGATTTCGGCGGCTCGCCGAAACGGTCGCAAAGCTCGTCGATAAGCTCCGAGCGGTCCTCATCGGTTTTTATATCCGCAATTTTCTTGTAAATGTCAAGCCGTGCGTTAAGAGAGGGAATATAGCTGTCGGGAATGTGGGCTGAAATGTTGAGATCCACCGTGCAGACAATGGCCTCTTCCTTCGCCTCTGTCCCGTTTTCCTCGTTTACCGCGTCCGCAAGCATTTTAAGGTACATATCATAACCGACGGATTCTATATGCCCGTGCTGTTCTCCGCCTAAAATACTGCCTGCTCCTCTTATTTCAAGGTCGCGCAGGGCTATTTTAAAGCCTGAGCCGAATTGGGTAAACTGCCTTATCGCCTCAAGTCTTTTTGCGGCAATATCCGAAAGCTCTCTTCCTTTCGGGAAACAGAAATAGGCATAAGCGCGCCTCGGCGATCTTCCGACCCTGCCTCTGAGCTGGTGAAGCTGAGAAAGTCCCATTCTGTCCGCATTTTCGATTATCAGCGTGTTGACATTCGGTACATCAACTCCCGTTTCGATAATCGTGGTGCAGACAAGCACATCTATTTCGTGCTCAATAAGCTTCTGCCAGACGCCTGTCAGCTCGTCCTCGCTCATTCTTCCGTGAGCGACCGCAATTCTTGCCTCAGGCAGCTTTTCTTTAAGCTTTGCCGCACAGCGCATAATCGTGTCAACGCGGTTGTGAAGATAATAAACCTGACCCGCGCGCCGAAGCTCTCTTATTATAGCTTCTGTTATTATTCCGTCGTCCTGCTCGGTAACATAGGTCTGAACAGGGTATCTGTCGGACGGAGCCTCGTCAATAGACGACATATCCCTAAGCCCCGAAAGCGACATATTGAGCGTTCTCGGAATCGGTGTTGCGCTAAGCGTCAGCACATCGACGGCAGGATATTTTTCCTTTAGCTTTTCTTTCTGCTCAACGCCGAATCTCTGCTCTTCGTCGATAATAACAAGCCCTAAATCCTTGAACTCAACATCCTTTGAAATAAGTCTGTGCGTGCCTACAAGCATATCGACCTTTCCGCGCTTTAAATCGCTTAAGGTCTTTCTTTGGGCGGCAGGCGGAGTAAATCTGCTGATAAGCCTAACGGTTACAGGCAAATCTCCGAATCTTCGGACTATCGTATCGTAATGCTGCATCGCAAGAACGGTTGTCGGAACAAGCAAAGCGCATTGCTTGCCGTCGCTTATGCACTTGAAGGCGGCGCGCAGGGCAACCTCGGTTTTTCCGAAGCCGACGTCTCCGCAGAGAAGTCTGTCCATCGGGATATCGCGTTCCATATCCTTTTTTATTTCTTCAATACATCTTAACTGATCGTCGGTTTCCTCATATTCAAATCTGCGCTCAAAATTGTTCTGCAAATCGGTGTCCTTTGAAAAAGCATACCCTTTTTGCGACATTCTCTTGGCATAAAGCTTTGTTAACTGCTTTGCCATATCTCTGACCGCCGAGCGGACTCTTGAGCGCGTCTTTTTCCACTCGTCCGAGCCTAACTTGTTAAGCTTAACCGCCCCGTCCTCGGCAGAGCCGATATATTTCGAAACAAGGTCAAGCTGGGTAACGGGAACATATAACACATCCGTTCCGCGGTATTTTATTTTAATGTAATCCTTTATCGTGCCCGAATTTGAGATATGCTCTATTCCGTCAAAAATTCCTATTCCGTGAGCCGAATGAACAACTAAGTCTCCCTTGTGAAGCTCGTCTAAAGAGCCGATTTCCTTTGCGTTTTTCGGTCTCCTTATTTTTTTCTTTTTTGCCGCAACATATTTGTGGGTAAGCAGAATAAATTTAAGGTCGGGTATCTCAAATCCGCCCGATAATCCGCCTAAGGTAACATAAACGCCTTTTTCCGTTTCTTCGGGCATTTTTTCGCAGAAAAGATTTTTAATTCCGTTTCTTTCAAGCTCTTCGCTTAAAACCGTCGCCGCCTTTTTCTCTCCTGCCAAAATCACCGCCGTGCCATTTTCCGTAATATTTCCTATATCCTCTTTTAATGCCTTGATATCTCCAGAATAGGGGCTCAGTCTTTTAAAATTAAAGCTTAAAAGATCCTTTAACTCAAATTCAAAGGACGAACGGGGAAAATTATCGAAAAATACCGCCTTTTTGATTTCATTTTTAAATTCGGCGCTCTTAAGCCATAAATCCGAAAGCTTTCCGCAAACGGAATCGTTTTCAAGAAGCACCGAAATGTCCTCATTGTGTAGCTTTTCGAGGCCTTTAAGTCTTGAAAAGCAGTTTTGAGACTCAAAAACAAAAATCGGCAAATCCCTTATATAATCGAAAGCCGAGTATTTTTTTGAATAAATAAGCGGAATATAGATATCCGCCGAGATATCGCCGCCGTTTTCAAGGGTTTCGATATCCCGTCTCATATATCTTTTCTGCTTTTCGCTTATTTCCTTTTCGTTTTTTTCGATAAATGAGGCGATTTTTTTCGCAAGCTCGCTCTTTTCGAAAACCAATTCCTTTGCAGGGAAAATATCAAAGCCGTCAACCGCTTCTGTCCTTCGCTGGTCAATGGGGTCGAATTCCGAAAGTGTGTCTATTTCGTCTCCCCAAAGCTCAATTCTAACAGGCTTTTCACGGTTTACGGGGAAAATATCTATTATCCCTCCGCGGACAGAATACTGCCCCTCGCCCTCGCAAAGCTCGCTTCTTTTATATCCGCAGTTTTCAAGCAAAGAAAAAAATTCCGAGGTTTTAAGCTCTGCTCCGCAGGCAAGGCTTATCTTTGAATTCTTAACCGCCTGAATGTCTGCGGTATAGCAAACGGCTGAATCCGCGGACATTACAAGAACGCCGAAATCCCCGTTCGCCAAAAGCGACAGGGTGTGTATTCTTTTATATTCGTATTCCTTAGATCCGCCTAAAACTCTTTGAAGCTCATAATCTCTGACGGGAAGCATAACGGCGTTTGTGCCCAAAGCCTTTAAATCTCCGTAAACCTCGCTTGCCGCCGCTTCGTCATGAGTTATGATAACGGCTTTTTTCCTGTAAAGAGAACAGTATGCCGATACAATAAGCGATTTATGAATCTGGGAAAGTCCGCTTGCAAAAATCGGGAGCTTACCCGATTCGATATCCCCGCATACCGCCGAAAAGGTTTTTTCTCTTTTAAGCAAAGAATTTAAAAAATCCATATTTCCTCTTATTTACTGTATTTGTTCATTGCGCTGTCAATGCTTTTTGAAATGATTTCGAAAACCGCTTTAACGGCATTATCACAAGCTTTGTCAAAATCCTCCTTAGATTCCGTCGGCAGCTTTCCTAAGACCCAGTCCTTTAAATCATAATCTCTTGACGGTCTTTCTCCGACGCCTATTTTAATTCTCGGAAAATCCTCGGATCCTAACAGCTCTATAATATCCTTTATTCCGTTATGCCCTCCGGCGCTGCCTTTTCTTCTTATGCGGATTTTTCCGATATCGAGTGAAATATCGTCAAACATAATAATACATTTTTCGGGCGGAATTTTATAAAATTTCGAAATTGCGGAAATTGCCGAGCCTGAGTTATTCATATATGTCTGAGGCTTAACAAGTATAACCCTTTTTCCCGAAATTTCGCCGAAGCCGAATTTCGCGTCGAATTTATTTTTTGAAAATTCGGCGCCAAGCTTTGAAGCGAGCTTATCTATTGCGATAAAGCCCGCATTGTGTCGGGTGTTTTCATATTCAAGCCCCGGATTTCCGAGACCTGCTATCAGATATTCGAATTTTGAGCGTTCGGATTTAAAAAGCATAATATCACCAACTGAAAATTATATCACAAAATTTATTTATTTTCAATCAAAAAGGGTATTTTTAACCGTTTAAAGTAGAATAATAAACTTTGCGGGAGGCGGTAAATTGGGTAAGGATATAGAATTTTATGAGAATATGAAATTTTCGGGCAAGCTTGAAAGCGATACCGAAATGTTTAAAAATATATTTAAGAATGACAGCATTTTAAGATTTCGAAGCCTCACGGTCAATAAAACCGTAGGCTGTTCGGTTTTTAATTTTGACGGAATGGTAAATACCGCCGTTGTAAACGATTCGCTTGTAAAACCGCTTGTGCGGATAGAAGATAAGGCAACGGAAATGTCGACCGATTATATAGTAGAAAATTATCTTTATGCCTGCGATGTCAAGGTCACAGACAGCGTCGCAGAATGTATAAGAGGAGTAGTTTACGGCGATACCGTTCTGCTTTTTTCGGGGAACACCCGCGCGGTAATAGCAAACACAAAGGGCTTTCGCTCAAGGGGAATTAAAGAGCCTGACGATGAAAGAGTATTGCAAGGACCCAGAGAGGGCTTTGACGAGGTCGCAATGCTTGACCTTGCGATGTTAAGACGAAAGCTTCCTACCCCTGACCTTTGCATTGAAACTCTGCGGCTTGGCAGGCGCACCGATACCATGATTTTTATTTGCTATCTCGGCTCGCTTGCAAAGAAAGAAACGGTTTCAGAGCTTAAAAAAAGAATAAATGAAATTGATATAGACGGAGTGCTTGATGTAAACTATCTTGCCGAAAATATAAGGGACCACAAACATAGCCTTTTTAAGACCACCGGCTCAACCGAGCGCCCCGACACCGTCGCCGCAAGGCTTTTAGAGGGCAGAATTGCGGTCTTTTGCGACGGAACGCCGGTTGTGCTTACAGTCCCGTATCTTTTTTCGGAAAACTTTCAGTCCGACGAGGACTATTATCTTAATTACACCGTTTCGAGCGTAGGCAGGATTTTAAGATATATCTGCTTCTTTTTGGCTATCACGGTTCCTGCGGTGTTTTTAAGCCTTTCGATTTTCCATTTTCAGCTTCTTCCGACGAATTTTGCCCTGAGCGTTGCAAGGCTCAGAGCAGGTGTGCCTATGCCGAGCGCGGTAGAATGTATAATTCTTATTCTGGTTTTTGAAATATTAAAGGAAACCGGTGTCAGAATGCCGCAGAGCCTCGGGCATGCGCTGTCTATAGTAGGCGGTCTTGTTGTCGGTCAGGCGGCGGTCGAGGCAGGAATTGTAAGCGCGCCGATGCTTATTGCCGTAGCGCTGAGCGGAATTTCGGGGCTTATGATTCCTCGGCTTAAAGGAGCGGTTTTTTATTTAAGACTTATTTTTGTCATTCTCGCGGCTCTGTTCGGGCTTGCGGGCGTTGCGGCAGGGCTCAGCGCCGTGCTGCTCAGAATTTTTAATCTTTCTTCATTTAATGAAGATTATACAGGCGCGCTTAAAAACCCCAATCCTCAAAGGCTTAAGGACAGTATTATAAGAGCGCCGTGGCCTTTTATGAAGCTCAGACCCTTTATCACAAAAAATTTAAGAAGGCAGAAGGATAAAAAATGAGATTTAAAAAAATTATTTGTCTGCTTTTGATTTTATCCGCTTTAGTGTCGCTTTGCGCCTGCTCCTCCTCCGAGGCGGACGGAAGATTTATAGTCTCCGCCATCGGCGCAGACAGCGACGGCGAGCAGATAATTCTCAGCGTTCAGACCATAGAAATCGGCGAGGGGGATTTTGACGAGCCGCCAGAGGTAAAGGTTTTAACCTCTTCGGCGAAAAGCCCCGAGGGAGCGTTAAAAAAGCTTAAAGCAAAAAGCATAAAGCCTCTTAATTTCGACCACTGCGCCGTTATGCTTTGCTCTAGCGAACTGACGGCAGAGCAGTTTATAAAAATGCGCGAGCTTTGCATGCAAAGAAAGGATATAAATCTTGCAATAACGGTGTGCGTAACCGAAAACTGTAGGCGAATTCTTGAAACAGAAAAGTCGACGGGGTTTTCTTCGGGCTATGATGTCGCGGTTTTAATAGAAAGCTATATGAAGCAAAACGGCAAGAAATTCAAATGCAAATTTTATGAAATCGCAAAGTCCGACGATATTGTTCTTCCCTTTATCACTTATAAGGACGAAACTCTTTGTATCAGCGGAACCGCGGAAATTAAGACCAAAAGGATGTGAAATAATGCAAAAGGTAAGCTTTAAGCCGCATATTTTGGCTCTGAGCACAGTTTATGTTTTAAGCGGCGCGGTTATAACGCTTCCTAAGCCTCTTAGCGACGGGGGAAGTCTGCCGGCTCTTTTAACGGCTTTTTTATTTTCGCTGCTTTTTTTGCTTGCGGTTTATAAAATCTCTATAAATTTAGAAAATGCGAAGAGTGATAATAAGCCGCTTAAAATGCTTTATATTATTCTTGCCGTTTCCTGCTTTCTTGACTGTGCAATGATATTTTCAGAGGTTGCGGATTTTGTAGACCTCATAATGCTTCCCGACCAAAAGAAATATATGACGGTCATTCTGCTTTTTGTCTGCGTTTTTTGGATATCGCTAAATAAGATTTCAGCCGTTATGAAATTTTCCGTTCCGATTTTCTTTTTCGCCGTTATAACGGTTATGCTGTTTTTCTTTTTGTCCTTAAAGCAAATGAATTTCGAAAATATCAAGCTTAAAGAAAGCGTTTTTAAAAAAGATATTTTAAAGGAAGCCTTATATTATTTTTTAAAAATATTTCTTCCTCTTATAAATCTTGCGGCGTTTGTCTTTTTATTTAAAAAGGAAGAAAAGAGAGCGAAATATTCTTTTTTAGGAATTTTAACGGGTAGTCTGCTTATATTTATTTGCGTTTTTCAGATAATATCCGTTTTCGGCGGCGCCCTTACAGCCGATATCGAATTTCCGTATTCCGCGGTTATAAGTACGGTAAATATCGGCAATATTTTCACCCGAATGGACGGCGCGGCATATTTTTTATTTATCGGGCTTTTCCTTGTAAGAACTGGCACGGATTTAAAGGTTCTTTCCGATATAGCAAAAAATCTCGGAATAAAATCAAAAATGCTTACTTCCGTTCTTTCTTCGCTGATTATTACCGTTGCCGCTGTTGCAATTTTTTGATTTTAATTGTATAATAAAACACATATTGATTAAAAAGGGTGTTTTTATGCGCGGCAGCGGAATTTTAATGCCGATTTTCTCGCTTTCTTCTCCTTACGGAATAGGAACTCTCGGAAAAAAGGCTTTTGAGTTTATTGATTTTTTAAAAAGAGGGGGGCAAAGCTATTGGCAGATACTGCCCCTTTGTCCTATTGATTACAGCGGCTCTCCGTATCAGTCGGTTTCCTGCTTTGCGGGAAATCCGCTTTTTATTGACCTTGACCTGCTTGTTGCGGACGGGCTTTTAACACAGTCTGATATTTCGGAATTTTCTTATAATAATGCTTATGCTGATTACAATTCGCTTAAAAACAGCAGAGAGGTGCTGTTTTCAAGAGCTTTTAAAAAATTCGATACCGAAAGCGCGGATTTTAAGGCTTTTAAAGATAATTCTTCATGGCTTAGGGTTTATTCCGCCTTTTGCGCCATAAAGGACAGCTTTGACGGCTTGCCCTTTACTTCTTGGGACGAAAAATTCCGCAGGTTCAGCGAGGAAGCCTTGATTCTTGCCGAAACCGAATTTAAGGAAAGGACGGAATATTATAATTTTATTCAGTATGAATTCTTTAAGCAGTGGAGCGTTCTTAAAGCTTATGCAAATAAAAACGGCATAAAGATAATCGGGGATATTCCGATTTATGTTGCGCTTGACAGCGCCGATGTCTGGAGCGACCCTACGCAGTTTGATCTGAATTCGGACTTTGAGCCGAATTTTGTAGCAGGCGTTTCTCCCGACGCTTTTTCCGCAACAGGTCAGCGCTGGGGAAATCCGCTTTATAATTGGCAGAAGGCCGCAGGTGAACAAGAGCCGTTTTCTTGGTGGAAAAAACGCTTAAGCCATGCCTTTAAGCTTTATGATACCGTAAGGATTGACCATTTCAGAGCCTTTGAATCATATTATGCCATTCCGAGCAGCTCTGAGAGCGCGCTTGAGGGAAGCTGGAGAAAGGGCCCCGGCATAAAGTTTTTTGACGAAATGAAAAAGACCTTCGGCGAAGAGCTTCCGCTTATTGCCGAGGATTTAGGGCTTATAGGCGAGGATGTTGTAAGGCTTTTAAAGGAATCCGGACTTCCGGGAATGAAGGTCATGCAGTTCGGGATTGACGACGGTCCTAAAAGCACGCATCTTCCTCATAATTATATAAAAAATTCCGTCGCATATCTTGGCACTCATGATAACGATACAATAATCGGCTGGCAGTCTAAGGCAAGCGAGGAAAAGAAAAAATTCGCTTATGATTATATCGGCTTCGGAAAAAGCGAGGGCTTTAATATCTCAATGATAAGAGCGCTTTTCGCCTCGGTCTCGGATATCGCAGTTATCACCCTTTCGGACCTTATGGGGCTTGATTCCTCGGGGCGTATCAACACCCCCGGAACCGATAAAAACAACTGGCAGTGGAGAATTCAGGACGGCTGTGTAAACGACTGGCTCGCCGATATTCTTTTTGATTTAACGGCTACCTACGCAAGAGAAAACATTAAAAAATAAACAAATCCCAAAAGGCTTGTGCCTTTTGGGATTTGTTTAACGTTCTCTTAACAGAGATTTGATATATTGAACAGCGTCCTTATAGCTTTGTTCATCGGATAAATGCTCAATAATCATCGGCATGTCGGGATTAACTTTTTCCGCCTGAAAAATATAGTTTTTTATGTCAAATATTCCGTTTCCGCAGGCGGTTTCCTTGAGGATAAGGGTAAGTCCCCTTTCTAATCGAATGTCTTTTAAGTGACAGCTAAGTATTTCGTTTCCGAGTATATCAAAGCATTTGTCAGTAAACTCAGTATTAAAAAAATACTTTTTCGGGGAGTTAATCATATTTACAATATCAAGATGTACTCCGAATGCGGTTCTGTTAACATCAGTTAATAACTGACGGTAATTTTGCGGACTGTACGGAACCATATAAGGCATAGGTTCCAATGAGTAATGTGTTCTGCGGGGATTGACGGAATCTATGATTTCTTGAGTAATTTCAACTATGCGTTTATATGAGGAATCAAGAAAGTTTTCTTTGTATGCGCCGTCCCATACAGTGCCGCCGCTTGTTCCGGCTATATTGACACAGCATAAAGCTCCGACATGATCTGCAAGCTCCAACTGTCTTTTACAGTATTCAATATTTACCTTCGATTGAGTTTGGCTCATAGGATTGCACCATGCTCCGACTTCTGCGATTGTAAGTCCGTAATCGTTTGCCGCTTTAAGGTAGTCGTAGATTTTTTTATCATTATCATTGCAGTTACAAGGGAAAATTACACTTTCACAACCGAAATTCTTGTGTTTTTCCGCCCATTCCTCTGCGGTTGAGTGCGATAATGTCATCGCAATACCAAGTTTCATACGTTTAAACCTCAATAGTGTGAAATGTTCAATGCATGCCCGTTGTGATCGGTGTGTCAAAAAATTTGTGTTGAACCCTTGCATATACCTCATCGGGAATATCAGGAAAACCTGATTTGTTTGGCGGAAGCAAGTCCGTATTCCCTGAAATTTTGGGGTCTGTGGATTTGTTATCACACCTGAAAGAATCTCGTTCGCTTTTATTTCTGAAATCGGGCACATCTACACTGTTACTGTTCGCAAGGATTGAGCGATATGCAAATATACCCGGAAGACTCATGTCCAAAGCTTGATATACGTCGATACTTAGGCGGCGTGCTTCGGCATCATCTAAAATCGCACCGATAAAATATGCTACGGTATAATAATTTGAACCGCCTATGACATCAAAGCTTTCGGTTTTCTCATGAAGCAGACCGCTGTATTTATAAAAATCGGCATGATATTCCAAAGAATCGTAACAACCTTTTTGTGTCTGAAGAAACTTCTTTACATAACCGGATTTTTCACTGCTGACCTCGATCGTTCCGTCGGTTCCGATAATTCGGTATTCATAGGTGAATGGCCGCTTGAAATTGCCGTTTATACTCTTTGCCATTCCTCCGTTTTTGAGTTGCATTATTTCCATAGCGGCACTGCCGTTCCTTGCGCCCTCGTCTCGCATATACGGCATACACGGCAGTTCCATTCCGACAACCTTTGTTGCCCGAAGTCCTGTTATGTAAAGCATCGGACCTATACTGTGGGTGCAGTAGAAAGTTGAAGGAACAAAATTCCTCCAGTGTTCACGGTTTCCGCGTGTTAAAAGATGCCATTTTCCGGAACAGTCATTGATAAAGTTTCCTTCGATATGCATAGCCTCTCCGATATCGCCGCGTTCGTATATCCTTTTTAATTCAAATACATCGGAAAAGTAACAATAATTTTCTGAGTAAGCATAAATTTTGCCGCTTTGTTCAACTGCGTCGCATAATCTTGCGGCCTCGGCAGGCGTTTGAGCGGGCAGACATTCACTCAATACATTTATTCCGAAATTTAATGCTTTTATAGCAAATTCAGCGTGTTCGTTTGCATAATTTGCTATAATAACACCGTCAAGACCGCATTGTAAAAAATCATCATATTCTAAAAAACAATGCACTTTAAAGCCGAGTGCGTCGGCATCGTTTTTGACTTTATCAAGAATAGGAGCATAATTATCACATATTGCATAAATCTCTGCATAAGGTGATGAGCGCAGAACATTTTTTACATATTCCATTCCTCTTGTCGCGCCGAGTACTCCAATTTTTAGTTTTTTCACAGCTAAAACATCCCTTCGTATTTTTATTTCATTTAGAGCGACAGGCTCAAGTTCTGTCAAATACTGTTTTTGTATTCCTGAGGCGACATTCCGCTGTACTTCCGAAAATTTTTTGAAAAACACGAGTAATCGGAATATCCGCACCGCTGAGAAATTTCAGTCATTGAATAAATTGCTCCGTATACTTCAATGAGATATTGCGCATATTTAATTCGCTCGCGGTTTAAAAATTCGGTCGGAGTCATTCCAGTTTGTAATTTGAATTGCTGGCGTATGTAATCTTTAGCATAGCCGCTTTTGGCTAAGCAATCGGAGATACTGTAAGTTGGGTTATATGCGTTCTGCACGATTTCTGAAAGAATTTGATTTATGCATAGCTCTACAGCTGTTTTTGTGTTGTTGATATAACGCAGCAAAAAAAGAATGAATGTTTTGCCTAAAGAATTAAGATATTCATTGTTTTCAAATCGGCTTTTATAAAGAAGCTCCGCAAAAAATTTACCTTCCGCACCGACATTGTTAATGATTACGACATGTTCAAGGTTGATATAATGAGCCCATTCTCCGCAAATTGAGATGTTTTTAAAACCTTTTTCGGACACAGACCCATGAAATGTGCCCGGAGGAATGATGATGACACTGCCTGGAACAAACGGGTATTCGCATTTGTCCGTTTTAAGCCTTCCGCAACCTTCTAAATAATATATAATCTCATATTGGCTATGAGCATGCAGCGGATAAGAGCGTATACCGTTTTCTGTGCAGTAGATATGTAATGAACTCATAATTATTCCATCTTGTTAACCTTTTAGGTAAATATTGTTGTTGGTATTATGTCTATTCGCAATTTTGATTATAGCAGAAAAAATTTTATGGTGCAATGCGTTTTTATAGGTTTTATATGACAAAAAATAGATTTAACAACTTCCAACAGCTTTTTAATTATGTTTACGGCTGTTAGATGCACATGCGAGCGGTAAAATCTTTATTTGTCGGCGAATTTATCACTGTTTGTCCGACGGCAAAACCGTCCTGTTCAAGTCTCTCCCAATATACAAAAAGACAGCAACATATCCTAAAGATATATTGCTGTCTTTGGCGGAGTAGGAGAGACTCGAACTCTCGCGCCGGGGATTAGCCGACCTACGCCCTTAGCAGGGGCGCCTCGTCACCAACTTGAGTACTACTCCGAATAAAGTGATTTGACAAAAAAGATATTCAATTTTCTTGTTTTTTTCGGAGGTTCCTCGGCTTGCCCTCTTGCAGTTACCGAAAGCTGTTTGCCGCTTGGAGCGCGGAACACCTTTCGACTGCTGCGCCAATCAGTCCTCGCTGAATCGTCCGCAGGACGCGCTCGGACAGATTGCCCGTCACCAACTTGAGTACTACTCCGAATAAGTGATTTAACTAGAAATTATAATTAAATAATGGCGGAGAGGATGGGATTCGAACCCATGTGGCATTGCTGCCAAACGGTTTTCAAGACCGCCTCGTTATGACCGCTTCGATACCTCTCCGTGCGACTGAATTATTTTAACACATTACAAAATAAAAGTCAATAACTATTTGAAGTTTAATATCCGCCGCCGAATTTTTTTCGGCGGCGGCAAGTCTTTTTATTTTGAGCAGTCCTCAACAACAAGCTCTCTTACGGTGTTTTCATCGTACTTAGGCTTATCGAGGCCGTCACGGTGCTTAATAAACTTTTCGGCAACCTGAGGGAATAAAGCATAGCTTAAAACATCCTCCTGAGATTTTCCGATATGCTTATTTTTCATTTCAAGCGCATATTTTACAAGCTCGGGGTCGAGAAGATCGGCAGGTCTGCAATCGATAACCTTTTCGTCGCCGATAGCTTTTTTCCTGACCTCTTCGTTGACCTTTCCGGGGAGCCTTCCGTATTCTCCGCGCAAGAGTGCTTTCGATTCCTTAGGTATCATTTTATATCTTTCACCGGAGATAACATTTAAAACTGCCTGAGTGCCGACAATCTGCGAGGTAGGCGTAACAAGCGGAGGATATCCGAAATCCTCACGAACTTTCGGAACTTCCGCAAGCACATCATAATACTTGTCTTCTTTTCCTGCCTGCTTAAGCTGAGAAAGCATATTTGAAAGCATTCCGCCGGGAACCTGATAAATAAGAGTCTTTGCATCAACATTCAAAACCTTGGGGTCAAGAATGCCCTCGGCTTTGAGCCTGTCGGCTACGGTGCGGAAATGAGCGGCGATATCGCTTAAAGCGGTAAGGTCAAGCCCTGTGTCACGCTCTGTACCCTTAAGAGTAGCAACAAGCGCCTCTGTTGAAGGCTGGCTCGTTCCGTTTGCAAGAGGCGAAAGCGCGGTATCAACAATATCAACGCCTGCCTGAGTTGCCATAAGATAGGTCATGTCGCCGGTGCCGGTGGTGTTGTGCGTGTGAAGATGAATCGGAACCTTAACGGTTTCTTTAAGCTTTTTAACTAAGGAATAAGCATCATAAGGAAGCAGAAGTCCTGCCATGTCCTTAATGCAGATAACATCGGCGCCCATGCTTTCAAGCTGACGGGCAAGATTTACAAAATACTTCTCGTCATGAACGGGGCTTACGGTATAGCTCATTGCGGCTTCGCATATTCCGCCGTATTTCTTGCAGGAATTTATAGCCTGCTCAAGGTTTCTCGGGTCGTTAAGCGCGTCGAAAATTCTTAAAACATCAATTCCGTTTTCAATCGACTTTTCAACGAACTTATCAACTACATCGTCCGCATAATGCTTATATCCCAAAATGTTCTGTCCGCGGAACAGCATCTGAAGCTTGGTGTTGGGCATGTGCTTTTTAAGAGTGCGGAGTCTCTCCCAAGGGTCCTCGTTTAAAAATCTCATGCAGGCGTCAAATGTAGCTCCGCCCCAGCACTCGATTGACCAGTATCCGATTTTATCGAGCTTTTCGAGCGCGGGAAGCATGTCTTCAATGCGCATTCTCGTAGCCGCCTGAGACTGATGAGCGTCACGCAGAATTGTATCGGTAATATATAAAGGCTTTTTAACCATATAAAATTCCTCCTATCAACCGAAAAGTGTTATAAGAACGCCGGCGGCGATAGCCGAGCCGATAACGCCTGCAACATTCGGTCCCATAGCGTGCATAAGCAGGAAGTTAGAGGGGTTTTCCTTCTGACCTACCATTTGCGAAACGCGCGCCGCCATAGGAACGGCGGAAACACCGGCAGAGCCGATAAGCGGATTTATTTTGTTCTTTCTTTGTAAACAGGTTCATGAAGCTTTGCAAGAAGTACGCCGCCTGCGGTGCCGAGACCGAAAGCAACTATTCCCATTGCAAGAATTTTAAGCGTCTTGACATTTAAGAATGCCTCTGCCGTAGCAGTAGCGCCTACCGAAATTCCGAGGAATATGGTTACGATATTCATAAGCTCGTTCTGAGCGGTCTTGCAGAGTCTCTCGCAAACGCCCGATTCCTTCCAGAGGTTACCGAGCATAAGACAGCCTACAAGCGGAGTTGCCGAGGGAACAAGAAGAGCTACAAATATTGTTACCACTATCGGGAAGATTATTTTTTCGG
>DBKZ01000045.1:19576-34535 GCA_002297415.1 Ruminococcaceae bacterium UBA737
CATATATGAATAAGCGGCAACCGCAATCGGACCTAAAAGCGAGGGATAAAGCTTAGAGGTGGTGTAAATAGCGGTCGGTCCGTCCGCACCGCCGATAATTCCTATCGAAGCCGCGGCCTCCGCAGGGAATGCGAGGGCAAGACAGCCTAAGAAGGTTACAAAAATTCCTATCTGAGCGGCGGCACCTAAAAGAAGCGACTTCGGATTTGCGATAAGCGGCTCAAAATCCGTCATAGCGCCGATACCTACGAATATAAGGCAGGGATAAAGACAGGTTTTAACACCGATATAAAGGATATCGAGAAGTCCGCCGTTTGACATAATATGTCCGTAGCTGTGGTAGAATTCGGAATTTGCGTCCATAAACTGATTCCACAGCTCGGTGTGATACATTGCGTCGGTTCCGGTAAACGCAGTAAGGTTTGTAAGCAGCATACCGAAAGCGATACCTACGAGCAAAAGCGGCTCAAACTGCTTCTTTATGCCGAGATAAAGAAGAAACAAAGAGACGAGAATCATA
This sequence comes from Ruminococcaceae bacterium UBA737, assembly GCA_002297415.1. Classification (GTDB taxonomy): domain Bacteria; phylum Bacillota; class Clostridia; order Oscillospirales; family Acutalibacteraceae; genus UBA737. The sequence goes on from DBKZ01000045.1 coordinate 20,097, forward strand.
ACAAGAGATCCCCAGTTCTCTTTTAAATTGCCGAAAAGCATGTAAAATCCCGTGCTTTTGGCAAAATCCAAAAGATTTTCTAACATATCCGTTCCTCCGATTATTCTATCTCGCAGAGAACAGCGCCTGTTTCAACCGAAATTCCGCTTGCAACTACGGATTTAACGGTGCCGTCGCAGGGAGCAACGATTTCGTTTTCCATTTTCATAGCCTCAAGGATAAGAAGAACATCGCCTTTTTTAACTGCGTCTCCTACCTTGACATTTACTGAAAGAATATTTCCTGGCATCGGGCTTGAAACTGTCTCGCCCTCGCCTGAAGAAACGGGAGCCGCAGGAGCGGTTTCTGCTTTCGGAGCGGGAGCGGCCGCTGTCTTTGCGGACTCGGTTCCTGTAATATCCTCAAGCTCGATTTCATAAGCTGTTCCGTTTACGGTTACTTTATACTTTTTCATATTTATTACCTCTTTTTTAATAATTTTAAAGCTTTTTAAACGATACGACGCGCAGAGCGGAAATATCCGTTCCCATGTCCTCTGCGGCTGCGGCGCAGACTGCCGCTATAACCTTACCGCGCTCCTCATCAGACATTGCGGTTTCGGTTTTCTCAGGCTTAGCGGCGGAATTTTCGGACTTGCCGTTTTTAAAAAACAGACTTACAAACTGACAAATCAGAATGATGAAAACAAGGCCTACAAAAACCGTTCCGATTCCCATGCAGACAACAAACCATGCCGGAATATCCGAAGCATTGCTTACTGCCGCGGCGATTAAACTTCCTGCCATAAAAGCACCTCCCGATTTCACTTTTTTTAAAGCAAAAAATCATATTTTTTTAAAGTTTTCCGTTTAAAACTTAAAAATGATCCAATTTTCTGTCATTATATATTATATCATATTATTTTGCAAATGCAACAATAAAACTTTCTTTATTTTGATTGAAAAAGCTTAAAATAAATGCTATAATATATTTTTAAGTATTTATATGTGTAGCAAGAGGTGCGAAAATGGCTGAAAAAACAATAGCCGCAATATGTACGCCGTTAGGTATGGGTGCGTTAGCCGTAATAAGAATTTCGGGAAACGATGCCGTTAAAATCGCCGACAGATGTTTTTCTTCGGCAGGCGGAAGAAGGCTTTGCGAGCTTAAAGGCTATCAGGCGCTTTTCGGAAAAATCACCGAGGAAAACGGCGATATGATCGACGAGGCGGTAGCCCTTGTATTCAGGGGCCCCCACAGCTTTACGGGCGAGGATACCGTTGAGCTTTCCGTTCACGGCGGAACGGTCACTGCAAGAAGCACCTTAAGGCGTGCGCTTGAATGCGGAGCGGTTATGGCAGGCCACGGAGAATTTTCAAAGCGCGCCTTTTTAAACGGAAAGATAGACTTAGCTCAGGCTGAAAGTATTGCGGGAATGATTTCCGCTAAGTCCGACGAGGCGCTTAAAATGTCCGTTTCGGTAAAGCAGGGGAGCGTGAGCTCAAAAATCTCCGAAATAACCGAAAAGCTGCTTGAAACCGCCGCTTGCTTTGCGGCTTATGCGGACTTTCCCGATGAGGATATCGAGCAATTAAGACCCGAAAATTTTAAAGCTCTGCTTTGTGAAACTCAAAACAGCCTGCAGGAGCTGATCGTTACCTTTGATAACGGCAGGCTTATAAATAACGGTATCGACTGCGCAATTGTAGGCAAACCGAATGTCGGCAAATCGACCCTTATGAATATGCTTTCGGGCTCTGACAGAAGTATTGTAACCGATATCGCAGGCACTACGCGCGATATTATTGAAAATACGGTAAATCTTGACGGAATGATTTTAAACCTTGCTGATACCGCAGGAATCAGGGATACTGACGACGAGGTGGAAAAAGCGGGTGTAAAAAGGGCGAGAGAAAGAAAGGAAAGCGCGCTTTTGGTGCTTGCGGTTTTCGATTCCTCATGCTCTCTTGACGGTGACGATAAAAAGCTTTTAAGCGAGCTTAATCCCGATAATACGGTAATAGTAATTAACAAATCCGATTTAGAGCAAAAATTATCTGAAAGCGATTTTGAGGGCTTTACCTCGGTTTTTGCAAGCGCTAAGGATAAAAAGGGCTTTATAGAGCTTAAAGAAGCGATAGAAAAAACCGTAAACTATAAAAAGATATCGCAGGGCGCGGCGGTTTTAATAACCGAAAGACAGCGAGACTGCGCAAAACGCGCGCTTGAATTTACAAATGAGGCGCTAAAAGACTTTGAGTCGGGAATAACGCTTGACGCGGTAGCCGTAACCTTAGACTCGGCAATTTCGGCTTTACTTGAGCTTACGGGCAAAAGGGTCACAACAGAGGTTGCCGACGAGGTGTTTAAAAGATTTTGTATAGGAAAATGAGGATAAAAGAGGTAATTTTTAATGATACCCGAATATAAGGCAGGAAATTATGATGTCGCCGTTATCGGCGGAGGACACGCGGGAATAGAGGCGGCGCTTGCGGCGGCAAGGCTTAAAGTGAAAACGATAATGTTCACAATAACGCTCGACTGGATAGGAAATATGCCCTGCAATCCATCTATCGGAGGCACGGCAAAGGGAAATCTTGTAAGAGAGCTTGACGCTTTGGGCGGCGAAATGGGCAAGGCGGCGGATAAAAACACCCTGCAAAGCAGAATGCTTAACCGCGGAAAGGGCCCTGCCATGCACAGTCTCCGCGCTCAGATTGACAGAAGAAACTACAGCGCATATATGAAGCATGCGGTTGAACTGCAGGAAGGGCTTGAGGTAAAACAGGCGGAAATAGTCAGTCTTGAAAAAAGGGAGGACGGGCTATGGCACGCAGTGACAAGGCTTGGAGCGGACTATGCCTGCAAAACCGTAGTTATAGCCACAGGCACATTTTTGGGCGGAAGAATTTATATCGGCGAGGTAAACTATGAAAGCGGACCCGACGGAGCTTTCCCCGCAACCGAGCTTTCAAAATCCTTAAAAAAGCTTAGTTTGCCTTTAAGGCGCTTTAAAACAGGCACACCTGCAAGGGTTTTAAGGGAAAGCATTGATTTTAAGGATTTAGAGGTTCAAAAGGGTGACGAAAGGACGGAAAGCTTCAGCTTTTCGTCGGTAAATCCGCCCGTAAATAAGGTTGATTGCCATATCGCTTATACAAATTCCGAAACCGAAGCGGTTATAAGGGCAAATCTCCACCGCTCTCCGCTTTATTCGGGAAAAATCGAGGGAGTAGGGCCTAGGTACTGTCCGAGTATCGAGGATAAAATAGTCAGATTTGCGGATAAAAAGCGACATCAGCTGTTTATAGAGCCCTGCGGAGAAAACACCGAGGAAATGTATCTTCAGGGAATGAGCTCTTCATTGCCCGAAGAGGTGCAAATTCAGTTTTATAAAACCATAAAGGGTCTTGAAAATGTAAGCGTTATGAGAAATGCTTACGCCATAGAATATGACTGTATTGACCCTACCGCCTTAAAGCCGAGCCTTGAAATAAAGAATAACGAGGGGCTTTTCGGCGCAGGTCAGTTTAACGGCTCCTCAGGCTATGAGGAAGCGGCTGTACAGGGATTTATAGCAGGTATAAACGCGGCAAAAAAGGTAAAGGAAGAACCGCCGCTTATTCTTTCGCGCGCTTCTTCCTACATAGGCACGCTTATTGACGATCTTGTTACAAAGGGCTGTTCAGACCCCTACAGAATGATGACCTCACGAAGCGAATACCGCCTGATTTTAAGGCACGATAATGCAGACGAAAGGCTTATGCCGACGGGATATGATTTGGGTCTTATTCCCGAAGAAGAATATAATGACTTTTTAAAGCGCAAGGAGCAAAAGGAAAACGAAATAAAGCGAATGAATTCGGTATTTTTAGCCCCCGATGAGGAGCTTAATAAAATGCTTGAAGGCGCAGGCACCGCTCCGCTTAAAACGGGAACGAGGCTTTCGGATCTTATAAAAAGACCGCAGTTAAGCTATGAAATGCTTCGCCCCTTTGATAAGACCGCGGCAGATATTGATCCTGAGATTGCCGAAAAAGCGGAAATCGAAATAAAATATGAGGGATATATCGCAAGGCAGAACGCGGCGGTTAAGGAAACCTTAAGGCTTGAACAGAAGCTTATTCCCGAGGATATTGATTATTTGGATGTTTACGGGCTGAGAATCGAGGCAAGAGAAAAGCTTGAAAAAATAAGACCTATAAATATAGGTATGGCTTCGAGAATTTCGGGAGTAAGTCCTGCGGATATTTCGGTACTTCTTATTTATCTTAAAACGGAGAAAAATAAATGACGGTTGATGTAAAAAAGCTGAAATCGCTTTGCGAAAGCAAAAATATTTATCTTGACGAAAATGCGGAAAAAAGATTTGAAATCTATTATAACCTGCTCGTTTCATGGAATGAGAAAATGAATCTTACCGCCATAACCGACCCCGAGGGTGTTTTAATAAAGCATTTTTATGACAGCCTGCTGTTTTTTAAAGCGGCACAAGTGGAAAACGGCGCGCAGATAATAGATGTCGGAACGGGGGCGGGCTTTCCGGGGCTTGTTCTTAAAATCGCAAGACCCGATATTAAGCTTACCCTGCTTGACGGGCTTAATAAAAGACTTACATTTTTAGAAGCGGTTTTAAAGGAAACAGAGCTTGATGCCGAGCTTGTGCACATGCGTGCAGAAGAGGGCGGAAAGGATAAGAAATACCGCGAGCGGTATGATTTCGCTACGGCAAGAGCGGTAAAGGTTATGCCGGTGCTTTGCGAATACTGTCTGCCGTTTGTAAAAAAAGGCGGTAATTTTATAGCCTTAAAGGGCGCTACGGGAAAAGAAGAGCTGGAGGCTTCCAAAAACGCTTTAAAGCTTCTCGGCGGAAAAACAGAGTCCGTAATTGAGGAAAATCTGCCTGAGGGGGACAAAAGAATTCTCATAAATGTAAAAAAAATATCGCAAACCTCGCCAAAATATCCCAGAGATAACGCAAAAATCTCAAAAAATCCTTTATAAAATAAAGAAAAATAATAAAACGCGTCGAATTAACCCGACGCGTTTTTCTTTACTTTTTTTAAATTTTGAGTGATAATTAACTCGCGGCAGGAAAAACAGCAAAGGAGGACATGCCATGCACACGATTGCAGAAAAAAAGCTGCTTATGCTTAAGCCCTCGCAAATCACCGTTGACCCGAATCAGCCTAGGAAAAGCTTTGATGAAATCAAATTAAACGCTCTTTGCGACAGTATTTCGAAAAACGGTATTATAGAACCGCTTTTGGTAAGAAAATCAGCTTTCGGCAAATTTGAGCTTATCGCAGGAGAGAGGAGACTCCGAGCGGCAATAAAGGCAGGCGTAAGGCGCGTGCCCTGCGTGCTTCACAGCGCGGACAGGCTCACCGCGGGAATTTATGCGGTCACCGAAAATCTGCAAAGGTGCGACCTGAACTTCTTTGAGGAAGCGGCGGCAATTGAGAGACTTATAGTGTTATCAGGTGAGTCTCAGGCGCAAATTGCCGAAAAGTTAGGGCTTGCGCAGTCGTCGCTTTCAAACAAATTAAGGCTTTTAAAGCTTGATAATTCGCTTAAAGCTAAAATATCCGAATATAATTTAAGCGAAAGACATGCAAGAGCTCTGCTTTCTGTTCCTGCGGAGGACAGAAGCACGCTTCTTGATATGATTATAAATGAGGGACTAAATGTCCGTCAGACCACTGAGAGAATAGCTGAAATTCTTGCTAAAAACGACTCAAACGAAATAAATTTCGAGGTTAAAAGACCTGAGCCGATAAGAAAGACCGCCATAGGCGATGAAAAGCTTTTCAGAAACAGCTTAAATAAGCTTGTCGGTTTTCTTCAAAGCTCCGGAGTCGACGCAAAAACAAGGCGCACCGAAAACGATAAATATATCGAATATAAGGTGCGAATTCCAAAGCTTGAGAAAAAATCTCAGTATACTCAGTTAAAAATCTGCTGAAGTACCTTTTATCCCCTTGGGTGCCGCGGCGATTTTTATAAAAGGACTGCGAGGATAATCCCCTCGTGTCTGCCATATTCATCCCCATACACATGTTATACCTCCGGAGAAATCCGGAGGTATAACATTTTAGACATTAGATATTAGATTTTAGACATTAGACGAAGGTGTGCCTTACGGCACTTGAATAAACCTAAACCCTTTCGTCTAAAAGGGGCTTGGGTTTTTGCGAGGCTAAATAAAAGGCTCCCTTCTTTTTCACGATAGTGAAAACAGAGGGGAGCTGGCGCGCTTTATGCGCGACTGAGGGGTATTCTTTTAGATTTTAGATATTAGACCAAAGTCCGCCTTACGGCACGGAAATTAAACAAAAATTCCTTTTAGTCTTAAATGCGCGTTTTAAGACCTTTAACTGCAAAATCTATGCTGACCGATAGTTGTTATTACCGGACGGCTTAAAATCCATTTTGATGTAGAGGTTTTGGGATTGTAATAATAAATCGCTCCGCCCGACGGGTCAAGGCCGTTTATAGCGTCATTTGCGGCAAGATATGCGCTGTCGGAAACAGCCTCATAAAACTGTCCGTCCGAAAGGCATGTAAAAGCACCCTTCTGATAAACCACACCCGAAAGGGTGTCGGGGAAAGAGGGGTGTTCTATTCGGTTTAGTATAACCGCGCCTACGGCGACCTGTCCTAAATAGCTTTCTCCTCTTGCCTCGGCTGAAATAACTCTTGCTAATAGCGCTTTATCCGAAGAGGAATAACCGCTGTTTGAAGAATTGCTTATGCCTAAGGCCTTTAATGTATTTTTGCCGGCAATTCCGTCGGCGTCAAGCCCGCAGTCTCTTTGAAACTGCATTACCGCGTTTTTTGTGCCTGTTCCGAAAATTCCGTCAATATTGCCCGAATAATAGCCCTTTTCTTTAAGGACCGACTGAATATTTTTAACCTCGTCTCCCGTAGAACCCATTTTCGAAAGCGCGGCGGCGGAAATTCCGAGAGCGAGAACCATCGCTAAAAGTATACACATAAAAACATAAAATCTTTTCATTTTTTCACTTCCCTTTTTATTTTTGCGCAATTCTTATTGTTTATAACATTAAATTACATAAAATTTTATTTTTTTCTCTTTCGCTTAGACAAAATATTTAACTGCCTGCTCTTATAATAAAACTAATAATATAACAGACTGGGAGGCAAAGGTTTTGAAAGAGATTGTAAAAAAGGAAGGAAAACTGACCGCATTGCGGTCGCAGGAAATTTTAAGGGCGGTATATCATATCTGCTTCGCCGCGGCAGGCTTTATCGCTTCAAGAGGAGTTGTGGCAAAAAGAATTCTGCCGTTCGGGCTGGCTATAGTTGCGGGCAGTCCGTGGCAGTATGCTCCGTCGGCGGCGATAGGAGCGTTTTTCGGATACTTTTTCCCCGCAACGGGGACAAACGGTTTCAGGTACATATCGGCAATTTTGGGAATAATCGCGGTAAAGCTTATGCTGTCATCAAAAAGCAGGATATCAAAAAATCCCGTTTTTGCCGCCGCCTGCGGCTTTGCGGCTAATCTTACGACCGGAATAGTAGCCGCGGTCAACACAAATTATAAAATGATAGATTTAATTGCCGAAACGCTTTTATGCGGTGCGGGCGGATATGTTGCGATGAAAACCTGTATCGCCCTGAAGCACCGAAAAAGCGGTCTTACCTCGGACGAGCTGTGCTGTCTGCTGATAACCTTTGCAACCCTGCTTTTAGGGCTTAACAGATTTGAAATTTACGGCGTTTCAGTAGGCAAAACCGCAGGCATAGTTATGATTTTAACCGCGGCAAGATACGGCGGAGTGCTTGCGGGAACGGCGGCGGGAATTTCCGCGGCATTTACCGTTTTGCTTTCTTCCTCATCGGGGGAGGCGGCTTTTTATCTCGGCGGTATGGCGGCAGGAATTTTTTCGGGGCTCGGCAAATATGCGGAAGCCGCGGCACTTACCGTTTGCTTTATAGTAAACGCGGCATACGGCAATGCGGGCGCCTTTGCCCCTGCATTGGTTGAATTTATAATAGGAGTGGGAATATTTTTAATTCTTCCGAGATCCTCTGGAGTTTTCTTCGGAAAGCTGTTTTCGGGAATTCCGCAGATTTCCGTTCCGTCCTGCGCTAAAAAGACTGCGGTTATAAGACTTGAAAAGGCTTCGGATGCGCTTAAAAAGGTGTCTTCCACCGTCGAGCAGGTGTCAAAGGAATTGGGCAAAATAAACGCGCCCGATTTTTCCGAGGTTATAAGAGATATAGAGGCCTGCGCTTGCTCGGGCTGTAAGCTCAGGCGCCACTGCTGGGAGTCCAAAAAGGACGCGACAATGGAAGCGGTGCTTGCGGTAACCAAGCATATAAAGGAATGTAAGAACACCGATGTTTTCGAGGACATTCCCGACGAATTTAAGGCAAGATGCTTAAAAACGCATAATACCGCCGCGGTTATTGCCGAAAAGTATTCGGAATTTGCCTCTAAAATTGCGGCGGAAAACAGGCTTGAAGAGGTAAGAAGCGTTGTTTCCGACCAATTTGACGGTATTTCCTGCATGCTTGAGGATCTTTCAAACGAAATAAATTCAGAAGAAAAATTTGATAATGCCGCGGCTCAGTGCGCCGTAAGCGCGCTTAAAAATATCAACATAAGGGTTGACAAGGCCGCCGCAAGAATAGATAAGTACGGCAGAATGACGCTTGAAATGCGGATAGTAAACAAGGACGATACCGTTTTAAATAAATTACAGATTATGAAAACCCTGTCGGTCGTCTGCGAAAGGGATTTTGATATACCGGATATCACCGAGGAGGAAAGCGGAACCTATCTAACGGTAACCGAGCATGCCGTTTATAAGGTTGACCTCGGAATTTCACAGATAGTTGCAAACGGTGCGGCGCTAAGCGGAGACGCCTACAGCTGTTTTAACGACTCCGACGGAAGATTTATCGCGGTTTTAAGCGACGGAATGGGAACGGGCGGCAGAGCGGCGGTTGACGGGGCTATGGCTTCGGGACTTATGTCAAAGCTTATTAAAGCAGGCTTCGGGTATGACTGCTCGCTTAAAATTCTCAATTCCTCAATGCTTTTTAAATCGTCCGACGAATCTCTTGCCACCGTGGATGTGGCGAGCATTGATCTGTTTACGGGCGAGGTGAGCATTTATAAGGCAGGCGCCGCGCCGACCGTTGTAAGAAGAGCGGGGCGGTGCGGAAGAGCCGAAAGCACATCATTGCCGATAGGAATTTTAAACGATGTGGAATTTGATAAGGCAAAGGTAAGGCTAAGGGATGGGGATATACTGCTTATGATGTCCGACGGTGCTGCGTTCGACGGAACTGACTGGATAAGAGCCGAGCTTGAATGCTTTAAGGACGGCAAGGCGAGCGAGCTTGCCGAAAGGATTGCCGAAAGCGCGAGGCGCCGCAGAATTGACGGCCATGAGGACGATATAACCGTTATTGCGGCAGTTCTTGAAAAGGTCTTAGTGTAAAAGCCTTAGGATTTAATTTCACAGCCCTTATAATAATGACTCAGTATTTCCCTGTAGCTGCTGCCCTGCGCCGCCATATATGAGGCACCCGTCTGGCTCATTCCGACATTATGGCCGTAGCCGTAGACATTGAAGGTGTACGTTCCGTTTTCAAAGGATATATCAAAGCAAGCGGAACGAAGTCCTAAAAGCTTTTGGATTTCGCTCCCGCTTAGCTTTTTATCCGCCGCTTTTAAGCTTTTTACTCTTCCCGTGCTTAGCTTTTCTATATCTGAAAAGCAGTTTTTCGACTCGTCCATTGTACCTGCCTTGCCTTTAAGCTTTTCTTTAAGCTCCGAGGCGGTAAGGGTTACGGCGGTATGATACCCCGAGGCGAGCTTATCGAATGAGCTGTCGGCAGATTCAAGATAGGAAAGATTTCCGCCGAAAACATCTTTGCAGTTATCTGTCCGACCGCTCGAAATCGCAAAATAGGGAGTAAATGCGGTTTTATTGTCAAAGCTTAAATATTCTCCCTTTACGGCATTTATTACAACGCTTAAAAGCTTTTCGTTTTCCGCTCCGTTTTCTCCCCATTTTTTAATAAGCTCGGATTTTTCCGTATAGGCTTGGTCTACGGTATAATCGTCCGTAATATCATATTTTGCGCCGCTTTTTGCCGCCGCTTCCTGCTTTCTCTTCGCAAAGGTATAAGCGGCAACGGTCTGAGCCTTCAAAGCCTCCTCGCCAAAGGAAAGCGGCATTTCGCTTCCGACAGCGCCGAAAAGATAATCGCTTACAGATATCTTTTCGGTTTTATTTTGCTTTTTTAAGAAAACCGTGAAGTATTCCTCTTCGGAATTTTCTTTTTTTACCTTCACCTTTGACCCCGCGGCGGCGGTAGCTTTAACAGGTTCGGTCGAGGTAAGACAGTTAAGGGGAATTAACACGGTGCAAAACAGCAGTATTATTCCCAAAATCACACCGGCTTTTAAACTTCTTCGCATCTTCGTTCCTCCAAGTATTGACTTTTAAACTGATTTTATATAAAATAATATGTATAATTTATTTATAATATCCTTTAAGAAAAAGGTTTGTATCATGAAATTTTCTTATATCAATTTTTATTTTTTGGTCTCGCTTGTTGTAAGCGTGGCGATAAGGGTTTTCCAGCTTGTTTTCACGATTGATCCGACCACGGGATTTGTAAAGGAGCAGTATTCTTCCGTTTCCTTTGCGATTACGGGCGTTGTAATAGCCGCGGCGGCGATAGCTGTCTTATTTTCGCTTTTTTATTCGGGCTCAGCCGATATAAAGATTAAGGACGGAGCGTTTACAGGCATTGCGGCGATTATTCTTTCCCTCGGAATCTGCACTGAAATGGTAGGAAGAATTGCCGAGGAAAACGCAAAAGGAAATCTCGGGCTTTCATTTTTTGATATTTTTTCGCTTTCCGCGGCGGTTTTCTTTGCGGTTTACGGGCTTTCGGTATTTTTTAAGTTCCCGATTCACGGAATTTGCTATGCTATTCCGATTGTTTATTTCACCGTAAAGCTTGTCTATATGTTTATAGATGTCGCTTATCTTGCTCTTATTACCGATAATGTTTTCCTTATCGCAGGCGCCTGCTTCACGCTTATGTTTATGCTTGAATTCGGCAAGAAAAAGAACGGCTACGATAAGAATAAAGTAAATAAAAAGCTTTTGGCTTCAGCGCTCGGAACGGTGTTTTTCAATACCGTGACCGTTCTGCCTCAGCTTATAGGCGGTCTTTTTAAAGCGGATATTTCTTTCAAAGAGGGAGCGTCGGACGCAGTGCTGATGCTCAGCGTCGCTTTGTTTGCGGGAGTTTATATGGTTTCGTGCTTTAAGAAGTCTTCGGTAATTGACAAAACGGTATAAATTGTATATAATAAATTGGTTGACCGAAGCAAATAATTACTATATACTTAGTGCGACAGGACTTAAACCTGTCACATAGTGAACTGGAGTTGCCGGAGTTTGGAAAAATTTGTAATTAAAGGCGGTAAGCCGTTAAAGGGAAGCGTGCGCATAAGCGGTGCGAAAAATGCTGCGGTAGCAATACTGCCGGCAGTTCTGCTTGCGGACGGACCCTGTATAATAGAAAATCTTCCTCAGATTTCCGATGTCACTACTCTGCTTATGACATTAAGGTCTTTAGGAGCCGATGTTAAGCTAAAAAACAGCTCAACGGTCGAAATCGACCCGAGACCCGTTAAATCATATATTGTTACAAAAGAAATGGCTCAGGGCATGAGAGCTTCTAGCTATTTTTTAGGCGCTCTTTTAGGAAGAATGCACCATGCAAGGGTCGCTCCCCCGGGGGGATGCGATTTCGGCGTCAGACCGATTGACCAGCACATAAAGGGCTTTGAGGCTTTAGGCGCAAAGGTTACCATAGAAAAGGGCATGGTGGACGCAAGGGCTTCAAGACTTTCGGGAAGCTCTATATACTTGGATGTCGTTTCTGTCGGCGCTACTATAAATATAATGCTCGCCGCCGTAAAGGTTAGCGGACTTACGGTTATTGAAAACGCCGCAAGAGAGCCTCATATTGTTGACCTTGCGAACTTTTTAAATTCCATGGGCGCAGACATAATGGGCGCAGGAACAGGAGTTATTAAAATCAGGGGAGTAAGCCGTCTTTGCGGAAAGACCTACAGCATTATTCCTGACCAGATTGAGGCAGGCACCTATATGGTCGCCGCCGCCGCAACAAAGGGCGATGTGATGATTGAAAATGTCACTCCGAAGCACCTAGAATCCATAGCCGCAAAGCTTTCGGAGGCAGGAGCCGAAATTGAGGAGTTTGACGATTCGATTCGCGTCAGAATGACGGGCAGACCCAAAAGGTGCAATATCAAAACAATGCCCCACCCCGGATTTCCTACAGATATGCAGCCACAGATTTCAACGCTGTTATCCGTAGCCGACGGGACAAGTATTATAACAGAGGGCGTTTGGGACAACCGATTCAGATATGTCGATCAATTAACGCTTATGGGCGCCGATATTCAGGTTGACGGAAAGGTAGCCGTCATTTCGGGGGTTAAGTCTCTTAATCCTGCGCCTGTAAGAGCGGTCGATTTAAGAGCCGGAGCAGCTATGATAATCGCAGGGCTTATGGCTAACGGAACTACCGAGATAAGCGATATTTGCTATATAGACAGAGGCTATGAAAATATTGCTCAGAAGCTTTCGGCTCTCGGAGCCGATATAAAGCGGGTCGAAACCGACCCCGTGCAAAGAGCGCTTAAAAACGCATAGATTAGTGCTGTAAAAAACGAAAGATTTTTTACAGCACTTTTATTACAGGAGAAGAAAATGGCAAGAATTTGTCCGCTGTTCAGCGGTTCATCGGGAAATTCAACTTATATAGGCGGTGCTTCGGGCGGAATTTTGATTGACGCAGGAATGTCCTTTAAAATGATAAAGGAAGCACTTTTAAAATCGGGCGCCGATATTGATAATATCAAGGCTATTGCCGTAACACACGAGCATTCCGACCATATAAAGGGATTAAAGGTCCTGCTTAAGCAAACGAAAATTCCCGTTATAGCCTCTGAGCAAACATTAAATGCATTGGAAAGCGCGCAGATTATCCCCGAAAGCACCGAGGAAATCGCCGCTGATACGGAAGCGCTTGAAATCGGGGACTTTATAATTTCGAGATTTGCTACAAGTCATGACTGCGAGGGCTCAAGCGGTTACAGCATAAATCTTTCGGGAAACAAAAAAATAACGGTTTGCACAGACCTCGGCTTCGTTTCGGATGAGGTAAGACATGCGCTTGATAAAAGCGATATTGTTTTATTTGAGTCAAACCATGATATAGATATGTTAAAAAGAGGGCCGTATCCCCCAAAGCTTAAGCTTAGAATTTTATCCGATAAGGGCCACCTTTCAAACACCGCGTGCGCCTGCGAGCTGCCCGCGCTTTTAAACTCGGGAACGACAAGATTTATTTTAGGACATTTAAGCAGGCACAACAATCTTCCTATGCTTGCGTTTTCAAAAGCAAAATCCACTCTTGCCGACTGCGGAGCGGAAATTGACAGGGACTATATTCTTAAAATCGCAAAGCCGTCGGGCAATGAGGTAATAACAATATGATAAAGGTCACCGTTATAGCCGTAGGACGGCTGAAAGAGAAATTTTTTATCGGTGCCGCCGAGGAATACATAAAAAGACTTTCAAAATACTGCGAGCTTAATATTATAGAGCTTAACGATAAACAGCCTTTAAGCACGCCGTCGCAAAAGGAAATCGAAATCCAGCTTAAAAAAGAGGCGCAGTCTATCGCCCTTAAAATTCCAAAGAATTCAGCTGTTATTCCGCTTTGTATTGAGGGCAAAGAGCTTTCAAGCGAGGATTTTGCCGAAAAAATTTCCGATTATGAAAGTTCGGGAAAAAATCTCTGCTTTATTATCGGCGGCTCTTGGGGACTGAGCGATGAAATCAAAAGCCTTGCCGCATTTAAGCTTTCATTTTCGAAAATGACCTTTCCGCATAAGCTTTTCAGGGTTATGCTGCTTGAACAGATTTACAGAGCTTTTAAAATTAACGAAGGCTCGAAATACCACAAATAAAAATATAAAACACGGCTTAAAAGCCTTGTTTCTATTTTTATTTAGACTTTAGATGTTAGATTTCAGACATTAGACGAATGTGTGCCTTACGGCACTTAATATAACCAAACCCTTCCGTCTTTGCCTTTGGCAAAGCCACCTTTTCCTCCGGAAGACGGGAACCCTTTTGTCTGCTGTCGCAGACATTTCCCCTAACAGGGGAATTTCCTTTCGTCTAAAGTGGAGGCTTGGGTTTCAGCAGAAACTAAAGTTAGGCTCCCTTCTTATGCGTCAGCATATAGAGGGGAGCTGACGCGCTTTATGCGCGGCTGAGAAATATTTTGCCTCCCTTGCCTAAAGGGAGGGTGGACCGCGGTCACGCGGTGGAGGGATTTTTTCTTTGAATATATAAGAAT
>DBKZ01000075.1:0-3446 GCA_002297415.1 Ruminococcaceae bacterium UBA737
ATACTCATTTTGTTTCAAACTTATCTTCCTTTCATAATTTTATTTTTGGGGGAAATTATATATGTATGAAATATGAAAACTTAAAAAGCCTTATTTCCTCAAGCAAAAGCGCAAGGGATTATTTTTTATCGCTCCCCGTTAATACTCAGCTGCTGATGCACTCAGAATATAACAATTCCGTCCGCTCGCTTGAAGAATTAAGAATTAAAACAGATATGATTTTAAAAAATGAAAAACAAATTGAAATTTCAAACAGCTTAGACCGCTTATTCCGCACCTTTTAAGGCTTCAACCATATCTATTTTCTTATTCTTCCTTGCAACCATTAAGGATACAAGCAGAGATACGCCGAGAGTAAGAATAATGCTGATAATAAAGGTCGCGGGGCTAACCGACATTCTCATTTCATATTCGGGAGCAAGCTTTTTAAGCAGATAATCAAGGGTTAAAAGACCCAAGGGAAGACCTATTAAAATACCTACAACCGAAAGCCATATATTCTGTCCGATAAGAAGTCTGCCGATTTTGCCGTCCTTGAAGCCGACAACCTTTAAGGTCGCCATTTCTCTGTAACGCTCGGTATAGCTCATAACGCCGAGGTTATAAAGAACGACAAGTCCGAGCACCAATGCTCCGCCGACAAGAATTATAATCATAGTGTTCATCAGCTGCAAAAATGTATCGAATGAATCCATTATCGCTTTTTTGGACTGAATTGTTTTGATTGCTTCATGAGACTCTATGTTTTTCTTCTGTGTATCGGTATAAACCGAATCAAATTTAAAGCTAAGCTTTAAGCTTTCGGCATATTTTTCGCTTATAATTACGCTTTCTGTTGTGCTTCTTACAATCCCGTTAAGCTTTAAGGTGTACTTTTTATCGGTGCCGTAGGGACTTAAAACAAAGCTGTCTCCCTCTTTAAGCCCGAATTCATCGGCAAGGCGCATGCAGATATAGGCGCCGTCGTCCGAAATGTCCTGATAGCCCTTGCTTTGCGACGGAAATCTTACCATATTATTTTTAAGCGAATAGATATCAAGAGAAATCGTTTTGTCCTCAAGCTGAACACCTACAGAGGCACTGCAATCGCCCTTGTATTTTTCGGCAATTTCCGAAATCTGTTTATCCGTTGCGTTTTCGGCAATGAAAATCCGTGTGTTATAGCAAAGCGCTCCGTCGTAATACATATCGAGGAACTCGTCCATTGTATCACGCATTCCGAGCGAGCCTACAACAAGTATCATACAGCCCACAATTCCCACAAGGCTCATCGCTGTTCTTGATTTATGTCTCATTATATCGCGGAGATTCCAGCGAGTGCCGAACGAAAGCTTATGGAAAAGCTTCGTCTTTTCAATTGCAAGCGGCTTCATTTTTTTCGGCGAATAAGGTCTTAATGCGTCTGCGGCGGTGCCCTTAAGCATCTGCTTTACAGAGAGGAAGCCGATAAATGTAAGCAAAGCGATAATAAGTATAACGGCAACCGTGCAAAACCATGGCAGATAAAGCACCCATTTTTTCATATCGAAATAGGTTCCCATCATTCCGTCGGGGTTCATTATAGCGTAGGCCACGCCGTAACCCATTGCAACGCCTAAAGCTGAACCGACAACGCCTATCATCAGCGCATAAGAGGTATAATGGAAAAGAATTCTTTTATCTTTAAATCCTAATGCCTTTAAAGTTCCTATCTGTGTCTTTTCCTTAGCGGTAAGCCGGTGCATTGTTGTAACCATTGTCAGCACCGCGATAAGCAGGAACAAAACGGGAAGTACCGAGCCCATTGTCTTGCCCTCGTCCGCCTCGCCTTTTGCAGAGGAATAGGAGCCGACCTCATCCTTAGTAAGAATAAGAGTGGTCTTGCCGAGCGCCTTATCGGATTTTTCGGTAAATTCCTTTTTGCTGAGCTTTGAGATAACGTTTATCTGAGGGTAAAAATCGTTTCCTGCCGCCTTTTTATAAAGAGCGGGAGAAATATATCCGAAGCCGAAGGTTTTATAATCCGGCATAAGCTGGCTTGAATCGCGCACGCAAATAAGATATTCGGAGGATTTTACAAGTCCCTTTACTTTGCACTTTATTTCAAGATTTTTATACTTAAAGGTGATTTTATCGCCGAGCTTAAAGCCGTTTGCCGAGGCATATTTATCCGAAAGCCAAACGCCGTCCGAGCTGTTTTTATCATATTTATCGCCCGAAATAAGCTGAACGCCCGAAACCTCTTCGTTTTCAGTCACCGTAAGCGCAATTGCGTCTGAGCTTTTTTCCTTGACATCGGCATTGACCGAAAGATAGCGGGAGGCTTTTTCTACGCCGCTTATGTCCTCTATTTTTTTAAGCTCCTCTGAGGAAAAGCCCTGCTCTGATTTTATTCTGTAATCCGCAAAGCCGGTTTCCTCATAAAAAGCTTCGGTATTCTTTTCAATACTTACCCATTCCATATTGAAGCCGACGAAAATTCCGACACCGAGCGCAATCATTATTATCATTGATATAAACTGCGCCTTGTAAAGGCCCATTGTTCTTATAAGCTTTTTAAACAGCATATATTTTTACCGCCTTTACCATTCGATTTCGTCTGCCGAAACGGGATTCGCCTGTTCCTCGCAGGAAATAACCTTTCCGTTCTTAACCCGCATAACAACATCAGCCATTTTTGCGATATTCTGGTTGTGGGTAACAATAATTATGGTCTTTTTATAATCCTTAGCCATTTTAAGCAAAAGCTTTAGAACTAAAACGCCCGTCTGAGAGTCAAGAGCGCCCGTAGGCTCATCGCAAAGAAGAATTTTCGGGTTTTTAGCCAAGGCTCTCGCAATGGAAACTCTCTGCTGTTCGCCGCCTGATAATTCAGAAGGGAAATTCTTAAGATGGTCCGAAAGTCCGACCTCTTCAATCATTTTTGTAGCGGAAAACGAATCGGGAGCTATTTCCTTTACAAGCGCAACATTTTCGTGAACCGTAAGGGTGGGAACAAGGTTATAGAACTGGAAAACAAAGCCGACCTTTTTAGCGCGGTATTCAGCAAGCTCATTTGAGTTAAGGTCCGAAATGTCCTTGCCCTCAACATAAATCTTGCCGGATGTCGGACTGTCAAGACCGCCGAGAAGATTTAAAAAGGTTGATTTACCTGCTCCGCTCGGTCCTAAAATTACAATAAACTTTCCTTCATCAAGCTTGACGCTTATATCGTCAAGCGCTTTTTGTTCATGGTCGCCGCTTGAATATATACGGCTGACATTTTTAAACTCTACTATTGCCATAATACATCTCCTTCAATTATAAAAAGGGACTGCTTAAATAAGCAATCCCCAGTATGTGGATAAACTATACATCAGGTCGTATTGCGGTGTTTTCACCGCATTTTGTTTTTTCGGCGACATGTGCGGCGGAAAAACACCTTGTAAGCGAAAAACCGCTGAACAAGCGGTTTTTCAAGGACGCTG
>DBKZ01000075.1:3506-6883 GCA_002297415.1 Ruminococcaceae bacterium UBA737
TTCCCGTCCAAGAGAGTGTCGAAAAAGTCGACACTCTCAGCACTGCTCAAATAAGCAGTCCCGATTCTGTTATTTTTTGTGGCAAGAACCTGAGCAGGCGCAATGACTGCAATTTCCGCCGCAGGAGGATTTGCCCTTTTTCTTGTCGCTAACGAGCTTATAAATTATAGCCGCTACAACAATCAAGAGAATAAGGCAGATTATAACAGTTGCGATATTATTTACTAACCATTTAATCATTGCAAAAACTCCCAACTGATTTTTTTATTATTCGGTTCTGACCTTTGCGGTAAGCTTTGTAGCTTCCTTGTAAGGACGGACGAGCATGTAAACGATAAGTGCAAGCGCCGCTATCGCAAAGATAAGTCCTATAACATTCAGTTTTCCGACAAAGATGTTGCCGAACTGATTTACCATAAGAGCTATTAAGTAAGCAAATCCGCACTGATAGCCGATAGCAAACCATGTCCACTTACGGCTGTTCATTTCACGCTTGATTGCACCGATAGCTGCAAAGCAGGGTGCGCAGAGAAGGTTGAATACGAGGAATGAATAAGCTGTAATGCCGGTGAATGCCGCGGCAATGTTCTGATATACAGTGCCGTCTCCGCCGCCGTAAAGAATGCCGAGTGTACCGACAATGTTTTCCTTTGCGACAAGACCTGTAATCGAAGCAACAACTGCCTGCCAGTTGCCCCAGCCGAGAGGTGCGAACGCCCAAGCAATTGCGGAACCGATCTTAGCAAGGATTGAAGAATCAATCTGATCCTCGGTAAGCATCTGGAAGTGTCCGCCTACCCAACCGAAGTAGGTTGTGAACCAAACGAAGATTGTAGAAAGAAGAATGATTGTTCCTGCCTTCTTGATGAACGACCAGCCGCGCTCCCACATTGAACGGAGAACATTTCCGAGGGTCGGCATGTGGTATGCAGGAAGCTCCATAACGAACGGAGCAGGATCGCCTGAGAACATCTTTGTTTTCTTAAGCATAATACCCGAGCAGATAATAGCTGCCATACCGATGAAGTATGCAGAAGTGGAAACCCAAGCCGAACCGCCGAAGATTGCACCGGCAATCATTGCGATGAACGGAACCTTAGCTCCGCAGGGGATAAATGTTGTTGTCATAATGGTCATTCTGCGGTCGCGCTCGTTTTCAATCGTACGCGAAGCCATAATTCCGGGGATTCCGCAGCCTGTACCGATAAGCATAGGAATAAAGGATTTACCTGAAAGTCCGAATTTGCGGAAGATACGGTCAAGCACGAATGCGATACGCGCCATATAACCGCAAGCCTCAAGGAATGCAAGAAGCAGGAAAAGAACGAGCATCTGCGGAACAAATCCGAGAACCGCACCGACACCGGCAACGATACCGTCGTTTATAAGTCCCGAAAGCCAATCAGCGGCACCGACCTTTTCAAGACCGTTACCTACAAGTACAGAAATACCGGGAACCCATACGCCATAATTTGCGGGGTCAACTCCGCCCTCGTACTTCTCATAAGCCTTAAGCGCTGTATCAAGATCGGCTATCTTACCGGTTTCATCGGTAGTTTCAAGCGTATCTTCGTCTTCAAGGGTGTATATAAAGGATTTGAAATCGGCTTTCTTTTCAACAGCCTTAACTTCCTTTACAGCCTTTTCATAATCATAATCGTCAGCCTCGCTGTCAAGCGCTTCATTTGCCGCCTTGACATCAATGCCCTCTTCCTCAGCCTTAGCAAGGAAGCCTTCGATAATAGCGTCTGTGTCGCCGTATTCGTCCTCAGCGTCGGCAGTTGCCGATGAGCCTATTCCGAAAAGGTGCCAGCCGTCGCCGAAAAGTCCGTCGTTAGCCCAGTCGGTTGCGGCAGAGCCTACGGTAACCATTGAAATATAATAAACAAGGAACATAATAACCGCGAAAATCGGAAGTCCGAGCCAACGGTTTGTTACAACCTTATCTATCTTATCGGAGGTTGTGAGCTTGCCTGCGTTTTTCTTCTTGTAGCAAGCCTTTATAATAGAAGCTATGTAAATATAACGCTCGTTTGTGATAATTGATTCAGAGTCGTCGTCCATCTCAAGCTCTGCGGCCTTGATGTCCTGCTCGATATGAGCCATAACTGCGTCGCTTATCTTAAGGTCAGCCATAACCTTATCGTCGCGCTCGAAAATCTTTATCGCATACCATCTCTGCTGCTCCTCGGGCATATTGTGAACAGCCGCCTCTTCAATGTGGGCAATTGCATGCTCAACGCTTCCCGAAAAGCTGTGCTGAGGAACGGTCTTTGTAGAAGACGCTGCCTCGATAGCGGCTTCTGCGGCTTCCTTGATGCCTGTTCCCTTAAGCGCGGATATCTCAACTATTTTGCAGTTGAGCTGACGGGATAATTCCTCGGTGTTAATCTTGTCGCCGTTTTTCTTAACGACATCCATCATGTTGATAGCAATTACAACAGGAATTCCAAGCTCAACAAGCTGAGTAGTAAGATAAAGGTTACGCTCTAAGTTCGTACCGTCGATAATGTTAAGTATAACATCGGGGCGCTCGTTTATAAGATAATTACGGGCAACAACCTCTTCAAGTGTGTAAGGCGAAAGCGAATAGATACCGGGGAGGTCGGTTATAACCACTCCGTCATGCTTTTTAAGCTTACCCTCTTTCTTTTCAACCGTTACTCCCGGCCAGTTTCCTACAAACTGATTTGAACCGGTAAGGGCGTTAAAAAGAGTCGTCTTACCGCAGTTAGGATTTCCTGCAAGAGCAATTCGCAAATCCATAATTCATTTCCTCTCTTTCAAAAAGTTTCTTTTTATTCGACTTCAATCATAGCGGCATCCGCTTTTCTGAGCGAAAGCTCATAACCGCGGACCGTAAGTTCGATAGGATCGCCGAGAGGCGCAACTTTTCTTACATAGACTATAGCGCCCTTGGTAAGACCCATATCCATGATACGGCGCTTTACAGCACCCTCGCCCTGTAGCTTTTTAACTGTCAGGGTTTCGCCGACTTTAGCTTCCTTTAAAGTTTTCATCGCCTTAATTCCTCCTTAAATACTATACCATTATTCTTCTCGCCATTTCCTCGCTTATGGCAACGCGCGCTTCTTTAACATTCACGATAACATTGCCGCCCAAGGCATTGACGATTTTAACATTTCCGCCGACAACAAATCCGAGATTTTCAAGGTGCTTTTTAACCTCCGGACTTCCTCCGATTTTCTTGATTATGTTGTCTTCCCCGATATCCGCAAGTGTCAAGGGTATCATTAAAAATCCCTCCGTTTTTAATTAGCCGAAGCTAACCAAACATCTGTAAATAAGTTAGCTCTCGCTAACCGTATATATAATACTACCGTATTTTTGTTTTGTCAACAGTTTTTTCAAAAAAA
>DBKZ01000075.1:6926-32805 GCA_002297415.1 Ruminococcaceae bacterium UBA737
AAAATTTTTTATTTTTTCTTTTTTGAAAACGCTTTGATTATAAGTCCTATTACAAAGCCGACGCCCGTCGGGATAAGCCAGCCCATACCTGCTGAATAAAGCGGAAGATATTTTGAAACGGCTTCAATAAATCCGTTAAGCGCCGCTATTCCGCTGACCCTTATAAGATCGAGTACTGCGGCAATCATTGTAAACGCAATCGTGCTGACATAAACGCATTTTGAATAACCGAACAGCTTTCCGAAAAGGCTTAAAAGAATAAGCGCTATTGCCAAGGGATACAGGAAGTAAAGCACGGGGGCTGAGAATGTGATTATCTTTGAA
Organism: Ruminococcaceae bacterium UBA737; assembly: GCA_002297415.1. Classification (GTDB taxonomy): domain Bacteria; phylum Bacillota; class Clostridia; order Oscillospirales; family Acutalibacteraceae; genus UBA737. The sequence continues at coordinate 7,251 of DBKZ01000075.1, forward strand.
AGACCTATGTTTGAAACTATAAATGAAAATGCGGTAAAGATAATCGCATATACCTTATAGCTGAAGGTTTTCGGGAATATAGCCGAAAATGTTTCGGAGCATGAGGTTACAAGGCCGATAGCCGTTTTAAGACAACAGAAGGTAACCGTTATTGCAAGAATAATCATTCCTGCATTTCCGAAATAATGCTTTGCGATAAGCGCAAATGCGTCTCCGCCGGTGAAATTCGGGTCGTTTAAAACCTTATCGCCGTAAATTCCAAAGCTCTGCGCGCCGACAAATGCGATAAGCGCATAAATAACCGCCATAAGGGTCATACTGAAAATTCCCGATTTAACGGTGCACTTAGCTATGCTTTCGGGCTTCTTTACGCCGTGGTCTCTTATAACATTTATAACTATAATACCGAACGCAAGGGAAGCCAGAGCGTCAAGCGTGTCATAGCCCTGCAAAAATCCTGTAGCAAAAGAGGCGGATGTATAATCGCCCGACGGATCAACCGAAAACGCGCTCTGAACAGGTGAAATAAGAGCCGCGACAATTAAAANNAATTCCCAAGAAAACAAGGAAAATAGGATTGAGCCATTTTCCGACGGATTCCATTATGTTTGACGGTCTTAGCGAGAAGAACAGAACAGCCGCAAAAAATGCCGCGCTGAAAATAAGTCTCCACAATGCGGTATGCGATTCGCCGACTATCGGGTTTATTCCGACCGTAAAAGAAGTTGCCGCGCAACGGGGAATTGCAAAGAAAGGTCCGATAGTGAGATAAAGCGCGCAGGTGAAAAAATAGCTGTAGGGCTTTGAAACTCTGCCGGACATGTGCAGAAGTCCCTCGCTTCTTGAAATTCCCATTGCCACAATTCCGAGAAGCGGAACGCCGACCGCAGTTATAAGCATTCCTATAAGCGCAGGAATAATGTTCTTTCCTGCCTTAGCGCCGAGAATAATCGGGAAAATGAGGTTTCCGGCTCCGAAGAAAAGCCCGAAAAGCATTGACGAGATAAGCACATACTGCTTACCGGTTAGTTTGTTTTCCATAATTTAACCCCTTAATTTTATTTGAGTATTAAGTTTATTATACCATATATTTACTTAATTTTAAAGCCCTAATTTTAAAGCTTTGCTTTCGGCAGACTCCACCTGAATTTTGCCGCTAAAATTCTTAAGACCAAGACCGCACTTGCCCCTGAAATCATCGCAATGCTTTCCGATGTATAATTCCAAAGAAAAACGCAAAGCAGGGAGCCTAAAAGCGAGGCGCAGGCATAAAAATGCTTAATAAATATGTAAGGCGTTACCCCTGCGCAGATATCTCTCAGAAGACCTCCGCCGACGCCCGTTACTATTCCTACGAAAACAAGCAGAAAATATCCCGAGTCGGGATTAACCGTTTTTGCGGTCTGAATTCCCGCAACGGTGAAAATTCCAAGCCCCACCGAGTCCATAATCAGCATAACGATATCGTATACCTTAGGGCTTTTCTTAAGAAGCCCTCTGACACTCGGCAGAAAAATAATTACCGAGGTAATTATCGCAACCAAGGCATAAACAGGGTCCTTAAATACGGCAGGCGGAGTATTGCCTAAAATCATATCTCTTATAACCCCTCCGCCGACGGCGGTAAACAGCCCTAAAATCGCAACGCCGAATATATCCATTTCTTTTTTTAAAGCTACGATTGCGCCCGACGCCGCAAACGCCACCGTTCCAATAATTTCAAATAAAGTGATAACCGAAAAAGGCACCCTTATCTCCCCTAAAAATCAAATCGGGCAGGATAATATCCTACCCGATTATTATAAGATAAATTCAGTATAAATACAACTCTAAATTATTCGTGCAGCAAGGCACACAACCTGAGTCCCCCTTGCCTAAAGGGGGATGTCAAAGCGAATAGCTTTGACAGGGGGATTTGATAAAGATTTTAAACTGAAAATACAGAATATTTCTTTTTATATTCGAGTAATATCAAAGAAAAATCCCACCACCGCGTGACCGCAGTCCGCCCTCCTTTAGGCAAGGGAGGCAGAATACCCCTCAGTCGCGCATAAAGCGCGCCAGCTCCCCTCTATATGCTGACGCATAAGAAGGGAGCCTTTTCTTTAGATTTTGCTGAAACCCAAGCTTCCCCTTTAGACGAAAGGGGAAGTGTCTTAGCCCGTAGGGCAAAGACGATAGGGTTTGGTTATTCCGTGCCGACAGGCATACATAAATCCCCCAACCAATTACGGTTGGGGGTGTGTTTTAATCCTCAAAAAATCTGTTCTGCTGTTTTTTCTTTCGAATATAGAAGAATGCTCCCGTTCCTGCTATAGCAAGCAATATAACTGCGGTTAATATTATTATCCATGCCTTATTGCTCTTTTTATTCTTTGTCTCTTTATCATTTTTTGTTTCGGCAGCTTTTGCTTCGTCTGTTTCCTCGCTTATCTTACAAACCGCATAATTACTGAAATGGCTTATTTCAGCACTTACGGTCTTGCCGTCCTCGCTTACAGCCGATTCAAGCTTTTCATAGCTTCCGTCTTCGGTTATATAATATACAGCTACATTCTTACCAAAACCCTCGGGTATATTAAAGGTTACGGTTACTTTTCCGTTTGGCTGTATTCTTGTACCGTTTAAGTATGCGGTTATATCATAAAGCTTAAATTTCTTACAGATATCCTTTAATATATTTTTTACCGATTCAAAGGCGGGATTGTCTTCCTTTATTTCTTCTACCCTTATTTCGCTTCCCTTTTCAAATGTACCCTCGTTTGTTTCAAACAGTGTACCTGTTGCTTCATCCTTTACGGAACAGGGTATTACCTCGCTTGCGGTTTCTCCGCAGCGTTTGCATTTACCTTCTTTAAGACCTGTTTCGCTTATAGTGGGTTCTTTTATTACGGTCGGGTTTTCAAAGTCATGGCCTAAGGGAGAAGTATTTCTTGTTTCGGTTGCACCGCAGGCATTACATTTTCTTTCCTGTATACCTTCCTCGGTACATGTAGGAGCCTTTGTATCCGACCAGCTCAGCTTGAGAACTTATGGCCTAAGGGTTTAATAGTCTGAGAGGCAGTCTGACCGCAGCGTGAGCAATGACCCGATTCCTCACCGCTTTCGGTACAGGTAGGCTGTTTGGTTACGGTAGGATTAGTAAAGCTATGGCCTAAAGGATTTATTGCTTTTGTTTCTGTATGTCCGCAATCCTTACATGAGCGTTTTTCTTCTCCTGCCTGAGTGCAGTCAGGGTCTTTTGTTTTATTCCAAGCTCCCATGTTATGGCCCTTAGCGGGAATCTGCTGATCTTCAGCTAAACCGCAGACCTTACATTTTCTGGTTTGCAAGCCTTGGGCTGTACAGGTGGGAGCGGTTTTTACTTCATAGCCGCCCCAGTTATGGTTATTGGTTTTAGCTAAGGTTTCGTCTTTTACGGCTTTACAGGCAGTACATTCGAAATGCTTTAAACCTGTTTCCTTACAGGTAGGCTGTTTAGTAACTGTTCCTGCGTTCCAAGTATGGTTGCTTATTTCTTCATGGCCGCATGCGGAGCATACGCGTTTATGTGTACTGTCATTTACTTTGGTGTACGCGGTGTAGGTGTGGGCTTTGCAATTTACGGTTATATTGCCGGAGGAAATGCTGCAAGCAACATCTTTGGTATCGGTAGTATTAACAGAAGCATAACATTCTCTAACGGTAAGCGAAATATGGTAAGCTTTTGGTGCGGCATTTTCATTGATTTTAATTTTAAACTTAACCAAAGTTCCGGCAGCGGTTATATTTACACCGTTTCCGTTCCATATTAAATTTTTTCCGGAATAAAAGCTTTGACAGATTGTTTCGTTTTCGGCAGTGAGAGTAAGTGCTGAAGAATCATAGCTCGGAGTAACGCTTAAAAACGAAAATCCCGAATTATTGGTTATGCTGACTGTAATTGTAACGGTGTCGCCCTGTTTAGCAGCAGTACTGCCGATTGTGCCTGTTATACCGTCTGCGGCATAAACAGATATTGAAGCGAACATAGTAAATATTATAATAAGACAAGAAAATAAAGATATTATTTTTTTCATTACAACCTCTCCTTTATCCTAATTTCACAGTTGATTTTCCTGTATCGTAATCAAAGTTTGCTAAGTAATTACAAAGCAAAATGACATCTTTACCGTTAATATATGTATCGCCGTTTGCATCGGCTCCGCTGAAAATTTTAACCGACGAGGTTCCGGTTTCATAATCGTAATTTGCAAGATAGTTACATAACAGCACAACATCTTTTCCGTTTATTTCATTGTCCCCGTTTACATCGCCGGAAATGTAATCGTAATTTATATCAATTATTCTCAAATCATCGGTTAAGGTCATATAACATATACCGATTTTTTCATTATCAAAATAAGAATATTTCAATTTATACTTTCCGTTAACATAATTTGCATCCAAAAGATAATTAGAGGCTCTGAAACTGTCTGTATATCTGCCGTCATAAATATAAATATCCTTTTGCGGATCATAAAATTTTGAAAGTGTTATATCAAAATTTTTAACAGCAAAGCATTTTTCAACCAATTGTTGAATTTCACTTTTTGTATAAGTTATTTTTATTGGTGATGTTACTTGCTGTTCTAAAATACTTTTTTGAATAATTTTATCAATATTTTCCGAAGTGATTTCTCCGCTAAAATGCTTCAGTCCGCAGGTTGAATTATAATATGTATTTTGAAAATTATTGTATGGATTAAATGGGCTGTTCAAAAAATTGTATCCATATAAAACATTAGTTTTATATTCTTTTTCACCCATGTTTATTGTTGCGTAAAAATAATTCTCATTAAATACGATGTCACCCCAAAAACACTCCGTTTCGGTTTTAAATGCAACACCGTGTGATTTATACTCTTTCGAAGTTGTATCAAACCAACCTGCGTATTCTTTGACATTTAAAATTCTTTTTTCAATCTTAGTATTATCATCATAAGTTATAACAAAAAACAGGTTTTTATTATCCTTTAGCTTAAATTCAAAATTTTTAATATTATTCTTTTTTAATATAACAGGAATTTCTGTTTTAACTTTACCTAACGATATTTCCAAATTGCCGTTATTAAGTGCAGGAGCTAAATTAAAAATCTTTTTTAGCTTTTTAAGATAAATATAACTTCCTTCCAAATATTCGGAATCACTTTCAATTGTTACTTCTTCTGAAGTTTCATCAAAATAATTTATCCGGAATTTTACTCCTTTTAAATCTGTTTTTTCTAAATTATAATTATAATATTCATCATTAAAAGGATATTTTATGCATTCGATCGATTTAATTATCTCATCATCATAAACATTCAATTTAAACGGATAATCCTTTCCGTTTATGGTTACATACCAATCATAATTTCCTGCAGAACAATCCTGCGATATAAAATTATCAAAATAATTTGACCTATAAGTTGTACTTATATATTTGTTTTTAATTCCGTTATAATAACCGCTTATTTGTAACCTGTTTAGCGGAGTTTGAAGCTTTTCTCCGTTGCTGTATGTTATATCAGTCATAGCATCAAAATAAAAACCAGTACTATAAGGCGAATATTCTAATTGCTTAAAAATATCAGCATCTTTTATCTTTACATCAACGATCGGGTTTTCTATAATATTAACATTGAATTCAGTTTTCATTCCGAGCAATTCGGCTGTTGCTTTATGAACACCTACTCCCCAATGCTCCTTATCCTGATCATCGTCTAAATTAGAAATCGAATAGAATTGACTATCTATATAAATTCCTTTCCAATTCCCCCCTAAAATAGGAAATCCACTACAGACTTCACTTTTAATTACACTACCATCTTTCAATTCTGCATAAAAGTTTAAATCCTGATCATCAAAAGAATAATAAAGATAGATATTGCCATTTTCATCCGATTTATAATATCCTCCGGTGTTTTCAAAAAATTCTATTCCATGAATCTCAAAATTTTTTATTGGATTTTCTTTAACAGTAACATTAAAACTTGAACTTAATCCGTCTAAATTTCCTGTAACTTTATACGTCTTTCCCAATTCCCACTTCTGAGTTTTTTGCAATTCCAACTCATTAGTATACAAAGTATGCTGATTTCCTTCAAAATCATAAAATGAACCACTCGAACGATCGCAATGAATTTCTCTTCCGTCTTTTAATTTCACTTTATAATGAGGTTTACAAAGATAATATATTCCTTTTTCACAATTAAATCCCTCTATGATTGAGGTGTCCTCAATTTCTATGCTCTCGATTTCACTTTGCTCTGCAAAAGAAGAAATTTGAAAGACTGAAAAAGCTATCATTAGTGATATAATAAACGAAAATGTTTTTTTTAGTTTTTTCATAATAAATCCCTCTTAATTTTATTATTTCTTATAAACTCTTAAAGCGTCATAGAGAAGATCGATATGCGCTTTTATATCGTTGATATTATCCTGCTGTTTCAAATACTCGTTCAAAGAATTTTTTAAATATTTAGCATTTGCAACTTCTTCGATTTTTAAAGAACCGCGCAGCGTTCTTATGGGTTCAATTTTTTTGTTATTTCCCAACGAATCAACAATTTTGATAACCATTGTAGCCAAATCAAGCGCCCTTGTCAAAGTTGTTTCTTCGCTTTGTCTTGACCAGCGACCATTTTTTTCTTCTCCAAACCTTAACACTTGGAACAAACTCATTTTTATCTGTCCACTGTGCCTTACCAAGTGATAGCCCGACAACATCGGAATCATTTTTATAATTCCCGTCTATACTTTTATAATCATCATCTAAAACAAAAATCGGTTTATGCTTTAGATGTGTCGGAACTCCTAATTTTGCCATAATTAACCCACCTTTTTATAATTTTGCAATATGTCAAAAAGCGCACATTTCGACTTTTAAGTTTTTTGTTCCAACTTTAATACTTTCATATATTCCTCCGCTTTTATTTTAATCTACTTATGATTTTAGCGGATTTTTCGCTAAAAGTCAATAGCGAAAAACTTTCTAAACTATAATTATTTCACATTGAGAAATAATTATTTCAGGAGGTTTTTTATGGCTTATTACAAGCGAATTCGCGATTTAAGAGAGGACAATGATTTAACCCAGACACAGCTCGGAAACATTCTATCATGCAGTCAGAGAGTATACAGCAACTATGAGCGGGGAGACATTGATATTCCGACTGTAACGCTTATAAAGCTTGCGGATTATTACAAGGTTTCGACCGACTATTTGCTCAACCGAACCGATAATCCAAAGATGAGAGAATAAAGAAATAATACAGTATATTTCTTTTAAAATTCTTATATATTCAAAGAAAAAATCCCTCCACCGCACTAAGTGCGGTCCGCCCTCCCTTTAGGCAAGGGAGGCAGAATACCCCTCAGTCGCAATTAAATTGCGACAGCTCCCCTCTATTTTTCGGTTACACCGAAAAAAGAAGGGAGCCTTTTCTTTAGATTTTGCAGAAACCCAAGCCTCCACTTTAGACGAAAGGGGAAGTGGATTTGCCGTAGGCAAAGACGATAGGGTTTGGTTATATCATGTGCCGTAAGACACACATTTGTCTGATATCTAAAAAAGCAGTCTCTTTTATGTAAAAGAAACTGCTTTTTATTTATTTTATTATCTTTTTTAAAGCTTTAGTAAATTTATTGTAATCCGAAAGGGTAATGTTTCCTTTATCCTGTCCGTTTACAAGCGCTTTATATCTTGTTGCGGAGATCTGAGAAAAGGCAATATCAATATCGCTTCTGTTATCCGCAAATTTAAGCTTTACTGCGCAATCGGTTTTTTCCGCGTTTGCCGTCTGATAATCGGTAACGCAAAGACCGACGAAAACGGAATAAAAATCCTGAAATTCAGATTCTTTGATTTTCTTGCCGTTTAATTTAATTTCAAAGCTTGTTTCGCCCGAATCGTTTTCGGAAGAGGAAACCGAGAAATTATAATTTTGTCCGTCAAACGAGACATCGAATTCCGAAAGCGACGAAAGCATATAGGGGGCAATCATTTTAAGATAATAATCCTCCGCCTTTGTACCGACTACCGAAAGATACTCGTTGCTTACTTTTTTAACGATTTTACTTTCATCGTTAATTACGGCGCAGTACTCATTGTCAACCTTAGAAATTTTAAAGGTTTTCTTTTCTCCCGCGGCAGAAACCGAAACTATGTAATCGGGACTGTCAAGCCCGAATTTTTTAAGTGTTTCAGGGGTGACATCAAGCGAATATGCGCCGGCAACCGTAGTCGAGGAGCTGAAAAGCTGTAAAAGCTTATCGGTATTATCGGCAAAGCCCGAAATCGGAGAAACGGTTATAAACGGCGCCGCCGTGGAGGAGCTTTCGTCGGTATTAGGTTTGATAACAAGCGGCTTTTCGAAGCTTTTACCCGAAACCGACAGCTCATCGAACGAGGAAAGAGTTCCCGAAGAGGATTTATATGAGGAAATATCCGCGCTGAATGCCGCCGCCTCAAAGCTTGAAGAATCGGCAAGTTCTAAAAGCTCAAAATCAAAGCCTGTAACCGCGCTGTCCTTTACAAGATAAATCTTATCGCCCGTTTCCGAGGACGAAAAATAATATCCGTCATTACTGAGCGCGGTATTCCCTACAAATAGAGAATAGGTGCTGCCGTCGTCAAGAGTGACATTAACCGTAAAAGTAGGTGTATCAAGTCCGCATTCCGCCGCCGACATTTTTTCAATTTCTCTGTCCGCCGAAACGGTTGCGGCACTGCTTACGATATTTCCTACGGCAGACGAGTCTGTAAGCGACTCATCGACGCCCGAAACGCACCATTTGACGGTATCCGAAGAGGAATTGTCGGAAGACGGCTCCGTTTTTTTATAAAAGGAAAAGCTTCCGTTTTTATTTTTAACCTCAACCGTAGTTATATCCGACTGGGAATGGGCTATAACCTCAATTTGCTTTGAATCGGAAGAGGAATTATCGGTATCCTTAGGCTTTATTTTTAATTTAACGGTAACCGCGGCGGCGACTATAAGCCCTACGGCGAGAACGCCTGAGCAGAGGGCTATAATTCTTCTGCTCTTAGCGCTTAGCCTTTTTTCTTTTACGGTTTTTTCGGCAGGGTCGGAAAAAATACTTGAATTTTCTTCCTCTGTTTTATTTTCTTCATCAAAAAAATCGCTCATTGCGCATTTCTTCTCCTGATATAAATTACAATTCCCGAAACAATTGTCAGAACGGGAATAAGGATAATAAAGAAGAATACTACCGCGGATTTTCCGCCGTTTGTTATTTTATCCTTATAGCTTTCGTTTTCAACGGTCTTGGTTACAAACTTAATATCGGTCGTTCCGACATCGGAATTCCTTTCGGTTACCGCAAGAACAACATCCTTATTGGCGCAGTTCTGATAATCAACCCATTCCGAGTTTATAAATTCGGAGCTTGAAAATACCGTAATATAGCTTGAAATCTCATTGCCGTCGCTGTCATAATCGGATTTCTTTGCTTCTATGGCAGTTGCAAAGGCGGCATAATCGTCTTCCTTTACGCTGTAATTCTCATCCGCGTCGGAAGGAACCTTAAAAGCGCCGTTATAAGCAGATACAAGAGCGGTTACGGTTACGGATTTATCGGCAGGGTCATCTGTAAGAAGCGGAACATTTTTACCTGTAAGACAGGTAGCACTGCTTAAAATTGCACCGTTAGTGTCAAGGCTGTAGCCCGTTGCAGGGTCGTTTCCGTAAGGATAAGCCGAGAAGGTTTTGCCCTCTTCGATAACTATTCCGTAATCCGAGAGGAAGGAAGAAATATTCGGAAGATAGGGGCATGAGGAGTCGGCAAAATAAATCAAGCCTTTTTTAAGCTTTCCATCATTTTCAAGGAACGAGGAAAGAGCATTTATTTCCTGCTCGAAAAAGTCCTTCGAGGGGGCAATAATCGCTATTGCGTCAAAATCCGAGGAAACCGAGGTTATTATGCTGTCCGAAATAACCTGCGTTTCAAAATTATTATCCTTTAAAAGATTTTCATAGTTTTCAGTGCTGACATTATCGCTGTGACCCGTCAGAATTGCGATTTTCTTAGTCTCGGATGAGAGAACATAGGAAACGGCGCTTGTAAGTGATTTTTCGATATTATTTCCGGTTATCTGATAGGACGCGCCCATGCCGTAAGAAGCATAGCCGGTTGAATCATAGGTTTCATAAATATCGTCAAATGAAACCTTTTTGCTTTTTGAGGTTTCTTTATTGTAGACGATAATATCGCCGTAAGCAGGGCTTAAATTTGAAAAACCGATTTCATTTGAAAGCTTACTGAACTCAGAGGAATTTATTTCCGCAAACTGCACCTTTATATTCTTATTCGCTTTTTTATATTCGTTTATAAGAGTGAGCGTCTGCGAAAAATAGCTTGAATCGGCGGTAACATTCTTATTTTGGCACCAATAATTAGTCATATAATAAGAATAATTATCCTCATCGGAGCAGACAAGAATATTGACCTTCGAGTCAATTTTTTTAATATATTTTAAATTTTCCTCGCTTACGGTATTTGATTCATTCGGCGACATATTGAATTCAAGGCTTACTCTGTCGGAAAGAACGGAAACAAACCAATTGAAAAGAATAAGCACCGCCAGCACGATAACTATAAGCGCGGCAGAAAATCCGCCTTTTTTCAGAGCATACTGATTTTTAAGCTTTTTTAATTTCTTTTCTTTCTTTTCTTTTTTCTTTTTGGGCAAGGTTTCTTTTACAATTTCATTTGTATTATTATTTTCCATACTAAAAACCTCCTTTTTAAGCCCATCTGCGCTTTTCAAGCGAACGGACGGACAAAAACAGGAATACCGCCGAGGCGCTCAAAAAGTAAATCACATTAGGAACCGAGAATACAGGCTCCGCAAAGCTTGTTATTCTTTCTTCTATATTTATCGCGCTTAAAAATTTCTGAACGCATGTGATTAAAACATTCAGGAATTTATTCGCGAGATTGACAAGTCCGCTTGTCGACGAAGTGCTTCTTTTTGTAACGGCGCTTGAAAGATTACCGCTTACCGAAACTATGAACACAACAACATACATCATAAACGCGCTTACTACGGGACTTTCGGTGAGCGACGAAACAAACATACCTACCGATATGAAAGCGGCGCCCATAAGCAGAATTCCGAAAAGCGAATAAAGATAGCTTAAAATATTGACCGATACATAGCTTGCGGAAATTATTTCAAATATAACCGTCGGCGCAAAGGCAATAGCATAAAGGGTGAACGCGGCAAGAAATTTGCCCATAACAATTCCGGTAAGGCTGACAGGAGCGGTGAGAAGCACCTGATCTGTCTTATTCCTGCGCTCCTCGCTGAGCAGTCGCATGGTTATAATCGGCACGGTAAATTCAACTATTGAATACATGGCAATTATAAGCACGGAAATTTCGGGACTGCCGTTTAAATAAAGATATTCATAATAAAAAATTCCGAGTATCAGATAATATGCCGCAAGAACGACAAAACCGAGCGGCGTATTGAAATACGCTTTAAGCTCTCTTTTAAAAACAGCCTTCATGCTTCATCCCCGCTTTCTTCCGTTTCGTTTTCGGCTTCCGTTTTCTCTTCTTCGGCTATTCCTAAAAGCCTTTTAGCCTCCGAATTATCGGAAACCTCTGTAAGCTTTAAGAAAATTCTTTCCAAAGACAGCCTGTTATCGCTGAGGCTTAATATCGTTTTTCCTCTCTCGGTTACTCTTTTAAAAACAGCCGCTCTTATATCAGCTCCGTTTTCGGGGGTAATCAAAAAGTCAAAGCTTCCCTTTTCCATGCTTCCGAGGCTCTCGACCGAGGCGACATCCTTTATACCCATAAGGGCTTTTTTCATATCCTCTTCCTCGCAGACTATTCTCGCGGTCACGGATTTATCAGCGGAAAGTCTCTCAGAAAGATTTGACAGCATATCGTCCGCCACTATCTGTCCGCGGTTTATTATAATCACTCTTTTACATACCGCCTGAATTTCCGAAAGGATATGAGACGAAAGAATAATCGTATGGTTTTTGCCGAGCTTTGAAATAAGATTTCTTATCTCGATTATCTGTTTCGGGTCAAGTCCGACAGTCGGCTCGTCAAGAATAAGTATATCGGGGTTTCCGATAAGCGCCGCCGCAAAGCCGACGCGCTGTCTGTAGCCCTTAGAAAGGTTCTTTATAAGGCGGTTTTTCACATTATCAATTTTAACCAGCCTTTCAACCTCTTCGATATGTGCGTTCTTAGGGAATTTGACCTTTTTAAGGTCATAAATAAAGCTTAAATATTCCCTGACCTTCATATCATTATAAAGGGGCGGGATTTCCGGAAGATATCCTATTCTTTTCTTCGCCTGTTCGGGTTCCTCGGAAATATCAAACCCGTCAACCGTAACGTTTCCTCGGGTAAGTGAAAGGTAGCCGGTGATAATATTCATTATAGTTGATTTTCCGGCACCGTTAGGTCCTAAAAAGCCGACAATCTCACCCTTGCCGATGGAAAAGCTAACATTATCCACCGCAAGAAAGCTGCCGTATCTTTTACTAAGACCGCTGACTTCTATCATTGCCATTCCTCCAAAGCAAATTTTTAACTTATTTTACCATAAAAAAAAGTACAAATTATGAATAATTGTTAAACAATGAAAAAAGCGCGGATAAATTCCGCGCAAAAAAGTTTTTGTTTAATTAGTTTTCTTCTGTTTGTAAGTCATTTTTAAGGCTGACATCGGCAACAATGACATTAACGCCTGTAACAACCGTGCCGGTCATAGTCTGAATTTTATCCTTGACATTATTCTGAACATTCAAAGCGACTGTTTTCAAAGCCGCGTCCTCTTTGACCTTTATATAAACGGTGATATGAACGGCACCGTTTATAATCTCGGCTTTAACGCCCTTAAATGCACTTTTAACCTTTATAACATCCTTGATATCCAAAGACTTTCTGCTCAGCTCTTCTACTCCGTCAACCTCCAAAGCGGCAATTTCAGCCATTTTTTCAAGAACCTCGGTGCTTACGGAAAGCTCTGTTTTATTGTCCTGCATTTATATTTCCTCCGTTTTCAATTGGATTTTAATTTAGTATACCATATTTTTTTTAAAATCACAACTACTTTGAGGTAATTATTTTTATATTGGCAAGACCTATCTGCGTCTGAGAGGTTATAACATCCTGAATCTGCATGGTTTGAGCGGTTGTAAGACCGTTTGAGCTTACTACCACGGTAATATTATCGTCTCCCATAACCGCAACGCATTTATTAAAGCCCTTTGCATTTAAAAGAGTCTCTATATTGTTTTCCCTTTCAATTCTTTTCGCGATTTCGCCGGCAATTTTTACCGCCTGCTGTTTATCCGCCTCGGTAAGCTTATCGTTATCAAGCATTTCGTCAATTTGCTTCTGAGCGTTTTTAAGAGCGGTTTCCCTGTTTTTTCTCGCCGCCGTGAAATAATCGGAAGTGCTGTCCGACGAGGTTTTTGAATTCTGCTGAGCCTTAGCAGAGGTCTGAACAGTCTTTGCCGACGAGGTCTGCGAAACATAGGACGCTTCGCCTAAATATTTTTCCTTTGAAGTGAATTTCATATTAAGCCATACCGCCGCGCCCAAGGCTATCACCATAAGCACCAAAAGAGCCTGACCCTTTGTAAAAATTTTTACTTTTTTCATTTTTAATTACCTCCAGTTATATATACGCGTTTTTCTGTTATATTAAGCGCCGCCGTAACGGCGTTTTTTATACTCTCGGCTACCTGTTCGGAATTCCCGTTTTCACATATTACCGCCACTCCTCTTACCTGAGGCATAAGCTCAGACACCAAAAGCGGCTTTTCCGAGCCGTCCGACTCCTTTACGGTTATGTAGGACTGAGTGACGCTTTCGCTTGACTGAGCGGATTTATCCTTGCCCGAGCTTGAAGATGTCTCGCTTTTTTTCTGATCGGCGTAGGTATATCTTATTCCGCTGTCAAGAGTTATGATGACCGTAGGCTCGGGGTCACCCGAAAGCTCTCTTACCATAACCTTAACGCTGTTTTCAAGCTCTTTTTTATATTCCCCCGCGGTAACGCCGTCCTCCTTTGCCGCCGTCTCCTGCTTTTTTGAGGACTCGGGAATAAGCGAAGACAGGAAAATCAGCCCAATTCCGATAAATGCCGCTATTATCAGAAATTTCGGATTTTTTATTTTATCGGTTATTTTTTTAAGCTTTTCATTCATTTATTACTTCCACCTCTAAAATGCCGTCGGGAGAAATTATTTCCTTAATTTTTTCAGGGTCTTCGTCCGAAAATACCGTAACCTTAGTAATATTTATGCTGCCGTCTTCGAGTTTATCCGTAATAACCTCAATTTTTTTAAAAGTTATGCCCCCTTTGCCGAGAGCGGTTTTAAAAACCTGCTTCGCAGAATCTTTTGAAAACTGCGAAATATCGGAGATTTCGAACTCCTGCGTATTAAGATTAAGGTCAAGCTTTGTAATGCTTATTATGCTTGAAAGAGTGCAAAGAAGAACGGTCAGCGCAAAAACATATCTTACAGGCTTTTCGAAAGACCCCTTGGGGCTTAAAATGAAAAGTCCTCCTAAGGTACAGCAAAGCGTACAGAAAACCGTTATAAAGCCTTTTAGCGCCGTCATACCGTTTTACCTGCCCCTATCACAATACTTAAAGCTATCACAAACATACAAAGCGTTATAAGAAGCACCGCGGAAATTACCGAAAAGACCGAATCAAACGCCTTTAAAAGCGACGAGGTTTTAGGAAGCGAAAACAGGTCGCTTATAATTCCCGTTATAAGAAAAACCGCCCGCCACATAAGAATTTCACAAAGCACCGGCAAGGCAATAATCACAAGCGCCGCAATAGCATAAGCCCCCACCGACGAGCGGATTACCGAAACCGAAGCCGCAACCGCCGATGCCGCCTCGGCAAGAGTTGCCCCCGCAACGGGAACGCATGTGCCGACTATAAATTTAGTAGTTTTAAGCCCCACCGTATCTGCGGCACTGCTTAAAACCGACTGAATTCCCAAAATTCCCAAAAAAACGGTCGAAGCAAGCGACATTATCCACAGCGCCGCATTTTTAACCGATTTTGCAAGCGCGGATTTTTCCGTGAGCGGAGAAACGGCGGAGCTTACCGAAAGCGCCGTATATCCGCTCATTAAAGGAATAGTTATGAATGTGCAAACGGCGCTTACCCCCTGCGCCGCACCCAAAAGCAAGGCGCCCGAGGCAAATGAGGTTGCAGTCTTTCCCGATACCGCAACAATTGATGTAAAAATCGGAATAAAGGCGAGCATAAAGTCCGTTATGGCTTTAACGGCTGTATTTGCTGCGGCGGCGGACGAAAGAACATCCTTTATGCTTACCGCGGCAATACATAAGGTCCCCGCAAAAATCGCAGGAGCCATATTAGCGTCGGGCTTATTAAAGGACGACGCGGCGGAAAGCGCAAGAATAATTCCGAGAAGCAAAAAAAGCGCCTTAATCGGTCTTTTTATACCGCTTTTAAAAAAGGTGAAAATATGCTTAAAAAAGTCTTTAGGCTGCATATCAAAAGATAATTTTCCGTTTTCAATATCTATTCCGAATTCTTCCATATAATTTCTTGTGCTGTCATCAAGAGAATATTTGAGGCTGTCCGCTCCGAAATCAATATTTTCATCATTTCCCTCTGCCTTTGAGCTCAGGCTGAAAAAGCTTAAAAAAGCCATTAAAACGAAAAGAAACAAAACCCTTTTTTTCATATTCCCGCCACCTCTAAAGCAATTTTGAGAAGTGAAACGATCATCGGAATACAAAGAGCGAACACCGCGCATTTCCCCGCAAGCTCCGCCTTTAAAGCCAGAGCGCTTTGCCCCGCGTCACGGCAGGTATCGGCGGCAAATGCAGAAATATAAGATATTCCGAGAGCTTTTAAAACGGTTTCAAAGCATGAAATATCAAGATTTGCTCCCGAAAACGCGCTTTTAACGGTTTTGATTACGGGAGAAAATCCGTTTACAAGCATTAAAACCGATACAATTCCTCACGATACCGCAACCAAAACCGCAAGCTCGGGACGGTAATTTTTCAAAAAGGAAGAAAGCAGAGCCGTTATAAGCAAAATTATCAGTATTTTAACAAAATAACCGCTCACAATCCGAACAGTCCTTTTATTTCCGAAAACAGATCCGCAATCGCGCCGACAATCATCATCAGCACCACCACAAGCCCCGCAAGGGTTGTAAGCATAGCCTGCTCCTCTCTTCCCGACCTTACAAGGAGCTGATGAAGAACCGTAACGATTATTCCTATTGCCGCAATTTTAAAAATAAAATCGACATCCATTTTTAGTTTCCTTTCATATTAAAAATATACAAAGCGCAAGCCCTGCACATATTCCGAGAGTTTTAAAAAGCGGTGCGTTTTTCTTAGCCGTAAGAGTCGCCTTATCATACTGAATCTCCGTCAGCTTAACGGCTATTCCTATATTGTTGATTTCATTTTCGGTATTGTTAAGACCGAAGGATTTAAAGAAATTTTCTAAAATTTCAATATCCTCTTTTAAAAGATATTCGGGATTTATTCGGATTTCGCCGCCGCTTGCCGTTATATCCTTTTCCTCAAAGCAATTTCCTATAAGCCTTATTCTGTCAAAGCCGCCGCTTTTAATAACGCACTGCATTTTGATAAGTCCGTCCGAAATGCTTTTAAGCTTTTTTTGTCTTTTTAAGTATTTGACCGAGGCGTTCATTCCGAAAGCGGACGCCGCCGTGAATACAAGCACACAGCCTAAAATTTTTATTATAATACTCATTTATAGATGTCCTTTACGGGTATTACTCTCGGCGGATACCGATGCGCAGGCGATAAAAGCACCGTGTTTTTTACAGCGCCGCTGTTTAACAGAATTTTTATAACCCTGCGCTCCTTTAAATCGTTTATATTTCCTGCATGCGCGCTTGTTATAACGCTTATTCCGCTGTTAAAGCACTCTGTAACCGCCTGAGCCTGAGAAATACTTCCGATTTCATCAAAAATTACAATCTGAGGATATAAGGTCCGAAGAGCGGTTTCTATCCCCTTTCTTTTATCGGAAATTTTTAAAACATCGCAGTTTTCTCCCAAATCTTCAAAATCCGACGAAAAAAGCTCGTTTCTTGTATCTATGACCGCAACTCTCGCGCTTTCCTTTCCCGAAGAAAGCCTTTTTGCGCAGTCTCTTAAAAAAGAGGTCTTTCCGCTCCCCGGAGGCCCTGCGACAAGAACGCCTGATTTTAAAATTTCCGTAGGTACCGAGGCGGAAACATTTTTAAGCCTGTTTGCAATTCTTATATTTAAAGAGGTGATGTCGCAAAAATCCCCGTTATCAAGAAAGGTTCCGCAAATTCCGACGCGGTGTCCTCCCTCAAGACTTATAAAGCCCCTCGCTATTTCCCTGTCATGAGAAAAAACGGAATTGTTGCAAAGAGAGTTAAAAGCGTCGCTAATATCCCTATCCGAAACGGTAAAAGAATTAACGCCGACGGTATCGGAAGCGCTCCCGTCTTTATTTATAAAAAGCGTTTTTCCGTCAACAGTAACAGCCGCAGGCTTAAACGCTCTGAGCCTTATTTCTTCAACCGTTGAATTTAAAATTTCAGAAAATTCAAGACCGCGCCTTATTTTAAAAGGTAAATTTGAAATTATGCTTTTATATTCTTCCTTCATTTTTCCACCTGCCTGTCCTTTTCTAAATTCTTATGAGCGCACGATTTGAAATATAACAAAACCCCTGCGATTTTTTTGAAAATCGCAGGGGTGAGCGTGTCGATTTTTTCGACACGCTCTTGGACGGGAATGCCGTTCGCTCAAAAATCAAAAATTTTTGGACTGCACTCTATCCCCGTGAGTACTCCACCCCTATGCCCTTGAAAAACCGCTTTTTAATCGGTTTTTCGCTTAAAAGGTGTTTTTCCGCCGCACATGTCAGCGGAAAAACAAAAAATGCGGCGCGAAGGCCGCAAAATTAAACTTTATAGAATATTGAAAGACACAAGCCCTGCGATTTATTAAAAAATCGCAGGGCTTGTGATACCTGATTTATGTTAAATTTATAATATTTTTATGTTATAATTTATGGCTGAAAATAGAAAGATCCGCTTACAATTAGTCCTCGGGCATTTCCCAGTTGTGCCAGATAGCCTGAACATCGTCATTCTCTTCAAGCATATCAATAAGCTTTTCCATTTTTTCTCTCGATGCCTCGTCCTCAATCTCAGAGGTGGTATTCGGGATATACTGAACCTCGACAGAAAGGAACGAATAGCCCTTTTCTTCCAAAGCGTCTCTTACCTTGCCGAGATCGTTAGGATCGGTAGTGATTTCGAAAACATCGCCGTCAAAATTAAAGTCCTCGGCGCCTGCGTCCAAAGCCGCTTCCATTACCTCGTCCTCGTCATGCCCTTCGCCTTCTATCTCAATAACGCCCTTGCGCTCAAACATAAACATAACAGAACCTGTCTGTCCCAAGTTTCCTCCGCACTTGTCAAAATAATGGCGGATATCGCCTGCCGTGCGGTTTCTGTTATCCGTAAGAGTTTCAACAACCACCGCAATACCGCAGGGACCGTAGCCCTCGTAGATTAACTCCTCGTATTCGTTTCCGCCCTGCTCGCCTGCCGCCTTTTTGATAATTCTTTCGATATTATCATTCGGCACATTTGCCGCCTTGGCTTTTGCGACAGCGTCCTTTAGGCGGCTGTTTTCGTTCATATTAGGTCCGCCCTGCTTTACGATAACGGAAATCTCCTTACCGATTTTTGTAAAAATTTTTGCTTTTGCAGCGTCTGTCTTTTCTTTTTTACGCTTAATATTGTTCCATTTTGAATGTCCTGACATATTCTATTCCTTCTTTCAAGCCTTATTATTCTATCATAACGAAGCGTTTTGTTCAAGTGCTTTTTCGCATATCCTTTTTGCGTCCTCAAAAGAGCTTACCTCTCCGCATTCGCGCCGCAGTGCCGCTGCTCCCCTGATGCCTGAAATATACCATGCCAAATGCTTTCTCGATTCAAGCACGGCGATATGAGAGTCCTTGTATTTTTCCATAAGCTTTATTTGCTCAAGGCAGATTTCAAGCCTTTTTTCAAGAGTGGGCGGAGTATACTCTTTTCCCTCAAATGCCGCGTTTATTTCTTCAAAAATAAACGGATTGCCTCTTGCCGCTCTGCCTACCATTAAAAAATCGCAACTTGTAGCTTTGAGCATATCCTCAGCCGATTTCGCGTCGGTAATATCCCCGTTTGCTATGACGGGAATTTTAACCGCATCTTTTACTTTCTTTATGGTTTCTTTGTCAACAGGCGGAGCATACATCTGAGCGCGCGTTCTTCCGTGAACCGTTATCGCCGAGGCGCCTGCCTGCTCGCAAAGAACGGCTAAGCGCGGTGCGGTTAAATGTTCAAAATCGGTTCCCGTCCTCATTTTAACGGTTACGGGGATTTTAACCGCGTTTACTACCCTGTTTACAATTTCCGCCGCTTTTTCGGGGTCTGCCATAAGGACGCTTCCGCCGCCGTTTCCCGCAACCTTAGGCGCGGGACAGCCCATATTTATATCTATAAAATCGGGTCCCTGCTGTTCGGCAAATTTCGCCGCCTGAGCCATTATTTCAGGGTCGCTCCCGAATATTTGAGAGGCAAAGGGCGCGCCGTTTTTATCTGCGGAAATAAGCTCTTTGGATTTTTTGTCGCCGAGGGAAATTCCCTTAGCGCTCGTAAGCTCGCCTACCGTGAAAGCCGCCCCGAAACGGACGCATATTTCCCTCATTGCCCTGTCCGCAACCCCTGCCATGGGAGCAAGGGCGGCATGACCGCTTATCACAATGTTTTTAATTTTCATATACTGATTATCCGTTCCATTCAACATATTTTGCCGACCAATACATTTTTGCTTTATCCTTAAGTCCAGTAGAAGACGGAGCATAAATTGTCAGCTCTACAGTGCGGTTGTAAGAATTCGAAAAAGCATAATTATCAGCGCTTATATCAGTTGAAGCAATATAAACAGCCGAAAGATTATTACAGGGCAAAAACGCATTGGTTCCGATTTTAATAACGCTTTTCGGAATCTTTATTGAAGAAAGATAATGGCAATTTGCAAAAGCCTGAGCGTTTATTGTTTTAAGAGTTTCGGGCAGAATAATACTTTTTATTTTTTTATAATAAAAGGCTCTTTCGCCGATACTTATTACAGGCTTTCCGTCAATAGTATCGGGAATCGAATATTCGCCGCTCGCATTCTCATTCGCTATGCCTGTTATTTCAATTCCGCCGCTGACGGCTTTATAGCTGAATGTCTGCTTTTCGGCTTCTGCCTGCGAAGCCTGAGAGGAAGAGCTTTCCGAAGAAGCCGACGGGGTATTATTTGAAGAAGCCTTCGATGAAGTCGCTTTTGAAGACGAGGAAGAAGAGCTTTTGCCCGATGTCGGCGATTTCGATTCAGAAGCAGGTGCATCCCCGTTTTCGGATAATTCGGAATTTTGCCCTTTAAAGTTTTCGGAATTCTGCGCGTCGGAATGCGAGGTTTCTCGGCTTGAATTATCGGAAGATAAATCACTGACTTGACTTATGTCTTTATTCATACTGTCATATTTAGAATTTATGGCTTTTCCTGCCGTAAATACATTTCCGCCGCTTTTCGGCTTAAAAATAATAATCGCCGCAATGGCAAAAAGCACCGCCGCCAAAGGCACAAAAATCATTAAAGCGCTTTTTAATGAAAGCCTTTTGATTTTATGCTCTTTTGCTTTTTTAAGATTAAGCGGCCGCATGCAGTAAAGACAGAATTCGGCATTGTCTAAAAGCTCTTTTGAGCAATAAGGACACTTTTTCATAACAAATTACCCTAAAGTATCAAAGCCGTAATCGTAAAGCATTCCGTTAATTTTAATCAAATCGTATTTTTTAAAAATTCCGAACGCCACAATACAGTCAAAGGGATTTTTAACATAAAGCGGAGCATAGCCTGAGGATTTTAAAAGCCCGTTAACCTCTTCAAGCGGCAGACCCATTCCGATAACAATACATAAAAGCTTTGTTCGGTCCGGTCTTCTTGAGCCTGCAAAAATCTGATAAGCATAAATTTCATTCAGCTCCGAAGCCTTAACAGCTTCCGACTTTTTAATGTTATATTTTTTAAGAAGCCTTTCAAGATTTTCGTGAAGCTCGGTTGTTATTATACTTTCTTCGTTTGAGCTTAGAAAATTCCTGAAATCAGAACAGGCTTTCAGCTCCGAAAGCATTTCTGAGGTGTCTTTTTGCATTTCAATTCCCCTTAGTGCGACAATAAGATTTTATCCTGTCACAAACAGCATTTTAAAAATTTTATCACAAAAAATGCTTACAGTCAACAATTCGGATTTTTTTAAAAATTAAGCTCTCTGCTTAGGACAAAACCCCGTCTTACAATTATAATAGATAAACGAGGGTCAGAGATCGTCGATTTTATCCGCAAGCGCCTTTACAGCGGAAACAAAAACCCTAACCTTTTCGTCGCTCTTTCCCTCAAGCCTTGAATATATGCTTTTAAAAACATTTCCCATATCGTCCTGCGAATCGAAAAACAAGCTGTCTAAGCTGACATTTAACACTTTCGATATTTTAAAAAGCGTTTCAAGCGACGGAATTCTGGTTCCCCGCTCAATATGCCCGATGTGCGCCGCCGAAACAGAGCAAAGCTCGCTTAATTTTTCCTGACTTAAGCCCTTGTTTTTTCTTGCAATCCTTATCCTGTTGCCTAAGGCGGCATAATCAATAAGTTTATCCATTCCGGCAATCACCTCACTGCTTTTAAGTTTATTTTAATTCAATAAGCAGTTTTTATGAATAAACCGAAAGCATTTTATCTTGACTGTAAGCATTATTTATGATAAATTAAAATTAAATAAAGGGGGGAGAAAAATGAATTCTGATAATAGTTTCAAAGATTTGTTTAATCGGTTTTACTATAATTCGCGGCTAAGAGAATTGACCGTTCGTTTAGTTTGTCTTTTGATTATTTCAGGACTTATCTATGCTTTTACCAGTAAAAAAGCCAAATCAAAAGAAACATACGGGAGTTCAGAATCTTCATATTCCGACTACAGCACCTCTTCCGGTTATGATTATTCCGCGCCGTCAGGCTACGATGACAGCTCCGACAGCGGTTACGGCACAAGCACCTCAAACAAGGTAAGCCTTACGCCCGATTCGTGGTATACCTACAGAGACCTTAACATTTTGCATGTTCAAAACTGTACTGTTTCAAGTGCTTCTTTAATGTCGCATAATGTTGTATCGCTGACCTACAGACCGGTTTGCAAAAGCTGTCATACTGCTTCATCAAATTTGGAATGGGGCTCCGCATCGCCTAATTATCCGAAAAATAAATCTTATTATTGCAATGAATGCGGCACAACAACAATAGTTAAATTAGATGTGAGTAATTAAAGGGGGAGAAAAAATTGAACGAACTTACTGTAGTAAATGAGTCCGAAAATTTTTTAAAATCAATTAGAAAGAAGCCTTATATAATTGCTGTTGCTTTATGTTTATTTTTAATCATTATAATTATTATAATTACAAGCATTTTATCATCAGTAAATCAAAGAAAAGAAAGCGATGCAGTTATCAGCTATTTATCAGGAAAAACTTTTGAGGAAGAACGCAGTTCTTCATATAAAGGTGTTGTCAACTTAAAGGAATTCCTCTGGCTTAATTTTAAAGAAAAAAATTCAGTCAGTGTTGATGAAATTGTTTGCAATTCAAATAAGAATAAAATTTATATCTACAACCCCGATATAGAAACAGAAAACTATGATATTGATACCAAAAAGAAAGAAATATATATTCAATTAAACGGTACATCTCTAAATTACAGTTATTCAATAGATAAAAAAGGTTCTGTTAAGATGAAAAGTGATTTAGAAGAAATCAAAAAATATAATCCCGTTATAAACAGAGATGTCGATATAGAAGAGATAACTAAAAGCATTTGGGATTTTCTACCGTCAAAAAAAGAGTATGTTGATGAATTTAAAAACAATTTCGATACCAGCAATTCTTTTGTTGATGACAGCGGAGTGATATTAAGGGACAAATATTTCGGAAATAATTATGTCGGGTATCTAAGTTACACTACCACATCTGAACCATTATTTTTCTCGTCCTACACGGGCAAGTATTCCGGATATAAAAATTTAGATTTTATAGTTGATCCTGCAATTTTATTTTTAAAACATATACCTTCAGCAATTTCAGATAAAGCTGATTTGATGAACAAATTTTTAAATGCAGAAAAGATTACAAGATCAGGTGACTACGCGGTTTATGAATTTAAGGAAAACGGAATTCTGTATCAATTGGCATTCGGCGATAATCCTCTTGAAGCAAAGCTTTGGTCTATAAGAATTGAAATAACAAACAGTAGCTTAAAAGTAGGGAATTTCGATGCAATTCAAAAAATACTAAATGAGTAAAGGGGAAATAAAAAATGGCAGTATGGAGATTGCAAACCTCAACAAGCAAGGGCAAAATTGCCGAATATTGTATTAAAAACAATGTAATTGCCATGGGCTGGAGCTTGAAAGAGGTCTCGGAAAACGAAAGAAAAAGCATTAAAGCCTTTGAGCAGTACACCGAATTTGCAAGCAGACTATATAAAAATTTCGATAATGTTAAAAGACTTTACAAAAAAGTTGCAATCGGCGATTTTATCTGGCTTCGTTTTGACGGAAAATATTTTTTGGGTAAAGTCGGAGAAAACAGCCAATGGAGCTTTAACAGCTCTGAAAACGCTTTTTCTTTGGACGCTTGCAACCAAAGAAACGATATAAATTGGGTTCAGATAAAAGAATTTTTTGACGAAGCTTCTGTTGCAGGGATTGTAAAAACTTCTTTTATTAAAGGCAACACCTTGCAAAAAATAAATAATCCTTTCATATCAGATTATTCGGAAATGATTTATGCCAAAGCTTTAAATAAAGATTTTATAAAACCCGAAAGTTTAACCCTTAAGGAAAAGTGCTTCTATACGCTTTTGAATTACGAAGATGTTGAAGACCTTTTGTGCTTGTGGTTATTTAAAAATAAGGGTTATATTGTTATTCCGTCAACAAATAAAATTTCCACCAAAACTTATGAATGTGTGCTGATTGATCCAAAAGCAGAAAGTTCAAAGCATATCTACATTCAAGCTAAAAAAGGGAAAATTGATTTAAACGCGTCTGATTACAGTGAATTAAATGGAGAAACATATTTAGTCACTACAGAAGGTAAAATTTTAAATTTAGAAAATGAAAAAAATGTTTTTGCCGTCAGTCCGACAGATCTGTTTGAATTTGCGATAAATCCGGAAAACAAAAGTCTTATTCCGCAAAGCATAAGGATTTGGATTGAATTTTTATCTGAAAACAAAACATAAGGGGGAGAAAATAAATGAATTTAAAAAATTTCAAAGTATTTACCGAAACAAATAATTCAGAAAACAATAAAAAAAGCTTTAAAAAATTTTTACCCATAATCTTGGTAGCAACTGTGGCTCTTCTCATAATTGCCATATTTGCCGGAATTAAGATTCACAACTCAGTTGAAAGGAAAAATCATCCTGCACTTCCGGAAGAAATAATTATGGGAACAAATCTTCAAAATATGGAATTTGACAACACTAAGGAAGTTTTTCATATTGACCAACATAATAGTTATATGAAATATCTAAAGCGCAAGCTTGATGTAAATCATTATACTGAAACTTTCAGCGAATTTTTCAATGAAAAAATCCTAATCAAAGAAGCTTATGCTTACTTCGACAGAGATAAAAAACTATATAAAACCGAATTCCTAATTCAATGTGATTCAGAAGCACAGGCAACCGAAAAAATGAAAATGTTTTCAATTTATTATTCGAAAACAAGCGGCAAAAAAATACCATTTAAAAGCGATAAATTGGAATTTGAAATTAACGATGATAAATTTAATATTACTAATCAGAATTCCTATATTTCTTTTAAGGTTTTTTCCAAAACTTTAAATCCCGGAATAACCGAGGTTGACGATTTAACTTTAAAATCTCATTTCCTTAAAGCATGTAATGATTATTATTCAGGAATACCTGTTGAAAAAACTTTAAAAGAGGTTCTTGAAACAAATGAATATATTCAAAATTTAAAAATAAATTTTTATTCATCACCTGACTACTTTTTAGAAGGCGGTGGCGGTTGTATAAATGAATTTCATAAGAGTAATTATGTCAAGTATATTTCAAATAGCTATGTTGCTGTAGTTAAAGGGGATATTTACGGACAAAAGGATCAGAATATTGTTAAAATAATATTGATTTTTGACGATAATGGTAATTTTATAGATACTTTGCTTTCAACCAGTCAATTAAGTCAGTACAACTTTTTCAAGAGAAATTAAGTTTAAAAAATAAAATATTATTTAAACCCCAGCCGTTCCTTAAAATTAAGGAACGGCTGTCAGTCTGTCGAAAAACCCAAAATTCAAGCTGAGATTGGGATTAAAAATTTTTCAGCAAAGCAAAACAGAAAAAAGCGAGTAAATGC
>DBKZ01000076.1:0-2010 GCA_002297415.1 Ruminococcaceae bacterium UBA737
GCGGTGTATCAGCTGAACATCCACCCACTCCGGAACGGAAATATTTTTTAATTTTTCTACCCTGCTCTCGCCTTTAATCGTGCTTTCGCTTTTAAAAAAGCTTTTTCTGTCTTTATATTCGGAGCTTCCGCTTTTGAAAAATGATTTTATCAAAAATATCAGTCCTACGGTAATTCCGATAAATAAAACTAATTTTGTTATTCTTCTGAAGACGATTTTTCTTCTGCGCCTTTTTCTTTTAATATAAAATTCCTTTTTTGAACTCATGGCTTTATCTCTTTAAAAATTACAGTTGCTTTGAACAGATCCCCGTCAATATCAATGTTAAGCTTTCCGCCCTGAAGGTCGGTAAGGTTCTTTGCAATGAAAAGTCCCAATCCGCTTCCTTCGGTATTTCTTGAGGAATCGCCTCTTACAAATCTCTCTGTCAGCTCTTCTCCCGAAATATTAAGCTCGTTTTTCGAAATGTTTTTAAAGGTTATGCAAACATTGTCTCGGTTTTCATAAATTTCAAGATACACTCTTGTTCCGCTTAATGAATATTTGCATATATTCGCTGTAAGGTTTTCGAAAACTCTCCATAAATGTCTGCCGTCCGCCATAATATAAAGCGGCTTTTCGGGATAAGTAATAACAGGCGTTAATCCTGCGTTTTTTAGCTTTTCGTCAAACTCGCCTAAGGTTTGTGTAAGCAAAACCGCAGGCTCGCATTTTGCAAGCTCAACGGAAAGATTTCCCGTTGAAGCCTTGGAAGCCTCAACCAAATCCTCAATAAGCTTTTTAAGTCTTGCCGACTGCCTGTCAAGCACGCCTATATATTCCTTGACCTTTTCGTTTTCAACATTTTCTTTTTTGATAAGGTCGACATAGTTTATAATTGAGGTAAGCGGAGTTTTTATATCGTGGGAGACATTTGTTATAAGCTCGGTTTTAAGCCTTTCGCTCCTCGTTTTTTCGTCAACCGCATTTTGCACCGTAGAATTTATATTGTTAAGATATCCGCAGAATTCCTCAAAATCGGGCAACATTTTCTCCGGATTTATTTTGTTATCAAAATTTCCCTGCGACATTCGCTCGCCGCCGTCTTTAATCTTTTTAAGGCAAATGCTTATATACACGGCGAAAACAAGCATTAAAGCAATGATTATAAGAAGCAGAAACGCAAAAAATCCGGCTGAATAAAAGCCAAAGCCCATAATGCCTGCTAAGAATACAGCGAGAATTACCGCCGCCGCGCCCAAAACCGTTTTCTTGACTATAGAAAGATTTTTAATTATATACCAAAGGAAAGAAAACAGCTTTTTAAGATTTTTAAATACAAAAGCAAGGACAATATAAACTACATTGTTTTTTATAATTGTTTTGGTCTTTATCCGCGTTACCATCGACAGGAAAGCCGAAAAATAGCTGAAATACAGAATAACCGCCGAAACGGAAAGCAAAGCATAATACGCATAATTATAATAATTTGTTTCCGTTAAGTCTATAAGCAAAAATGTGAGTATAAAGTTTATAAGAACAACTATATCAAACGGTATTTTGTCAAATCGGTTTAGCTGTAAGCTGCCGTCCTTCCGCCTTCCGGCAGACGCGCAAAGGAAGCAAAATGTCATAATAAAAAGTATTACTGATATTATTCCTATAAAGTAAACCGCATAACGCAAATTATAAACTATTCCCGCGGTTTTCACCTTCAGCATAAGGCCCTGAGTCATTTTAAAATTCTCGCCTGCGTAAACGGTGACCTTTATAAGCTGTTTTGTATCTGCTTCTAATTCCAGATCCTCGGATTCGGAAAGAAAATAAGTGGTCAGATATCCGTATTTAGCGATATATTTTTGACCCTTGTAATTTGAATAAAGGATTTCTCCGTTTTCATCCTCAAGCGTTGCATAAATTCCGTTTTCATTGCAGAAATCTTCAATTTCTTCGTGGAATTCATAAAGCTCGACTGCGTTAGCGCAATAGGTGGATAACTTTGATTCAAGAATACTGCTCTTGATTTCGTCC
>DBKZ01000076.1:2019-4504 GCA_002297415.1 Ruminococcaceae bacterium UBA737
CATCAACCGCGGCAATCGCCGCAACAACGCTTAAAAACGAAGAAAGAGCGAAAACGAACGAGAAAAATACCGCCGCTATTTTAACGGCAACATTACCCATTAGCTTTTTCATCACTTCACATCCTTTTCAAATTTATATCCGTGCGCCCAGACAACCTTTAGATATCTCGGCTCAGCCGGATTTATTTCAATTTTTTCTCTTAAGTGCCTTATATGTACCGCAACGGTGCTTTCAGCGCCTATCGGTTCGTCCTTCCAGACGCTCTCATAGATTTCCTTAGGCGATAAAACGGCACCCTTGTTTTTCATCAGAAGCTTTAGAATTTCGTATTCTGTGGGGGTCAAATTAACCTCGTCGCCGTCAACAAATACCTGCTTTGCCATATCGTCAAGAACTACCGAGCCGATTTTAATTGTCTTGTCGGAGCTTGCGGTCTCTCCTGCCCCGAGCTTATAAAACCGCCTTAACTGAGAGCGAATTCTCGCTATTACCTCAACGGGGTTAAAAGGCTTCGTTATATAATCGTCAGCCCCGATATTAAGACCTAATATCTTGTCGGAATCCTCGCCCTTTGCAGTAAGCAAAATAACGGGAATATTCGAAATTTCACGGATTTTCAGCATTGCGGAAATCCCGTCGACCTCGGGCATCATTATATCCATAAGCACAAGGTCAACCTTGCTTGATTTCACCGCCTCGACAGCCTGCAGGCCGTTAAAAGCCTCCGCGGTTTCATAGCCCTCTGCTTCTAAATATATTTTAAGAGCCGAAACGATATCGCGCTCATCGTCACAAATAAGAATTTTGTACATTTCCTCACCCTCCGATAAAATTATATCAAACCAAGCTTTAAAAATAAAGTGGTAAATCTTTTAAGAATTCTTTAAGATTGAAAAACATTCAAAAAAGTGGTATATTATAAATAAGATTTTTTTACGGAGATTTTTATATGAAACATGAAATACTTCTCTCATCACCGCCGATTATAAGAGATTTTCTTACATATAATGAAACCATTAAGGGAAAATCCGCCCTTTCTGTTGAGGAATATTATCATGATTTACAGACATTTTTCAGATATCTTCTGCTTATCCGCGGAATTGCCGATAAAAATATGCCGTTTGAAAAAATAGATATTTCTTCTGTTGACGCAGAGCTTATTTCTTCGGTTACAATTTCCGACCTCTATGCTTTTATAGTTTTCTGCAAAAACGAGCGCGGAAACAGCACCGCCACAAGAGCGCGCAAAACTTCTACGCTTAGAATATTTTTTAAATACCTTACAAATCAGATACATCTGCTTGATGTTAACCCTGCCGAGCTTTTAGACTCCCCTAAGGTTAAATCTGGACTTCCGAAGCACCTGACCTTAGAGGACTCATTGGAGCTTTTAAATGCGGTGGACGGACCTAACAAGGAAAGAGACTATTGCATATTGACTCTGTTTTTAAACTGCGGAATGCGGCTTTCCGAGCTTTGCGGAATAAATTTAAGCGATATCAGGTCCGATAATACCTTAAGACTGCTCGGAAAAGGCAATAAGGAAAGAATTGTTTATTTAAATGACGCCTGCCTTGACGCAATAAAAAAATATATGGCTGTAAGACCTAACGATTCGGTTGTTTTTAACGACAGAAACGCGCTTTTTATCAGCCGAAACAATCGAAGAATAAGCAATAAAACCGTCCAGCATATCGTTAAGACCTATCTTGAAAAAGCGGGTCTCGGCGGAATGGGCTTTTCAACCCATAAATTGCGGCATACCGCCGCAACACTTATGTATCAGCACGGTCATGTTGATATAAGAGTTTTAAAGGATATTTTGGGACATGCAAACTTAGGCACTACGCAGATTTACACCCATATTTCCGACGAACAGGTTAAAAACGCAATCGAGGCTAACCCCCTTAGCAAGGTAAAGCCAAAAGAAAAAAACGAAACCCATACTAGACATTAGACTCTAGACGGTAGATAATAGACAATACCCCTCAGTCGCAATTAAATTGCGACAGCTCCCCTCTTAGGAAGAAGGGAGCCTGACTTTAGACTTTACAGAAACCCAAGCTTCCCCTAAAGCCTACAGGGGAAGTGGATTTGCCGAAGGCAAAGACGATAGGGTTTGGTTATATTAAGTACCGTAAGGCACACAACCCGAGTCCCCCTTGCCTAAAGGGGGATGTCAAAGCGATAGCTTTGACAGGGGGATATCGTAAAAAAATTCGTGCCGTAAGGCACACATTCCGGAGATAAAATATGACTGAAATTCATCCCATTCCCCCGCTCTATTCAAAAAATTCGGAAATTCTTATATTGGGCAGTTTTCCCTCTGTTAAATCACGGGAAAACGAATTCTTTTATGCCCACCCTCAAAATAGATTCTGGAAAGTATTAAGCGCGGTTTTTAATTCCCCAATGCCGCAAAATACAGACGAAAAAAAGGAGCTTGTTTTAAAAAACAAGCTCGCAGTCTGTCGAAAAAGTCCA
>DBKZ01000010.1:0-29750 GCA_002297415.1 Ruminococcaceae bacterium UBA737
GCAGAATATAATTATGAAAAAATATCTTTTGTCAGCACTTTTGTGCTTTGTTCTGCTTTTTGCGGCTTTGCCTTTAACCGCTTCCGCGGAAACAGAGGTTACCTATAAATATAAAGGCAGAAGCCTCAGCAAGACCTATGACGGAAAAGCTGTAGTATTGGATTTGAAGGATGTTTACACAAATGCACGCGGCGATGGAGAAGAATCTATGTTTCATCAGGGCATTTACAACAAATATATTGTTGCGTTTTGGAATGTAAACGGTTCTTCGGAGGAAAATGCCTGCGAATATCATGAAACCTCGGACAGGGAATATCTTTCTCTTCCGGGCGATGTAGGAAGCTATGTTGTAAATTTCAGGCGTCCCGAAGGCGAGTGGGATACTTCAGAGGTTTGTCTTACAGTCCCCTATACAGTTTCCGCTGCTGCCGCAGCCTCGCCTGATGCCGAAATTGAAACGGGAAAGCAGATAAAAGTTCCTTCGGCAAATGAAATTGTTAATATCACCCCGTCAATAAAGGATAATTCGCTTAATGCTGTTATATCGGGAAATCTTGAAAAAGCTTTAAACATTACCGAATCAGAAAAGCAAAACGGAGTTTGGGCATGGATGGAATTAAAGCTTAAATCCGAATCCGAAGCTGTTGCTTCGGATGTTAAGCTTATCGGGGACGCTCTTGCGAATAATACGAAGGTTGGAGCATATCTTAACATAAATATCTTCAAGCAGGCGGTGAACGGAAACAAAACAGCCGTCTCAGAGCTTGGCGAGCCGGTTGAGATTACCGTCACAGTTCCCGAGGAGCTCCGTGCAAAATACAGTGATTTTTCAATTGTTTATACTCATAACGGCGGAAAAGCAGTAACCGTTAAACCCGAGAGCTACGATAAAAATACCGGCGTTCTCAAATTTAAAGCGGATAAGTTTTCAACCTATGCTTTAACATATACGAAGTCTGTTTCAGCCGAGCTTTCTCCGAAAACAGGCAATAATATAACAGCAATTCTCTTGCTCTCAGCTTTAATTTCAGCTTGTGCAATTGCTGTATTAAGTTTTGATTTAAAAAGATCGTTCAGTTTTTAAAATATATGCAACAGTTACCGTTCCGTCTGAATAAACCCTGCGGAGCGGTTTTTATTTACAAATAATTCATACAAATATTTGACAAAAGTCATAAATACATTTTATAATGAAGAAAAATCAAATCAAAGGAAGGATTATTTATGGATAATAACGATCTTAACCGCACAACCTTCGGCGGCTCGGATAATACGCCGGATTTTGTCTATGACGATACGGGTTATACCCCATTTTCGGATTCCGGATATGAGTCGGGGAATAACAGCTATCAGGTAAACTATGATATTACACCTAAAAAGAAAAAATCAGATAAGGGCGGTAAAAAAATCGCGTTGGCAGTATGTACCGTTGTTCTCTCGGCTCTCGTCGGAGCGGGCGGCTGTTTTGCGGCTCTTTATCTTACGGGCAATATCGGAAAGCAGACCGAAACTGCAAAGCAATCGGCACAAAGCAATATTTCAAATGTAAATATAAATGTTGACGAAACTGCTCAGACAGTTGCTCAGGCAGTTGCCCAAAAGGTAGAAAACAGCGTTGTCGGAATAAGAACAACAACCTCCGTCAGCAGCTTTTTCGGAGGAAAAAGCGAGTCGACGGGCGAGGGCTCGGGAGTTGTTTACTCGTCTGACGGTTATATTATAACCAATTATCATGTAATTCAGAGCGCCGTTGAGTCAAACGGTAAAATAGATGTATATATCGGAAGCATTGAGTCAAATCCTTATAGTGCGTCGGTTGTAGGATATAATATTTCCGATGACCTTGCCGTTATAAAAATAGACGCAACAGGTCTTACACCGGTTGAAATCGGCGATTCTTCATCTCTTCAGGTCGGACAGACGGTTATCACCGTCGGAAACCCCGGCGGACTTGAATTTATGGGAAGCGTAACCTCTGGTATTATCAGCGGACTTAACCGTAAGGTTTCGAGCACCTCTACCGTTTCTTTAATTCAGACCGACGCGGCGATAAACCCCGGAAATTCGGGCGGCGCGCTCCTTAATGTTAAGGGTCAGCTTGTCGGAATAAACTCTTCTAAAATCGTTTCCGAGGAATATGAGGGAATGGGCTTTGCAATACCCGTAAACGAGGCTGTGGAAAAATGCGATAAGATTATTTCCAAGGAAAACTCCGCTCAGTCCTATATAGGCGTTGCCGTCAGCACTAAATATACCTCGTCCGTTCTTTCTTATTACGGTTATCCCTCGGGAGCCGTTGTCGCGAATGTCGATGAAGACAGCCCTGCCGATAAAGCGGGAATTAAGCGCGGAGATATCATAACCGAGTTTGACGGAAATAAAATAACCGAATATACTCAGCTTACGGATATTCTCAAAGAAACCGACCCCGGTAAAAAGGTTAAGGTAAAATATTACCGCTCCGGCAAGACCCAGACCGCAACCCTTACCGTCGGCTCGGACGGAAATAAATAATAATTCAAAAAATACAGACAAATGCATCGCATTTGTCTGATTTTTTGTATTTTTTCGCTGTTTGTCTGTTTACCGAGGCTTGTTTTAAGGTTAAAATTTATTTGTAAATTTCTTGAAAAAGCAGGCAAAATATAGTATAATACGATTACTACCGAACAAGGAATGATTTGATATGTCAAAGATAGATAAAACCGTAAAAAAAGAATCCTTGTATATTCTGATTTTTTCTCTGATACTCAGCGTTCTTATGCAGGGTATATGCCTTATCGTCTGCGCTTTAAGCTCTCTTGATTATTCCTATACTTATGTTACGGGTAATCTCGTAGGCGCCGCGGTCTCGGTCCTTAATTTTTTCCTTATGGGACTGACGGTTCAGAAGGCTGTTAATACCGATGAAAAAACCGCAAAAACAAGGCTTAAGTTTTCCCAGTCTCTAAGAAGCGCGGGAATGTTCCTTGTTATCGCTCTTTGCGTGCTTTTTAAGGATTATTTCAATATTGTCACATTGCTTGTTCCGCTTTTCTTTCCGCGGATAGCAATTACTTTCAGACCGCTTTTTGATAAAGATAAAGGAGATGACAGCGTTGCCGAAAAATAAAAGCCGCGGTTTTAAAACGGTTGATGTTCTTTATCTTCTGATAACCGTGCTTCCGCTTGTCGCAGGAATGGTTATAAAGGTTTTAACCACTCCTAAAATCGACGGAATTCAGATTGCGGGCGCGCAAAAGTATTTTTGTATTAAGATGCCCCTGCAGGATATGTGGATAACCGCGTCTCAGATAAATTCATGGCTCGTAATGATTTCGATTTTCGGTCTCTGCCTTTATGTAACGCACGGAATTTCCGCAAAGGGCGGACTTAAAAGACAGTTGGTTGCCGAATGGATAGTTGAAAAAACAAAGGGCCTTGTAAATGAAAATATGGGCGATTATTTCGCGGGCTTTGCCCCGTTTATCGCCTCAATTATGGCACTGTCGGCATTTTCAAGCCTTATGTCTCTATTAGGACTCTATCCGCCGACCTCTGATATGAATATCGTTGCAGGCTGGGCGATTCTTGTGTTTATTCTGATAACGCATTATAAGCTGAAATGCGGATTATGGTATTATATTAAGGGCTTTTTCGAGCCGATTCCTTTCTTTGCGCCGTTTAATGTTATCGGCGAGCTGGCAAACCCCGTTTCAATGACCTTCCGTCATTACGGAAACGTTCTTTCGGGCTCTGTCATTTCGGCGCTTGTCGCCGCAGGTCTTTCGGGGCTTTCAAATCTGATTTTCGGTTGGCTGACCGAATTTCCGATTTTACAGATAGGTATTCCAGCTGTCCTATCGGTTTATTTTGATGTGTTCAGCGGATGCCTGCAGGCGTTCATTTTCGCAATGCTCACAATGCTTTATATCTCCGGCGGTTTCCCTGCCGATGAGTATAAATTAAGAAAAGAAAACAAACGGAGGAAAATTAAATGTTAGAACTCGCAATAGGAATTATTTTAGGCGGATGCGCACTCGGCGCAGGCTGTGCAATGATCGCAGGTATAGGCCCCGGTATCGGTGAAGGTAACGCG
The DNA here is from genome assembly GCA_002297415.1 of Ruminococcaceae bacterium UBA737. Lineage (GTDB taxonomy): Bacteria > Bacillota > Clostridia > Oscillospirales > Acutalibacteraceae > UBA737. Next base: position 4,079 of record DBKZ01000010.1, read on the forward strand.
GTTGCCAAGGCGTGCGAAGCAATAGGCCGTCAGCCCGAATGCAAGGGCCCTGTTACAACCACTATGATCATGGGCTGCGCAATTGCCGAAACAACAGGTCTTTATGCCCTCGTTATAGCAATTCTTCTTATTTTTGTCGCTCCGGGCAGATTTGTTAATATCCTTAAAAACAATATCTGATAGGAGAGATTGCAAAAATGTCGGATTTTCTCGATGTTATATCCGTAAATATCTGGTCCATAGTAATTTCGCTTTGCAATCTTATTATTCTGTTTTTGATTATCAGGCACTTTCTTTTTAAACCTATAAATAAAGTGCTTGACGAGCGGCAGTCCGCTATTGATACCGATTATTCAAATGCTAAGACCGCTCTTGATAACGCCAAGAAAACAGAGAACGAATGGAACGCGAAAATTGCCGAGGCAGATAAACGTGCGGACGGTATTATTAAGGAAGCGGCCGAGGCCGCTGACCGCCGAGGCGATGAAATCGTTGCCGAGGCTAAAAAGCAGGCTGATTCCATTGTTGACCGCGCAAGAAACGAAATGGAGCTTGAAAAGCGTAAATCCGAGGAAGCTATAAAAAAGCAGATAGCGGATGTTTCGGTTGCGGTTGCAGGAAAGCTGCTTAACCGTGAGATAAGTGAAGAGGATCATCATAAAATAATAGATTCCTTCATTGACGAAATCGGTGAAGAAAATGAATGATGTCTATACAGAGTATGCCGAGGCGCTTTTTGAGGTAGGGCAGAGCAGTGAGGAAAGAAAAGAATATCTTTCCGATTTGGAGCTTGTCTCTAAAGCTTTTTCGGATAATCCCGAATATAAGGAGCTTTTAAGCTCTCCTGCTATATTAAAAGAGGAAAAGCTGTCTTTAATAGAAAAAGCTTTTAAGCCATATGTTTCTAAAAATACTCTTAATTTTTTAAAGCTGCTTTGCGAAAGAAAGCATATTTCTAAAATTGAGGAATGCGTTTCGGCTTACAAAAAAATCTATAACGAATCATTTAAAATTGCCGCCGCAAAGGTTGTAAGCGCCGTCGCGCTTACAGAGGAAGAAAAAAGCGCGGTAACGGAAAAAACAGAAAAACTAATAAATAAAAAAGTCAAGCTTGAATGCAGCGTCGACCCGTCGCTTATCGGCGGAATAGTTATCCGTGTTGACGGAAAGGTTTTCGACGGCAGTATCAGTTCAAAGCTTCGCGATATAAAGGAAGTGATTGACAGATGAAAACAAAAGCAGAAGAAATAAGCAGTATTATAAAGGAACAAATCAAGAATTATGATGACCGTATAGAAATGCGCGAAACCGGTAAGGTAATGACCGTCGGTGACGGAATTGCCCGAGTTTACGGCTTGCGTAACTGCATGGCAAATGAGCTTCTTGAATTTGCCGACGGCAGCTTCGGTGTTGCTCAGAACCTTGAAAGCGAGGCTGTTTCGGTTGCGATTTTATCTGATAATGACAGTATTGCCGAGGGCTCGGAGGTAAAGAGAACAGGAAAGGTTCTTTCCGTTCCCGTAGGCGAGCAGTTCTTAGGCAGAATTGTTAATGCGCTCGGCGCTCCTATTGACGGAAAGGGTCCGATAGAATCATCACAGTTTAGACCCGTTGAATCCGAAGCCCCGGGAATTATAGAGCGTAAAAGCGTAAGCGTTCCTCTGCAAACGGGAATTAAGGCTATAGACAGTATGATTCCTATAGGCCGCGGTCAAAGAGAGCTTATTATCGGCGACAGACAGACGGGTAAAACCGAAATAATCACCGATACGATTATAAATCAGAAGGACAGCGGAGTTATCTGTATTTATGTTTCGATAGGTCAGAAATCAACCTCCGTTGTTCAGCTTGTAAACGATTTAAAGCGCGAGGACGCTATGGATTATACTATTGTTGTCTCCGCTTTCGCGTCTGAAAGCGCGCCGCTTCAGTATATCGCTCCGTATGCAGGCTGCGCAATGGCGGAATATTTCCGCGCGCAGGGAAAGGACGTCCTTATTATTTATGATGACCTTTCTAAGCATGCCGTGGCTTACCGCGCACTTTCTCTTCTTATAAGAAGACCCCCCGGCCGTGAAGCATACCCCGGAGATGTATTCTATCTGCATTCCCGTCTGCTTGAAAGAGCGGCATGCGTTGCCGATGAATACGGCGGCGGTTCTATAACCGCTCTTCCGATAATTGAAACTCAGGCAGGAGATGTTTCGGCTTATATCCCTACCAATGTTATTTCAATTACCGACGGTCAGATATTCCTCGAATCCGAGCTTTTCCACAGCGGTATTATGCCTGCAATAAACCCGGGAATTTCAGTAAGCCGTGTCGGCGGCTCCGCTCAGCTTAAAGGAATGAAAAAGGTTTCGGGCGAGCTTAAGCTTCTTTATTCTCAGTATAGAGAGCTGCAGTCTTTCGCTCAGTTCGGCAGCGATCTTGACGCGGATACTAAAGCGCGTCTTGCCTTGGGCGAAAGAATAGTCGAGGTTTTAAAGCAAAATAAAAATTCACCGGTTGAAGTAGGCTGTCAGGTCGCTATAGTTTATGCCGTTATCAACGGATATCTTAATAATGTCGAAGTCAAAGATGTCAAGAAGTATGAGTCGGACCTCTATGCTCTTCTTAAAAATAAATACGGCGATTTCCTTAAGCGTATAAAAGAGAACTATTTTGAAGAAGAGGATGTCGAAACCCTCAAAAAGGCTCTCTCGGAAATGCAGAGGTGAGTACTCTTGGGTGCTGATATTAAGAAACTTCGAATCAGAATTAAAAGCGTTAATTCAACCCTTCATCTGACTAAGGCAATGGGGCTCGTCGCTTCCTCAAAGCTTAAAAAATCAAATTCCGCAATGCTTAGATCAAGAGAATATTCCGATGCCGTTATGAGTACCGTAAAAATGCTCTGCAGAGTAAATGAATGTATGCAAAGCCCCTATATGCAGGATAACGGCGCGGATAAAACGAAAATTATCGTTATAGCGGGCGACCGCGGACTTGCCGGCGGTTATAATGCCAATGTATTCAGACTCGCCAAGGAATTTGAAAATGCTGAGTTTATTCCTGTCGGAAAGCGCGCGTGCGACAGATTTTCAGGAGAACAGATTTTGTGCGAGGGCTTCGGATTTGCCGAAGCAAGAGAGCTTTCCGAAAGGCTTTGCAGGGAATTTGAAAATAAAGAGTTTTCAAAGCTTCTTATAATCTATACAAAATATAATTCCGTTCTTTCTCAGGAAGCAACCGCCAAAACTCTGCTTCCGCTTGAAAAGGATGAGTCTGCTCCCGCCTCGGGCGCAGTTTTCGAGCCTGATGAGCTTACCGTTTTAAACAGTATAGTTTCGGAATATCTCGCGGGAATAATTTATTCTTTAGTTTGCGAAAGCTATGCGTGCGAGATAGCCGCAAGAAGAAACGCAATGGATTCGGCAGGCAAAAACGCTCAGCAGATGATAGACGATTTAAGGCTTAAATATAACCGCGCCCGTCAGGGAGCTATTACTCAGGAAATTACTGAAATAGTAGCAGGCTCGGGCGAATAAAAAGGAGGAAAAACCTTTGTCTGAAAAAAATAAAGGCTATGTTGAACAGGTAATGGGTCCTGTTGTCGATGTAAAATTCGAACAGAATTCCCTGCCTGCAATAAATAACGCTCTTACAGTGCCGGTCGGCGACAGAACGCTTACCGTTGAGGTTGCCCAGCATGTCGGCGATAATACCGTTCGCTGTATCGCAATGGCCTCTACGGACGGCTTAAAAAGAGGCACAGAGGTCACCGATACGGGTAAGGCAATAAGCGTCCCCGTAGGCAGAGAGACTTTAGGCAGAATTTTCAATGTTCTCGGAGAAACCGTTGATAACGGCGAGCCGGTTAAAACAGCCGAGCGCTGGGATATCCACAGAAATCCCCCCGAGTATGATGAGCTTGCCGCTTCAACCGAAATTCTTGAAACAGGAATTAAGGTTATAGACCTTATCTGCCCCTATTCAAAAGGCGGAAAAATCGGTCTGTTCGGCGGCGCGGGCGTCGGAAAAACAGTTCTTATTATGGAGCTTATCAATAATATCGCTAAGGAACACGGCGGTCTTTCTGTGTTTACAGGCGTCGGCGAGCGTACAAGAGAGGGTAATGACCTTTATAATGAGATGAAGCAGTCGGGTGTTCTTTCAAATACCGCCCTTGTTTACGGTCAGATGAACGAGCCCCCGGGAGCCAGAATGCGTGTAGGTCTTTCGGGACTTACAATGGCTGAATATTTCCGCGATACCGAGGGACAGGATGTTCTTCTGTTTATAGATAATATCTTCAGATTTACTCAGGCAGGAAGCGAGGTTTCGGCACTTCTCGGAAGAATGCCGTCCGCCGTAGGCTATCAGCCGACGCTGGCTAACGAAATGGGCGCTCTGCAGGAAAGAATTACTTCAACTAAAAAAGGCTCGATAACCTCCGTTCAGGCGGTTTATGTCCCTGCGGACGACCTTACCGACCCTGCCCCTGCAACTACCTTTGCCCATTTGGACGCTACGACCGTTCTTTCCCGTGATATTGCGTCTCAGGGTATTTATCCTGCCGTTGATCCGCTTGAATCAACAAGCCGTATTCTTTCTCCCGAAATCCTCGGCGAGGAGCATTATGCGGTCGCAAGAGAGGTTCAAAGAATTTTGCAGCGCTATAATGAGCTTATGGATATTATCGCAATCATGGGTATGGATGAGCTTTCCGATGAGGATAAATTAACCGTTTCAAGGGCAAGAAAAATTCAGAGATTTTTGTCTCAGCCCTTCCATGTTTCCGAGAAATTCACGGGAATTGAGGGTACCTATGTTCCCTTAAGCGAGACCATCCGCGGATTTAAGGAAATAATCGAGGGTAAGCATGACGACCTGCCCGAATCGGCATTCCTCTTTGTCGGAACTATAGACGAGGCTGTCGCAAAGGCAAAGAAGGGATAAGCTATGAATACCTTTAAGCTTACTGTTTCAACGCCCGACGGCAATGCTTTTTGCGGCGATGCGGCGGATTTGTCGCTTCGCGGAACCGAGGGCGACCTTGCGGTTATGGCAGGCCATATTCCTTTTGCTACCGCCACTAAAGAAGGCGAATGCAGTATCACTCTTGAGGACGGAACCGTGAAAAAGGCGCGCGTAGGCACAGGAATTCTTACTGTTTCAAAGGATGAAACAGTCCTCCTTACCGGAAGCTTTGAATTTGAATAATAAATAAAAAAGGTTCCCCTCTGTTTTTCGGTTTCATCGAAAAACAGAGGGGAACTGTCGTTTTAGATGCTATACATTAGCTGAATTCTTTTTATCTGATTTTATCCTTTTTATCTTGCTGTCGCACTTATTGACGATAAATACCGCAAGAAATCCGAATGCGGTTCCGAGCAGTGCTCCTGTAAGAACATCGGTGGGATAATGAACATAAAGATAAAGTCTTGAAAAAGCTATAAATACCGCAAGAATAAGCGCGGGAATTCCAAGCTTTTTATGTTTTATCATAAGAACGCTTGCGCATTCAAAGGATGCAAGCGTATGCCCTGACGGAAACGAATAGTCCGAAAGCTTTTTAACAAGCAGCTTAAATCCCGTGTTAATATCGTAGGGTCTTGTTCTTGCAATCAGATTTTTAAGTAAACCGTTGCCGAAAATAAGTCCCAATAAAAGAGCACAACCCATGGTAATACCCGTTTTTCGGGTTTTCGGAATTATTATGAAAAGCACCGCTAACGCAATCCAGAAAATTCCGCCGTCTCCGAATAAAGAAATTATCGGCATTAAAAAATCAAAAAATTTGCAGGCTAATTTGTCCTGTATAAAATCAAGAATTCTAATTTCAAATTCATTCATTTGCGTTTTCTCCCACACTTTGCATGTCAATAATGCTCATACGGTTGTTTTCAAAAGAGACAAAAATATTCTTGTCGAAATTGTCCCTGTATTCCTTGCTTCCTAATTTCAGCACCTGCTCGAATCTTACTCTTACGCTGAAAAGCGACTCCGAAAAGGAATAAAACTCACCGGTGACAACATTTTCAAAATCATAAGAATCATGCTCCCATGCAAATATAACAAGACTTGTTTTTAAATTCTGATAAAATTCGGTGTTCGGCATCAGGTATGCCGCAACCTGAGAAAACCTTTTATCGTTCTGCATGTAAGCCGCATAAGTTTTTGAAGCCTCTAAAGCAAAATTTGTAATTCTTTCGCCGAAATCGCTCGAATAAGAGCTTATAACATTGTAAACTCCGCTTTCGTTTTTTATTTCAAGCTCGGTTTTATCCTTGTATGCCTTGATTTCGGGATTAGGGCTTATAAGCCTGTCAAGCCTTGCCGTCTGCTTTTTGTTTTTGATTTTCGCCGTTATGCTTTCGGGAAGCTTTGGCAAAGCGTCGTCGGTGCGGTCACTTTTTTTAAGCTTTATTCCGTTAACGGTTAAATCCTCGTCGGAGCTGAGCTTAATCGTTGCCGTTTTGTAAAAGCTGTCGGCAAATGCCGATTTTTTAACAGCGTACCCGTAATGTCCGAAAAAGGTCTTATTCTTGTTCTTTACAAGATAAACCGATAAAAAAGTATTGTCGTCGGCTTTTATATTGTAAGCGAAATCGTATCCCTTTTCTTTTTTCCCCGAGGTTGAAAGGGTGATTTTTTTATTTTCGGTAAAGCTTTTAACCGCTTTGCTTACCGATTTTTCGGTTTCATAGTCCGAAAAATCAAGCGCGCAGTCGGCTTTCATTGCGCCGACAGTTCCGCTGTCTATGTATTTTGAAATAACGCCCTTAGCTACCACTTCGGGACGGGTGCTTTCATAATCCTTAAGCCAGCCGTAAAAATAAATGCCGGATACTAAAAGCAAGGCTCCGAAGGCGATAAGAATTCCGAAATAGATTTTATAGAATTTTGATTTTTCTTTCAATTCTTATTCCTCCGTCACAATAAAGAATGTCGGTATGGTTCTCGGTGCTACAAATGCCTTGTAACGGTTTACAAGCCCTTTTTGCTGAAAGCTGTCAAGAGAGGCCTTGTCTAAGCCGTATTTTGTTTGATAATCCTTGTAATAAAGCATTGCTGAAGAGCCGCCGTCAAGCATGCCTGCGCTTACAGCCTTGTATTTCACCATTATGTCGATAACATCGTTTCTTGTAGCTCCTATGCTGTCGGCGCTTCTGCCGTCGGTCACAAGCAGTATAACCGTTCCGTCCGCTCTCTGTCCTATGGCGGTGCGCTGGGCGGTTCCGGTGTTTGAATCTCCGTAATAAAGCTTGATATCGTCGCCGTTTTGCGAAATCAAAACATTTCCCGTCTGGAAGCATACTGCGTCTCTGATCCCTAATTTGTCTGCTTCCGCCTTGCTTACCGAGTCACGGCAAATAAGTCGGTCATTTTTGTCAAAGCCCATAAAGGTGCGCCTTAAGCCGTCGTTCCATACGCATTTTCCGAATGAATATGTCAGTCCCATAGGTGCGGCACCCGAGCCATTTCCGCCGATATCGGAAAATTCTCCGCCGTTGACAGCCGCAAGACAGCTGTATTTTCCTACAATGTCAAATATTGATTTTCCAACAGTCGCCCCCTCGAAATTTTCCGAGGAAACTCCGACCTTAACCCTTTTCGGGTCTTTTATAAGACATACATAAGCCTTGAATTTTGATTCCTTTAAAAATTCAAGCTTAACGCCGTTGTCGCTGTCCGCCCATTCGCCGCCGTCATCCGAAGCGTTGTAATCGTCCGCCTTTACAACATCGGTCGAAATCGTTTCGGAAGCCTTCATAATATCCTTGACGGATTTTTTCGATAAAAATAGATAGGGAACCCATTTTGTCGCGCTTGCCTGCTCGGCTGAAATAACCAGCATGTTTTTAAGCGATTCGCTCGGTCCGTGGGTTATCATAATGCACGCTGTAATAACCGTGATAAGTAGCGCTGCAAGAGCCGTTCCGAGACTTAAAAGAATTCTGCCGATAACTCTTTTTAAGGTGAGCTTTTCAGGCTCCTTAGAAAATTTTTCCATAAGCTTTTTTCTCCTGTCAGTAAATACCCAACAGTTCTGAATTCTGTAGCTTATAAAGAAAAGAACGGTATCCACTATCATTTTTAATATTGTGCAAGCAAAAGACCCTGCTGTAAAAATACTTTTAAGAATAGTTACAATAAGTGCCGAAACAAGCATCTGAGGGACTGCGAGCGCATAGTACTTTAAAAACGAATTCTGATTTTTTTCAGCTCCGAATACCTTTTGTTTGTTAATAATGTAATTTGTAAAGGAAGAAACAGCCCTTGCAAGCACCGTCGCCGCAAGAACGGTCGCAGTGCCGAGCGAGGGGGATAAAGCTCTGCTTAAAATATAGAATAAAACAATGTCGATAACAGTCGAAATCGCGGAGCTCATAAAAAACGATAAAATAAAATGATAGATTCTGACAGAATCCCTTATCGGTCTGAAATGGGAGGACGCATTTTCCTCAAGATAAACCGTGCTTATTTTAACCTCTTTAAAGTTTATTCCTTTTCGGCTTAAAACAAGGAGCATATTTGTCTCGTATTCAAATCTTTCGCCCTTGATTTTTATAAGCTCGCTTAAAACCGAGCGGGGGAATGCCCTAAGCCCCGTCTGAGTGTCGGATACCGAAATTCCGCAAAGAGCTTTAAATACAAGCGAGGTTGTTTTGTTGCCGAAGCTGCTTCTTTTCGGCACATCTTTTCCCGAGAAATCTCTGCAGCCGAGAATAACAGCTTCGCTGTTTTTTTCGAGTGCCTCGGCGCATTTCAGCGCGTCCTCAGGCGTGTGCTGACCGTCTCCGTCAACCGTTATAACACCCTCAGCGTCGGGAATATTTTCAAGTATGTAATTAAAAGCGGTTTTAAGCGCGGCGCCTTTTCCTAAATTTGTTTTATGGGTTAAAACAGTTATGCTTTCATTCTCTTTAGGAAAATAAATTTTATGCCCGCTGTCGCTTCCGTCGTCAACAAGAAGAATGTGCCTAAATCCGATTTTCAGCATTCCCTCAACGGTATTTTTAAGCTTCTTATCGGGATTCAGCGAGGGAATAACTATATAAATATTATCCTGCATAAAATAATCTCTCCTTGTTTCAAACGCACTAATTTACATTTTATAGTTATATTGCCGCAATATCAAGTAAAAATTTTGTAATAAAATGCCGCATTAAATGAAATGCGGCTGAGTCTGTAGGTTTATTTTTTAAAGCTTTTCAAAAAGATTGTCTATGGATTCGTCGCTTTCAAAGTCGATTTCGCAGGGCTTTTTGTAAAGCGACCAGCGCTCGGTGTGCTCAGTCTCCTGCGCCGTTTCGACAACTTTTAACTCGCTTAAGGATTCGATTTCCAAAAAGCCCTCGTTTGTATAGGTCTCAAAGGAGCAGTTGTTGTCGGGATATGTTCCGTCGGGATGGTTTGTCTCAAAGCTTTTTGAGAAAATGTCGCCGCCGAGAACATAGTAAACCGTTCCGCAGTTAAGGTCAAAGCCGAGCTTTAATGAATCGGTGTTATTCGGATTTTGCTTTAAGGTAACATATTTTCTGCCGAAATAAAGCCTTTCGTCGTTAAGCTTTGTGTAGGGCCAAACGGAAATGTTTCTGTTTGCAAGAAGCCCCGTGTTGTTAGTGTTCATCGGAACAATAAGCGTTCCGTTTTTAGCGGAAACCGTAAGTCCCCATACAGCAAAGCGCTTAGCTTCCTCGCCTATGTTCTTAACGCGCATTTTAACTAACATATTAGCGTCGTCATCGTCCATAACAAGCTCTAAGGTAACCTTTATTCCGATTGCTCTTTGCTCCTTAGGCGAGAATACCGCTCCGTTTTCGGTAACCTCATATTCAACCTTTGAATCGTCGGGATAATAGGTCTCGGGATAGCTTTCGGGCGAAAGCCAGATACGGTGTCCGCCGAAGTTGTTCCATGCCTTGCCCTTGCCGAATAAAGCCTCGTATTTTTCGTCGGTTTTCGGCTCGAAATTAGAGGTGTCGTCATTCATAAAATTCTGACCGTCTAAGTATCCGAAGCGGATAATTCTCGGTCCTACATCTAAGGTGACATAAGCGCTTATCACTCCGTTTGACAGACTTAAAACCCTTCCGTAATTTTTGTAGCTTTCAAGCTCTTCAATTTTAATCATTTTTATTCTCCCTTGTAAATTTTATATTTATATTCAAGTCCGCATTCATGCGGATTTTTGAATGTAAGCGCGTAAAGGTCGGCGGCTTTCGCTTCAAGACCGAATACCTTTTTGCAGTTTCTGTTAAGCTTTTCGATATCGGCGGCTTTTGAAAGCACGGGACAGTCGGGCTTTTCCTCAAAAGGCTTTTTAACGGTTTTTTCGTTAAAGCCGAGTATCCTTAAATACGGCGGCTCCTTTAAAAAGAACTCATTGTCAAGCCCTAAAAACGCCGATAATATAAGCCTTCTTATCCGAGCTAAGGTGTATCTTTTGCTTTTAAGATTTCCCGTAAGCTCGCTTATTGTCCCCGATTTTTTAACAGCGGCAAAAAATAATCTGTCAAGCCCCTCTGAAATATCGGGGAGAGCCGAAAAATAATCGGCGTCCTTTTCTCTTAAAACCGCCAAAATCGCTCTTTCAAGCAGTCTTTCGTCTGCAAAAGGCGTGCTTAATAAGAAATGCGAGCTTTCGGGCATTGCGGCTTTTGCGGAATTTATATCGCCGGAAATTATTAAATCCCTTATCTGAGAGCCGCTTTTAAATTCGTGCTCTGTTTTTTCGTCATGGTTTGCACCGAATCTTTTAATACATTCAAATTTTAAATCATATCCCGATTTTTTTGCGGCTATAATATATTCGATTCCTAAATTATCATTCGGATTTGATAAAAGCTTAAAATCCGCTCCGAGAGCCTTTGCGGCATTTTCCCTCGCTTTTGCAAAGGTCACGCCCTTTTTTAATTCCGATTTAACTAAGAAATTAAAATCCTCGCTTAAAAGTATTTCTGAGGTAAGATAAAGCCTTTCTATATCTGCGCTTTCGCTCCCGAAAACGATTTTTTTGCACCCCGCTCTTTTTAGCTGGGTTACGGCGCCTAAGGCAAAATTCTGCGCTGTAGACATCGCCCAAGAAACGGGTAGCTCCAAAACAATGTCCGCACCCGAATCTATAGCCGCTTTTGCCCGAAGCGCTTTCGGATAAATCGCAATACTGCCTCGCTGAACGAAATTTCCGCTCATTGCAATAACGGCGGTATCTCCCGAATTTTTTACATGGTCGATTATAAATTTGTGTCCCAAATGCAGGGGATTGAATTCCGCAATTATACCCGTTCTCAGAAAGTTCACCGCTTTTAATAAAATGTACTTGAAAAATAGAGTAAAATACTATATTATATATATTAGTCTATCATAATCTTATGAACTTTTCAACAATTATTAACGGGGGATTTGTAAATGAAAATATTTGTAGTTAATGCAGGAAGCTCTTCGCTTAAATATCAGCTTATTGATATGGAAAACGAACAGGTTTTGGCTAAGGGCCTTTGCGAAAGAATAGGCGTAACCGGCGCTATTTCCCATAAGGCGGCGGACGGCAGGACTTATTCCGCCGATACACCGATGCCCACCCACAGCGAGGCATTTGAAGCAGTTGTTTATGCAATGACAAAGAGCGAGGCTAAGGTTATTGATTCGTTTGATGAGATTTCCGCTATCGGTCACCGTATAGTTCAGGGCGGTGCGATTTTTAAAGGCTCCTGCGTTGTAACCGATAAGGTTATCGAGCAGATTTCGGAGCTCGGAGCTATGGCTCCTCTTCATAATCCCGCTCATGTTCTTGCGATTAAGGCTTGCCTTAAAACCTTCGGAGATAAAATTCCGCAGGTAGTTGTTTTTGATACATCCTTTCATCAGACAATGCCTGCCAAGGCTTATATGTACGCACTCCCTTATGAATACTATGAGAAGTACGGCGTAAGGAAATACGGCGCTCACGGTACCTCTCATCATTTTGTTTCCGACCGTGCCGCGGCGTTAATGGGCAAGGATAAAAAAGACCTTAAGATTATCACCTGCCACCTCGGAAACGGCTGTTCGATTACTGCTGTTAAGGACGGCGTTTGCGTCGATACCTCTATGGGCTTTACTCCGCTTGACGGATTTATGATGGGTACACGTTCGGGCTCTCTCGATCCTTCGGCTCTTACATATATTGCGGAAAAAGAAAACCTTTCTCCTGCCGATATAAATACAATTTGCAATAAAAAATCGGGCGTATTCGGAATTTCCGGCGTGTCAAACGATAACCGCGATGTTGCGGCTGCCGCGGAAAAAGGAAATGAGCGTGCGGCTCTTGCAATCGAAATGCAGCGCTATCAGATTCTTAAATTTGTCGGCTCCTATGTTGCCGCTATGAACGGCGTAGATGTTATCGCGTTTACGGGCGGAATAGGTGAAAACGACCCCGAGCTTCGCGAATATGTCTGCGAAAATCTTTCCTTCCTCGGAGTTAAAATTGATTCGGATAAGAATAAGCTTCGCGGCAGTGAGGTTAAGATTTCAACAGACGAAAGCAAGGTTGCGGTTTATGTAATTCCTACTAATGAAGAGCTTGCAATCGCCCGCGACACATTAAGCAAAGTCGACGAGTTCAAACCCGCCTGAAACAGAGTAATTTCGGCATTTTTCGGCTTCTCGTCATAGCAAGGCGACAGCCTTGCGTCTTCCTCCGCACCAAAAACTCCTCGAAATTCTTTCCGTTTCAGGTCGGAGAATTTTAAGGTGGAAAATTTTTGGACTGTGCGAGGCAAAAACGCAGTTAATCCTGTCGGATTAACGAGTATTTTAACAAAGCAAATACGGAAATTTGACCCTTAAAATCGGGTTCGAACTTGTCGGCTTTGCTTAAACTTACTTCAAAATAATTTTAAAGATAATTTTAAAGGTGATTTTATGAACTGTAAAGAGTTAAAGGAAAAAATATCCTCAGGCGCTTTTGATAAAACCTTCGAAATGCTTTACGGTGCGGATAATACCGCAAAGGCAAGATATTCAAAAGCTGTTGACGAGTTTTGTAAGCTTTACGGCGACAGAGAAAATTTAAGACTGTTTTCAGCCCCGGGAAGAACCGAAATCGGCGGCAATCATACAGACCATCAGCACGGCGCCGTTATCGCAGCAAGCGTTGACCTTGATGTAATTGCCGTAGTTTCCGAAAATAAGGACGGTAAGGTTCGCATTAAGTCCGAGGGATATCCCGAGGATGTTATTGATATAAACGATTTGGAAGTAAAAAAAGAGCAGTTCGGAAAAGCGGCGGCGCTTATCAGAGGCGTGCTTGCAAAATTCTCCGAGGCGGGCTTTAAGCTTTCGGGGTTTGACGCTTATACGACTTCCAATGTTTTAAAGGGCTCGGGACTTTCTTCTTCCGCCGCGTTTGAGGTTTTGGTTTCTAATATCGTAAACGGACTTTTCTGTGATAATAAGGTTGACGCGGTAACGATAGCTAAATATTCCCAGTTTTCCGAAAATGTTTATTTCGGAAAGCCGAGCGGACTTCTTGACCAGATGGCAAGCTCGGTAGGCGGATTTACATTTGCCGACTTTAATGACCCGTCCGACCCTAAGGTTGAAAAAATAGATTTTGATATCGACGATACGCCTTATCAGCTCTGCGTTGTCGATACAGGCGGAAATCATTCGGATCTGACGCAGGATTATGCCGATATCACCGTCGAGTGCAGGGAAATAAGCAATGCTTTGGGGGTTGATTTCCTCCGTGACGCCGACCGCAGTCTTTTTGTTTCAAAAATGAAAGAATTAAGAGAAAAATTCGGCGACAGGGCAGTTCTTCGCGCCATTCATTTCTTTAATGAAAACGATAGGGTTTTTGAGCAGGAAAAAGCCCTTAAGGAAAACAATATCGAAGAATTTATAAGGCTTGTTGACGAATCGGGCGAATCTTCATATAAGTGCCTGCAAAATCTTTTCCCCGTATCAAATGCCAAGGAACAGGGACTTTCCCTTGCGGTAGTTCTTTCAAAGCAGTTCTTAAACGGAAAAGGTACCGCCAGAGTTCACGGCGGCGGCTTTGCGGGAACTATTCAGTGCTATGTTCCTAAAGATAGATTCAAGGAATATAAGGAAATGATTGAATCCGTTTTCGGAGAAAACTCCTGCGTTCCGCTGAAAATCCGTCCCGTCGGCGGTTATGAAATAAAATAAACAATAATAAAATGCCATCTGCTTAAAAAATTTTAAGCAGATGGCATTTTTGCGCTTAATTTGCGTATTTTTTTACAATGAAATCCATTTTCACCTTGTATCTTCCGAGGTTATAACCTTTAAAAGGTTGTAATTATAATCGGTTATTATTAAATCGGCGTCATAGCCTTCTTCGATTTTTCCTTTTTTAATGCCTAAGTATTCGGCGGGAGTTTTAGAAGCGGCGGAAAAAGCGTCCTTTTCATCAATTCCGAATTCTATGGCTTTTTTAACGCAATCAAGTAAAAAAGATGTGCTTCCCGCAATGTGTCCGTCAGGGGTGTAAGCCCTTTTGTCCTTAACGGTTATCTTCTGCCCGCCGAAAAGGTATTCTCCGTCATCGGAGCCTGTCGCCGCGAGACTGTCGCTTATAAGTATTACTCTGTCGCTTGTGAAAACCTTAAATAGGAAATTCACCATAAGCCTGCTTACATGAAATCCGTCGCTGATAAGCTGAACATAGGCTTTCTTTTCAAATGCCGCGTCAAGTAATGTCTTGCCGCGGTGGTGAGGCTCGGGCATTGCGTTAAAGGTGTGGGTTACACAGTCCGCACCCGAATTAAAGGCATTTAAAGCAGTGCCGTAATCCGCCGCCGTATGGCCTACTGCCACCTTAGTTTTGCATTTTTTTATAAATTCTTCGCTGTTTTCAAGCTCGGGAGCAATCACAACAAGCGCGGTGTTTTCGAGCGAATTGTACCAGTCTATATCGGGAGCGGAAAGATAATCGGTGTTCTGCGCTCCGCATTTTTCTCGGCTTACAAAAGGACCCTCAATATGATACCCTAAAAAATGCGCTCCGTCCGCAGTGTCGGGAATATTTGAACAAATTCTTTTTATATCGCTTTTCGGCATCGTCATGGTAGTGGGGCAAAAAGAAGTCGTACCGTGGCTTTTAAGTATTTTTGATATGTAAGAAGCCTTTCCTTCCATAACATCCGCTCCGCCGCAGCCGTGCGTGTGAATGTCGATAAGTCCGGGGAAAACCTTTGAGCCGTTAGCATCAAAAACATTTTCGCTTTTAAGCCTATTTGAGATTTTTTCGATTTTTCCGTCTTTTAAAAGAATGTCCTTAAGCTCACCGAAAACATTTGCATTTTTAATCAGCAGCTCCATAATATGCCTCCTCGTCGCATATAAGAACGGTGTTTCGGTGAGCCTTAAGCACCGTTGCGGGCACCTCGGTGGTTATCTCGTTGTCAAGCAGTCTTTTAACAGCCTCGTGCTTTTCAACACCGTTTGCCATTATTATAATACTTCCTGCCGAAAGTATAGTTCCCACACCCATTGTTATCGCTTTTTTCGGAACCTTGTCCTCGCTGTCGAAAAATCTTGAGTTCGCTTCTATCGTGCTTTTTGTAAGACTTACAACATGCGTTCTGCACTTAAGGCTTTTTGCAGGCTCGTTAAAGCCGATGTGTCCGTTTCTGCCGATTCCTAAAAGCTGAAGATCGATTCCGCCGCTTTCCTCAATCATTTTTTCGAAATTCTCGCATTCAGCATCTAAATCCTCGCACTCGCCGTTTAGTAAATGTGTGTTTTCTCTTTTAATATTTATTTTTGAGAAAAGATTTTCTTCCATAAATGTGTGATAGCTTTGCGGATCGTCATTTTTAATCGGATAGTATTCGTCAAGATTATAAGTCTTGACCTTTGAAAAATCAAGCTGAGCTTCAATAAGCTTTTTGTAAAGCCCTTTCGGAGTCGACCCCGTCGCCAAGCCCAAAACACAGTCGGGCTTTAAAATAATCTGTGCTTTGACAATAGCCGCCGCCTTTTCCGATATTTCTTCATAATCCTTGCAAAGTATAACTCTCATTTTCCTGTCTCCCACTTACACTATTGACTTTATTTTTCTATAATTATATAATGAATTTAGTATAAAATGGTATTGAGTTCTTGAACTATTGTACGCATTTTAAAGGAGATGATATTACGGCAAATTATGAATTTCATTCGATTTCGAATTCGGAGCTTCCTTTTATATTTCATAAGGACGATGTTTTTGATTATACATACAGCTATTCGAATTGGCATAAAAATATTGAAATCCTTTATGCGGTTTCGGGAAGCGGAGAGGTGCTGATGAATTTCTCTCCTTATAAGTTATCCGAGGGCGAAATTGCGGTTATAAACAGCGATGTAATTCACTCTACAAGAACCGACGGACGCTTAACTTATTATTGCCTTATTATCGACGACAGCTTTTTAAAGCTTTTCGGTCTCGACTCCCAAAGCATTGATTTTAAAAAGATTATAAAAGACAGCGGACTTTCAGAGCTTTTTTTAAATATCGTAAACGCATTTAAGAATAAAGAGGGCTATTATGAGTTTTCGGTCAAATACAGTGTAACGGAATTTTTGTACAGCCTCGTTATGTGTTATTCAAAGCCTGCTTTAAAGAGCGCGGAAAACGGGAATATAGAAATTTTAAAAAGTACTATCCGGTATATAAAAAAGAATATGAAAAATAAAATATCCGTGCAGGAGCTTGCCGATAATGTCGGATATTCAAGATCGTATTTTTTACAGGAATTTAAAAAAATAACCGGAAGCACCGTTACGGAATATATAAATCTTCAAAGATGTAAGCTTGCAAGAGAGCTTATCGCAGGCGGAGTGCCGATAAATTCTGCCGCTCTTGAAAGCGGCTTTAAAAGCGCTTCTTATTTTACAAGAACCTATAAAAAGCAGTTCGGCTTTTCTCCGAGCGAAAAATAAAAATCCGAGCATCTTTGATACTCGGATTTTTTCTTATAATGCTTTTGAATTGATCTCAATTAAAATCTTTTCCTTGAATTCCTCTAAGGACATGGTTCCAAGCTCCTTGTCCTCGCCCCTTCTGCGGACGGAAACTGTTCCGCTTTCCGCCTCCTTGTCGCCGACAACAAGCATATAAGGAATTTTCTGGAGCCTTGCTTCTCTTATCTTGTAGCCGATTTTTTCGTTTCTTAAATCGCTTTCGGCTCTGATACCGAGAGCGTCAAGCTCAGCCTTAATTTTATCCGCATATTCTGCGTGCCTGTCGGCTATCGGGAGAATTTCAACCTGTACGGGCGCGAGCCAAACGGGGAATGCGCCTGCAAAATGCTCGGTGATAACTCCGATAAAGCGCTCGATTGAACCGAATACAACTCGGTGAATCATAACGGGGCAGTGCTTTTCTCCGTCAGAACCGGTATATTCAAGTCCGAATCTTCCGGGGAGCTGGTAGTCAAGCTGAATTGTTCCGCACTGCCAAGTTCGGCCTAAGCTGTCCTTAATGTGGAAGTCAAGCTTCGGTCCGTAAAAGGCTCCGTCGCCCTCGTTTATAATATATGTCTTGCCGACTCCCGTAATAGCGTCCGCAAGAGCCTTTGTCGCAATATCCCAGTCCTCTTTTGAGCCTATGTGGTCCTCAGGCATTGTTGAAAGCTCAATTTCATAGGGAAGTCCGAAAAGACTGTAAACCTCGTCAAACAGCTGAGCAATTCTTACAACCTCGTCCTTTATCTGCTCGGGAGCAAGCAGAATGTGCGCGTCGTCCTGAGTAAAGCAGCGCACCCTGAAAAGTCCGTGCAGAGCGCCCGATAATTCGTTGCGGTGAACCTTTCCGAGCTCTCCGTAGCGCAGAGGAAGCTCCTTATATGAATGAGGCTCAAGCTCGTAAACAAGAATGCTTCCGGGGCAGTTCATCGGCTTTATCGCAAAATCCTCATCGTCGATAACGGTTGTATACATATCGTCATGATAGTGGTCCCAGTGACCCGAGGTTTCCCATAAAGAGCGGCGCATTATCTGAGGAGTTGAGATTTCAAGATAATCCCATTTCTTGTGAACCTCTCTCCAGTAGCTGATAAGCGTGTTTCTGAGCACCATTCCCTTAGGCAGGAAGAAGGGCATTCCGGGGGCTTCATCGCGAAGAGCGAAAAGTCCTAATTCTTTTCCGAGCTTTCTATGGTCGCGCTTTTTGGCTTCTTCAATCATTAAAAGATATTCTTCAAGCTCGCTTTGCTTTGGAAATGCCGTTCCGTAAACACGGCAGAGCATTTTGTTGTTTGAGTCGCCGTGCCAGTAAGCGCCGGTAGCCGAGGTAAGCTTGAATGCCTTGACCTGACCTGTACTCATAAGGTGCGCGCCTGCGCAAAGGTCGGTAAATTCGCCCTGAGAATAAAAGCTTATCTCCTCGCCCTCGGTAAGATTTTCAACAAGCTCGATTTTGTAAGGCTCGCCCTTTTCTTCAAAGAATTTTACAGCCTCGTCCTTAGACATCGTAAATCTTTCAAGCTTAAGGTCCTCTTTAACGATTTTTTTCATTTCGGCTTCGATTTTTTCAAGGTCCTCTGTTGTAAAGCTTTCCTCAACATCGAAATCATAATAAAATCCGTCGTCAACCGCAGGTCCTATTGTAAGCTTAGCCTGAGGATACAGGCGCTTAACCGCCTGCGCCATAATATGAGACGCGGTGTGGCGGAATGTCCACCTGCCGTATTCATCGTCAAATGTGAGAATTTCGAGCGAGTCCCCGTCTTTAAGCGCGGTGCGCAGATCCTTGTTCTCGCCGTTGATTTTCGCAGCGCATGCTCTTCTTGCAAGTCCCGCGCTGATTGCGGCGGCTGCGTCATAAGCACATGCGCCGTCGTCTAATGCGATTTTTGAATTGTCCTTTAAAACAACATCTATCATTTTTTAACCCTCCTGTAAAACTAAAAAAACTCCGCCTCTGATAAAATCAGGGACGAAGCAAAATTTAAAAAAAGCTCCGCGGTTCCACCCGCATTCCGCTTTAAATTCAAAGCGGCACTTAAAATCCTTTAACGCAGGATAATCCGTCCGCGTTTTTTACCCGCGGCGCTCAAAGGGCGGTAAGACACCGAGACATTCATGCGGCACTTTCAGCTTTTATGCCGCTCTCTTTAAATCATGTATAATTCGGCTCTTTTCCTTATCATAGCTTTATATTTATAATACGCTTATGTTTTATTTTTGTCAAGAAAAACATATTTATTTAAAAAATTTTTAAAAATTTCTTATTGACTATGTAAAAAAATAGCTGTATTATTTTTATATATTGTATTGGAGGTAGAAAAAATGTTTAAATCGGAATATTTAAATAGGGTTTATGCGTCTGTTGAAAAGCGCAGCCCCGGAGAAAAAGAATTTTTGCAGGCTGTCTATGAAGTTCTCGAATCCTTAGAGCCCGTAGTTGAGGCGGATAAGCGAATTGAGGCTAACGGCGTTTTAGAGCGTATCGTTGAGCCTGAGCGCCAGATTTTCTTCCGCGTTTCTTGGGTTGACGATAACGGAAAGGTTCAGGTAAACCGCGGATACCGCGTTCAGTTCAATTCCGCGATCGGTCCTTATAAGGGCGGAATAAGACTTCATCCGTCGGTAAACGCTTCCGTAATCAAGTTCTTAGGCTTTGAGCAGATATTTAAAAACAGCCTTACAGGTCTTCCTATAGGCGGCGGTAAGGGCGGCTCCGATTTTGACCCGAAGGGCAAGTCGGACGGCGAAATAATGCGCTTCTGCCAGAGCTTTATGACAGAGCTTTCTAAGCATATCGGTGCCGATACCGATGTTCCCGCAGGCGATATCGGAACAGGTGCCAGAGAAATCGGCTTTATGTTCGGTCAGTATAAGAGACTCAGAAATGAATATACAGGCGTGCTTACAGGTAAGGGCCTTTCTTACGGTGGCTCTCTCGCCCGTACCGAGGCTACAGGCTACGGTCTTTGCTATTTCGTTGAAGAAATGCTAAACTGCATGAAGAACGATTCGTTTAAGGGCAAAACCGTTGTTGTTTCGGGCTCCGGAAATGTTGCTATTTATGCTAATGAAAAGGCAACAGAGCTTGGCGCTAAGGTTGTAGCTATGTCCGATTCAAACGGATATATTTATGATGAAAAGGGTATCGACCTTGCTGTTGTAAAGCAGATAAAAGAGGTTGAGCGCGGAAGAATCAAGGAATATGTAAACCGCGTTGAAGGCGCCGAGTATCACGAGGGCTGCAAGGGAATCTGGACAGTTAAGTGCGATATCGCTCTTCCCTGCGCTACTCAGAACGAAATTGACGAAGAGTCCGCAAAGGCTTTAGTTGCAAACGGCGTAACGGCAGTAGGCGAGGGTGCAAATATGCCTTCAACTCCCGAAGCTATTGCGGTATTCCAGAATTCCGGCGTTCTCTTTGCTCCCGCAAAGGCTGCAAACGCAGGCGGTGTTGCAACCTCAGCTCTTGAAATGAGCCAGAACTCCATGCGTTACAGCTGGACATTTGAAGAGGTTGACGCTAAGCTTAAAAACATTATGGTTAATATCTTCCATAATGCCAATAATGCCGCTGAGAAATACGGCCTTAAAGGAAACCTCGTAGCAGGCGCTAATATCGCAGGCTTTGAAAAGGTTGCCGACGCAATGATCGCTCAGGGCATTGCTTACTGATAAATATATTTATAATATTAACTCGCCGTTCCTTAAGATTAAGGAACGGCGAGTTTTTTATATTGTGGATTTAAAATTTTGTTTTAAGCGCTCTCATTGCGTTGCAGACCGCTATTACCATAACGCCGACATCCGCAATCGCCGCAAGCCACATAACTCCGGGGATTCCGATTATTGAAAGAATAAGAACAAGTATCTTTATGCTTATTGAAAAGACAATGTTCTGTACCGCAATTGAGTTTGTGTATTTGGAAATTTTAACGCAGGTTGAAACCTTTGAAATGTTATCGTCCATGATAACAATGTCGGCGGCTTCAATTGCCGCGTCGCTTCCGAGACCGCCCATCGCAATTCCGACATCGGCTCTCATCAAAACGGGCGCGTCGTTTATTCCGTCTCCCGTAAATACGGTTTTGCCGTTTTCCTGAGCCATTATTTCCTCGGTCTTTTTAACCTTGTCTGCCGGCATAAGCTCGCAGTGATATTCGTCAATTTTCGTAAGCTTAGCTATGTTTTCCGCGGCGGCTTTCTTGTCGCCTGTAAGCATTACGGTCTTAATTCCCTCAGCCTTAAGCTTTTTGATTGCCGAAATGCTTTCGGATTTTAAAACATCGGATATAACAATGTGTCCGGCATATTTTCCGCCGCATGCAACATGAATTACCGTTCCCTCAATGTGACAGGAGTGATATTCAATGCCGTTTTGAGTCATAAGCTTTTCGTTTCCTACAAGCAATTGCTCCTTGTTTTCGGTAACTGCGCTCATGCCCATTCCCGAAAGCTCCTTGACATCGGAAATATCTCCCTCATAGTCAAGCTTTTTGATTTTTGCCGCCGCTATAATCGACTGCGAAATAGGATGGCTTGAAAATGACTCAACCCTTGCCGCCATGGTAAGAAGCGCATCCTCGTCGATGCTTTCGGGATGAATTGCAACTACCTGAAATTTGCCCTTGGTAAGAGTTCCGGTCTTGTCGAAAATACAGCATTTCGCATGCGTAAGATTTTCAATCGCTTCCGCACCCTTTATAAGAATACCGTCTCTCGACGCTCCGCCTATCGCGCAGAAATATGTCAGCGGAACCGAAATTACAAGCGCGCACGGACAGGATACAACAAGGAACGAAATCGCGCTGTAAATATACTTGTGAAAATCACCCGTAATAATAGATGGTATAATCGCATAAAGAATTGCAAGGACAACAACTATAGGTGTGTAAACCTTTGAAAACTTCGTTATAAACTTTTCGGTTTTCGCTTTTTTGTCCGCCGAATGCTCAACAAGGTCAAGAATTCTTGCTACCGTCGAATCCTTGTATTCGCTTTCAACCTTTATCTTTAATACGGCATTTAAGTTGATTCCGCCGCTGTAAATTCTGTCTGAAGCCTTAACGTCTACAGGAACGCTTTCGCCTGTAAGCGCGCTGTTGTCAACCGAGCTTTCGCCCTCTGCTACGGTTCCGTCAAGCGCTATCTTTTCCCCGGGTTTTACCACAATGATTTCTCCGACCTTAACATCCTTAGGGTCAACCGTGGTTATAACGCCGTCTCTTTCAACGCTTACCGTTTCTGCCTTTAAATCCATAAGCGAGCTGATTTTCTTTCTGCTGTTGTCGGACGCGATATCCTCGAATAATTCTCCGACATTGAAAAACAGCATTACAAATACCGCTTCGGGGTATTCGCCTATGATAAACGCCGCAACCGTCGCAAGTACCATTAAAAACGCCTCGTCGAAAAATTCGCCGTGGAAGATGTTTTTAAATGCTTCCGCAATCGCCTCGTAGCCGGCTACAAGATATGGGATAACATAAAGCAATATTCTCCCGAAAACGGGAAGAGTCAATGTCTTGTCGACAATAACCGCGGCTAAGAATAAAACCACCGTCAGCCCTATTTTGATGATACTTTCCTTGTGTTCTTTCATAATCATTCCTCCGTAATGTGTTCAAGACCCTGATTTATAATTGTTTCGACATGGTCGTCTGCAAGAGAGTAAAAACAGGTTTTTCCGTCTCTCCTGTATTTTACAAGCCCCGCGCTCTTAAGAAGCCTTAATTGGTGCGATATAGCGGATGATGTCATGTCAAGCCTTTGCGCAATATCGTTTACGCATAGCTCGCTGTTTAACAGCACATAAAGAATTCGGATTCTTGTGGAATCTCCGAACAGCCTGTAAAGCTCCGCTAAATCATAAAGAGTGTCGATGGGGGGAAGACTGCCGTTAAGCTTAGCCTTTCCGGTTTTTCCGTTTTCCGTAATACCACCTCATTCAAACGATTGAATAATTGTTCAACTGTTGTTTATTATACTCCGTAGTGCTGTTTTGTCAAGAGAAAATATAAAATTTTTTTAAAAAGTATCAAACGGACATAAAACTGAATAGTATATTGCAGAAATTGTAATTAAGGGGAATGAATATGAAAACAGTTAAAAAACATGCTTTTTTAGCCGCAAATTCCTGCGAGGGCTTTGTTTCGCATTTCGGAGATTTCTTTAAAAGCACTGACGGCTGGAGGGTATACATAATAAAGGGCGGACCGGGGACCGGAAAATCCTCGTTTATGAAAAAGTTAGCTTTAAGCGCAAGGGCAAAAAAGCAAAGCGTTATCGAGTGCCCGTGCAGCAGCGACCCAGACTCTTTAGACGCGGTAATAATCGAGAATAATAAGGCGGTCGTGCTTGACGGTACCGCTCCGCATGTAGTTGAGCCCATATACCCGGGGGCGGTTGAAAACATTATAAATTTAGGCGAGTTTTATGATTCGGATATGCTTTATAAAAACCGAGCGCAAATAAAGCTTTTGACCGACAGAAACAAAATCGTTCACGGTATCGCCTCAGCTTATCTTTCCGCCGCGGGCGAGCTGCTTGAAAAAAGCGTTGAAGCGCAAAAAAGAGCGGTTGATTTTGAAAAAACGCAGAGATATGCGAAAACGATTATAAAAAAATATTTTAAAAACGGCAAAAAGCAGGTTAAACCGACCTGCAGATTTTTAAGCGGTATAACTCCAAAGGGCTTTTATGATTTTTCATCAGAGCTTTATGAAAGGTGCAAAAATAGGGTTATTATTTCCGATAATATCGGAGTGGTTTCAAGTTGTATTATCGGAATTTTAAAGGAAGAGGCAGGGAGGCGCGGTCTTGAGGCAACAGTCTATAAAAATCCCTTTTTACCGAGCCTTATTTATGACCATATCGAAATTCCGTCCTTAAATCTTTGCGTTATGACCGAAAACCGCTTTATAAAGATAAATTCAGATATAAGAAGAATTCACGCAAGAAGATTTTTAAAGCCGCAAAGCGGTGAAAAAAATCAGAGAAGCTTTGAAAAGCGTGTGTTCAGTGAGCTTATCTTAAGCGCCGTAAATATTTTAAAAACCGCAAAGAGCGTGCATGATGAGCTTGAAAGCTATTATATTTCCGCTATGGATTTCGATAATCTGAATGTTTATGCTCAAAAAAAGATAAAAGATATTATAGGAAGCTGAAAAAGCATTTTTTAAAGCCGCTTTCTTTGGACAAAACAGTTGCAGAATTCGAAAAAATATGGTATCATAATATGAAGTTTTCTGCACTTTTAAAAAAGGAGGCGGCAGTTTTGTCGGATAACAGGGCAATAGGTCTTTTTGACTCCGGAATAGGCGGACTCACCGTCGCAAAGGAAATAATGAAAGAGTTACCTGATGAGAGCATTGTTTATTTCGGGGATACCGGAAGAGTGCCTTACGGCACAAAGAGCCATGATATTATAAAAAAATACGCCTTGCAGGATGAAAAATTTTTACTTAAAAATAATGTTAAGCTGATTGTTGCGGCTTGCGGAACGGTCTCGTCTGTCGCTTATGATACGGGAAAAACTCTTCCTGTTCCTTTTGTGGAAGTGGTTTCAAATTCGGTGAAAGCGGCAGTCAGGGCTACCGTCAATAAAAAAATCGGGGTGCTGGCAACAAGCGCAACTATAAAAACTCAGGCGCATAAAAAGCAGATTTTAAAGCTTATTCCCGATGCCGAGGTTATTGAAAACAGCGCGACAATGCTTGTTTCCTTGGTTGAGGCGGGCTGGACCGATAAAAATGACCCCGTGGTTAAAGAAACTGTAAGAAGATATCTTGAGCCTATGAAAAAAGCAGGCGTTGATACGCTGATTTTAGGCTGCACGCATTTTCCCGTGCTTGAAGATATTATAGCGTCCGAAATGGGCGAGGGAACAGCTTTAATAAATATGGGAACGGCAACGGCGCAGGCTGTAAAGGCACAGCTTGAAAGCTCAGGTCTTTCAAATGACGGTTTAAGCCTTCCCGAATATAAATTTTTCGTAAGCGATAAGACCGAGGCATTTGAAAAAACCGCGGCAACGCTTCTCGGCATGGATATTGAAAAGGATTTTCTTGAACAGGTGGATATAGAGGCTGTATGAAGAATGTTATAATTAAAATAAAGGGAACTCAGGTCAATCATAATGAAAAAGATGAAAATGTAATCGAGTTTTCTACTGACGGAAAGCTTGAAAGCATAGAGAACGGCGTCTGTCTTTACTATGATGAAAGCGAGCTTTTGGGCGCTGAAAACTGCCGTTCGTCCCTTTCGGTGCTTAAAGACCGCTCGGTAGTCCTTGAAAGAACCGGAGATATGAATTCAAGACTTGTCATAGAAGCGGACAAGCGTAATAATTGCTTTTATGACACCCCCTACGGCAGTATGAAAATAGGGATTTACGGCGAGCTTATCGAAAGCACCTTAAATGAAAACGGCGGAGAATTAAAGCTTAAATATACTCTTGATTCCGATTTAAAGCCGATAAGCATAAATAAACTTGAAATAAAGGTAAATGAGGTATAAAAATGACATATACGGCTCTTGTTGCGCGTGAACAAATTAAAACAGCGGTTATAAACGCGGTAAAAAAAGCGATTGAATCAGGGCAGCTTCCTAAAGCCGAGCTTTCGGATTTCAATGTGGAAGCCCCCGCAAACCGCGAGCACGGAGATTATGCGGTAAATGCGGCGCTCGTATGGGCAAGATGCTTTCATAAAGCGCCCTC
>DBKZ01000010.1:29779-36651 GCA_002297415.1 Ruminococcaceae bacterium UBA737
CTATTGCGGATATAATTATAAATAACGCGGACTTTTCGGGTACATATATTGAAAAATGCGAAAAGGCAGGCCCCGGATTTATAAATTTCATTTTATCCGGCGGATATTTTTCCGATATCGTGTCGGACGCTTTAAATAAGGCGGAGGATTACGGCAACAGCGATTTCGGAAAGGGCAAAAGAATTCTTGTCGAGTTCGTTTCCGCAAATCCGACAGGGCCTATGCATATCGGAAACGCAAGGGGCGGAGCCTTGGGCGATTGCTTGGCGGCTGTGCTTAAAAAAGCAGGTTTTTATGTTGAACGCGAGTTTTATATAAATGACGCGGGAAATCAGATAAATAAATTCGGACTTTCGCTTGATCTAAGATATCTGCAGCTTTATAAGGACGGTATTGAAATGCCCGAGGATTCTTATCACGGCGAGGATATTATAAATCATGCCAAGGAGTTTGCAAAAATTCACGGCGATTCTTATGCTAAAAAATCCGAAGAGGAAAGAAGAAAGGCGTTAGTCGAATTTGCGCTTCCTAAAAATATCGAGGGTCTTAAAACCGACCTTTTAAAATACAGAATTTCCTATGATACTTGGTTTAAGGAAAGCTCGCTTCATGAAAGCGGCGAAACAAAAAGAATTATTGAGCTTTTAAAGCAAAGCGGACATACATATATGTCGGAGGACGCCTTGTGGTTTAAAGCTACCGATTTCGGCTGCGATAAGGATTTTGTTTTAGTCAGGGCAAACGGAGTTCCTACTTATGTTGTCCCCGATATCGCATATCACTATAATAAGCTTGAAATAAGAAAATTCGATAGGGCAATAGATGTTTTGGGCGCCGACCACCACGGCTATGTTCCGAGACTCAAAGCCGCGCTTACCGCTCTCGGGGTGGACGCGTCAAGGCTTGACGCGGTGCTTATGCAGATGGTGCGCTTGGTGTGTAACGGAGAGGTTATAAAGGCTTCAAAGCGCTCGGGCAAGGCTATAACGCTAGTCACTCTGCTTGACGAGGTTCCGATTGACGCGGCAAGATTTTTCTTCAACTTAAGAGAGCCTAACAGCCATTTCGATTTTGATTTGGACCTTGCCGTAAGCGAGTCAAGCAATAACCCCGTTTATTATGTTCAGTATGCCTACGCAAGAATTTGTTCGATACTTAAAAATGTCGGCTCGCCGGATACTGAAAATGTTAATCTTAATTTGCTCAATTCCCCCGAGGAAAGAGAGCTTATCACCTATATCGGAGCTTATACCGATGAAATAATTCAGTCAGCTAAGGCTTATGACCCTGCAAGAATTACCCATTATGTTGTAGAGCTTGCAACCAAATTCCATAAATTTTATGCCGCTTGCAGAGTTAACTGCGAGGATAATGACCTTAAAAACGCAAGACTTGCTCTTTGTCAGGCAGCGGCAAATGTTATAAAAAATGTTCTGGACGCATTTAAAATCACAGCGCCCGAAAAAATGTGAGGATTAAAAAATGAGTATTGATAACCGCAATCTTACATTACTTACAGACCTTTATGAAATGACCATGTCAAACGGTATTTTCGATACCGAGCTTGCAAACACCGTGACATATTTCGATATGTTTTTCCGCAGAGTTCCCGATAACGGCGGCTTTGCGATTATGGCGGGCGTAGAACAGCTTATAGAGTATTTTAAAAATCTTCATTTTGATGCCGACGATATCGAATATTTAAGAAGCCTTAAGCTTTTTTCGGAGGACTATCTCGATTATCTTAAGGATTTTAAATTCACCTGCGATGTCTGGGCTGTTCCCGAGGGTACTCCGATTTTCCCGAAGGAGCCGATTGTAACGGTCAAGGGTCCTGCAATTCAGGCAATGATGATTGAAACAATGGTTTTACTTACTGTCAATCATCAGTCCCTTATCGCAACTAAGGCAAACAGAATTTCAAGAGCCGCTCAGGGCAGACCCGTTATGGAATTCGGCGCGCGCCGCGCTCAGGGTGCGGACGCCGCGTATTACGGTGCAAGAGCCGCTGTAATCGGCGGATGCACGGGCACTTCGGTTGTAAAAACAGCTAAGGATTTCGGCGTATCGGCTTCGGGCACTATGGCTCATAGCTGGGTACAGCTTTTTGACGATGAGTATGAGGCATTTAAAAAGTATGCC
Organism: Ruminococcaceae bacterium UBA737; assembly: GCA_002297415.1. GTDB lineage: Bacteria > Bacillota > Clostridia > Oscillospirales > Acutalibacteraceae > UBA737. Next base: position 31,922 of record DBKZ01000010.1, read on the forward strand.
GAAATGTATCCCGACAGCACTCTTTTGCTCGTCGATACCTATAATGTTTTAAAATCGGGAATTCCGAATGCAATAAGAGTTTTCAATGATGTCTTAAAGCCTATGGGCAAAAGACCGCTCGGAATAAGAATAGACAGCGGAGATATTACCTATCTTTCAAAAAAGGTCCGCAAAATGCTTGATGAAGCAGGCTATGAGGACTGTAAGATTTGCGTTTCAAATTCGTTGGACGAATATCTTATAAGAGATATGATTTTCCAAGGCGCAAGGGTTGACAGCTTCGGAGTAGGCGAAAGACTTATAACCGCTTCAAGCGAGGCTGTTTTCGGCGGGGTTTATAAGCTTGCCGCAATTGAAAGAAACGGTAAAATAATACCTAAAATCAAGGTCAGCGAAAATACCGCTAAAATCACCCTCCCCGGTGTTAAAATCCCGTGGAGACTTTTCGATAAGGCAACAGGCAAGGCTATTGCCGATGTAATCACCTTAAACGATGAGAAGATTGACGATACCGAGCCTTATGAAATTTTCGACCCCGTTTTCACATGGAAGCGCAAAACCGTCACCGATTTCAAGGCTGTTAAGCTTCAGAAGAAGATTTTTGAAAACGGCAGACAGGTCTATGAATCGCCGAGCGTTAAGGAAATTTCAAAATACCGCGAACAGCAGGTCGGCTCTCTTTGGGACGAGGTTACGAGATTTGAAAAGCCCCACACCTATTATGTCGACCTTTCTCAGAAGCTTTGGGATCAGCAGCAGACGCTGTTAAACGAAGTTGCTTCTAAAAACGAAATCTAAGAAATATAAAAGGAGCAGATTATGAAAAAGATTTTGGCATTATTGCTCTCGATGCTTTTGGTGCTTTCGTTTTGCGCCTGCAAAAGCAAGAAAGAAAACAGCGCAAGCGGAGCCGATGTCGAGCAGTATGTAAAAATAGGGCAGATTCCCGAGTCAGGCTATAAGCTTAAGGATAATGTCGATGAAGCTCTTGAAAAAATGAAAGCCGAGTATAAACCTGACGATATGGACGGGCATTCGGGTGAGGAAGAAGCGCAGGCCGAGCTCCCCGTTTTCGAAAACGGCGAATATACGGAAATAATGTGCGGAGATTTTCAGTATTACTATAATACCGAGAAAAAGGACAGCGGAATAAGCGCCGTGGTATCCTTCTCAAAAGCCTTCGGCTTTGAGGCTGATACGGTTTCTGTAGAGGTTGTAAACGGTCTTAAAAGCCGCGGGATTGACGCTGAGCTGAAAAAAGGAACCTTAAACGATTATTATTTCCTTTCCTTCGGCTCTGACGAATGCGAGTATATCACATACTCCGCAAACGGAAATACGGCGGTTTTCGTCTTTGTCGAAAGCAGGCTGAGCGCCGCCGCCGTTTATGTAAACGATTTATAAATTATTAACGGAGAAATAAAATTATGCCAGCAGAAATAAAAGCGCCGTCGGGAACATTTCCCGTGCTTGCGCTTAGGGGACTTGTAGCGTTCCCATCTATGATTCTTACACTTGATGTAGGCAGAAAGCGTTCTGTCAATGCGATAAACCGCGCAATGTCGACAAATCAGCTTATTTATCTTGTCGCGCAAAAGGATATAACGGTCGAAAACCCCACTGAAAACGACCTTTATAAAATGGGCTGTATGTGTAAGCTCCGCCAGACCTTAAAAATGCCCGACGGAAGTGTAAAGGCTCTTGTTCAGGGGCTTTACCGCGCAAAGCATACCGCATTCTTAAAAAATTCCGATATTTATTCTGCGGCAGTGGAAAAATGCGAGGAAAAGGCGGTAAAAAACCGAGCGGTTTATAAGGAAAGCGTTATAAGAAGAATAAGAATTGAGTTTGAAAAATATGTCGAGGTCAACAGAAATATTGCCCCCGATATAATTTCAACTGTCGCCACCTGCGACGATATACCTTATCTTTGCGATTATATCGCCTTTAATGTTCCCTCTCCCTATGATGATAAGCAGTTTATATTAGAACAGCTTTCTCCTATGACAAGGGCGAAAATTCTTCTTGAGCTTTTAAGCAAGGAAAGGGAAATCTGTGAGATAGATAACCGTATCGGCGAGAAAACACGCCATAGGATTGACGATAATCAGCGAGAATATTACTTAAAAGAACAGATAAGGGTTTTAAACGACGAGCTTTACGGAGACGATGAAGCCACCGAAATCGAAAGCTATTTTAAAAAGCTTGAAAAGCTCAAGGCGGACGATTCGGTTAAAGCAAGAATTAAAACCGAAATAAATAAGCTTTCAAAGCTCCCTGCAGGCTCTCATGAGGGCACGGTTATGCGCTCTTGGCTTGATTTGTGCTTAGAGCTTCCTTGGAAAAAATATTCGGGCTCTAAGGTCGATATCAAAAAAGCCGAAAAAATTCTTAACAGGGATTTTTACGGGCTCGAAAAAGTAAAGGAAAGAATTCTTGAAATGCTTTCCGTTTATTCGCTTAATCCCGAGCTTACAGGACAGATTATCTGCCTTGCGGGTCCCCCGGGAGTCGGAAAAACCTCTGTCGGAAAGACAATTGCCGAGTGCATGGGAAGAAAATATGTAAGAATTGCGCTCGGCGGAATGCACGATGAGGCTGAAATCAGAGGCCATAGAAAAACCTATGTCGGAGCAATGCCCGGTAGAATAATCAGCGCCGTAAAACAGGCGGGCGTTTCGGATCCTCTTATTCTGCTCGATGAAATTGATAAGCTTTCGGGCGATTATAAGGGCGATCCCGCTTCCGCGCTTTTAGAGGTTTTAGACCCCGAGCAGAATAATTCGTTTACGGATAATTTTGTCGAGCTTCCTTATGATTTAAGCAAAGCGGTGTTTATCACAACAGCGAATAATTTAAGCACCGTTCCTGCCGCTCTCCTTGACCGAATGGAGGTTATTTATCTTGACGGTTATACAAGGGAAGAGCGCTTCAATATCGCTAAAAAGCACTTGGTTTCAAAACAGCTTGCAAAGCATGCTCTTAATTCTAAGACCTGCCGAATTACCGACGGCGCGATATACGGAATTGTCGATTTTTATACAAGAGAAGCAGGCGTAAGATCTTTAGAGCGCACAATAGCCTCGCTTTGCTCAAAGGCGGCTAAAAAGATAGCAGAAAAGGAAGAAACCTCTGTAACGATAAAGGAAAGCGACCTTTATTCTCTTTTGGGAACTAAAAAATACCGTCCCGAGACTGTTTTAGAAAAAGACGAGATAGGAATTATAAACGGACTTGCTTGGACTGCCGTCGGCGGAGAAATAATGCAGCTTGAGGTTGTCGCAACCGAGGGAACGGGCAAAATTTTGCTAACGGGAAGCCTCGGAGACGTTATGAAGGAATCCGCCTCCGCCGCAGTGACCTATGTCCGTATAAACGCGCTGAAATACGGAATTGACCCCGATTTTTATAAAAACTGCGATATTCATATCCATGCTACAGAGGCGGCTGTTAAAAAGGACGGACCGAGCGCAGGCGTAACTATTACAACCGCGCTTGTTTCTGCGCTTACAGGTCTTCCCGTTAAAAGAGATATCGCTATGACAGGCGAGGTCACAATAAAGGGAAGAGTTCTTCCTATAGGCGGACTTAAGGAAAAATCAATGGCGGCATACAGAGGCGGAGTAAAGAAAATATTTATTCCCGCACTTAATGTTCCCGACCTTGACGAGGTTGATAAAACAGTCCGCGAAAAGGTTGAGTTTGTTCCTGTCGATAATGTGGACGAAATTATCAAAAATGCTCTCGTTTTCCCTGAAAAGGAGCAGGCGGATAAGCTTTTGACGGCAAACAGCACAGTTTCTAAAGCTGTTAACAGATGTTAAAAACGGAGAAATATAAATGAATTTTACAGACGCTTATTTTGAGGCGGCTTTCGGAACATCTTCTCAGCTGCCGAAATCCGATGTGCCCGAATTCTGCTTCGCAGGCAGGTCAAATGTCGGGAAATCCTCTCTTATAAATAAAATTCTCGGAAGAAAGGCTTTAGCTAGAGTAAGCTCCACCCCCGGTAAAACCGTAACCGTTAATTTTTATAAGCTTAAAGGTTTAAGAATTGTCGACCTTCCGGGATATGGCTTCGCAAAGGTAGCATCTAAGGAAAAAGAGCGCTGGAGCGAGCTTATGGAAGGGTATTTCAGGCAGGGAAGAAATATCGCAATGTGCTTTTCGCTTGTCGATATGCGCCGTCCCGCCACGGAATTTGATATTTCGATGATTGAATATTTAAGGCATTATAATATTCCTTATACGGTGGTTCTTACAAAATGCGATAAGCTCAATAAAACCGAATTCAATAAAAGGCTTGAAGCCTTTAAAAACGAGCTTGATGAAAACACTCAGATTGTTCCGTTTTCGGCGCTTAAGGGCGACGGAACCGAAGAACTCAGAAATATAATCGAACGGAGATGTTAAAAAATGATTTTTGAAAACGGCGACAGAATAGTATTCGCAGGCGATTCGGTAACGGACATGGGAAGTGCCCAGCCTGTAGGCGAGGGACTTTTCGATAATCTCGGCAGAAGCTATGTAAGAATTATCGAAAATATGTTAGTGTGACAGGACTCGAACCTGTCACGCCTACGAAACAAAATTTTGCATAATACATTGCCTCAAAACTTGAAATACGATAGTATTCCTGCGTTTAGTCGGCTTCGTCTTATAACAAAATTTTTAGTTTCGGTAGGTTAAAAAGTTTCTGCCGCTTTAATTTTATTCGGCGAAGCGAGAAA
>DBKZ01000021.1 GCA_002297415.1 Ruminococcaceae bacterium UBA737
GTTTCGTAGGCGTGACAGGTTCAAGTCCTGTCACACTAAGATAAGAAATTTATTCGGAGGAACATATGACGGATATTTATTTAATAAGGCACTGCGAGGCGACGGGAAACGCAAAGCGGGCCTTTCAGGGCACAAGCGACTGCGAAATAAGCGAGCTCGGTGCAAAACAGCTTGAATATCTTAAAAAAAGATTTGAAAATTTCAAATTCGATAAAATTTATTCAAGTCCGCTTAAAAGAACCGTTGCGACGGCTAAGGCGGCGGCGGGAGACAGAGCGGATGAAATTGAAATCTGTGACGGTCTTATAGAAATAAACGGCGGAATTTATGAGGGAAAGCCTTTTCGCGAAACCTTTTTAAAGGTTGAGGGTCTCGCAGATATCTGGAATAATCACCCTCAGGATTTCGCTCCCCCAAAGGGCGAGCCGATGAGGCATGCTTATGAAAGAATTTGGGAGACCGTAAAAGAAATTGCCGAAAAGAATAAGGGCAAAACGGTTATCTGCTCAACCCACGGCGGCGTTACAAGGTGCCTTATGTGCAGACTGATGTTTAACGATATAAACAGGCTTAAGGAGGTTCCGTGGAGCGAAAATACCGCGGTTACGCACATTCGTTTTGACGATGATTTAAAGCCCGAAATCGTTTTTTATAACGACCACAGCCATGTGCCTGACGAATTTCTTCCTAAAAGAAACCGAATAGTCGATTTTTTAGCGGAGAATGAGGATAAAAAGCAATGATTATAATGTCGGTCGATCTCGGAAAGGCGAGAACGGGGCTTGCCGTGTGCGATGAAAGCGAAAGCTTTGCGTTTGAGCGCGGAGTTATAACGGAATACAACGAAGATAAGCTTGTAAAAAAATTAGTCGAAAAGGCGAGGGAAGAAAAAGCGGAGCTTATAGTCTGCGGACTTCCTAAGAATATGGACGGGTCTTTAGGCTTTCGCGCGCAGGAATGCACCGAAATTGCCGAAAAAATCGAAAAGGACAGCGGAATAAAAACCGTTATGTGGGACGAAAGGTGCACAACGCTCAGCGCCGCAGGCTATCTTAACGAGACAAATACAAGAGGAAAAAAGCGCAAACAGATAATAGACGCGGTTGCGGCGGTTATTATTCTTGAGGATTATCTCGCTTTCAGAAAAAGAAAGTAAAAAAATGTCGGGTTTGGGTATTGAGTTTTGTTTTTTAAAATGATATAATGATTTTTGTCAGAATACCGAAAGGAGAACATATATGATTTATTCAAAAGAAGTAGAAAATATGTGTCCTGTCACTAAGGGTCCGAAACACGGTCCCGCTCCGATTCCGGAGGAAGGCAAATGGATACAGGCTAAAGAGATTAAGGATATCTCTGCTTACACTCACGGTGTGGGTTGGTGCGCTCCTCAGCAGGGTGCATGTAAGCTTTCGCTCAACGTTAAGGACGGTATAATTGAGGAAGCTCTCGTTGAAACCGTAGGCTGCTCGGGTATGACCCATTCGGCTGCTATGGCTGCTGAAATTCTCCCCGGCAAAACGGTTCTTGAGGCTCTTAATACCGACCTCGTGTGCGACGCTATCAACACCGCTATGCGTGAGCTTTTCTTACAGATTGTTTACGGAAGAAGCCAGTCGGCTTTCTCTGAGGGCGGTCTTGTAGTAGGCGCAGGTATGGAGGATCTCGGTAAGGGCGCTCGCTCAATGGTCGGTACTATGTACGGTACAAAGGCAAAGGGCGTAAGATACCTTGAAATGACCGAGGGCTACTGCACAAGAATGGCTCTTGATGAAAACGATGAGGTTATCGGCTATGAATTCGTTTCGCTCGGAAAAATGACCGATCTTATCAAAAAGGGCATGGAGCCTAATGAAGCTTATGAAAAATCCATGGGTCACTACGGTCGCTTCAATAAGGAAGACGGCGCGGTCAAGTATATTGACCCCCGTAAAGAATAAGGAGGTACAGTATTATGGCACAGTTTGAAGGTTATGAGAGACGCGAGGCAAAAATCCTCGGAGTTCTTAAAAATTACGGTATCTCTTCTATTGACGAATGCAAGGATATCTGCTCTAAATACGGTATAGACCCTTATACCACCGTTCAGGAAACACAGCCTATCTGCTTTGAAAACGCAAAATGGGCATATACTGTCGGCTCTGCAATCGCTTTGAAAGAGGCTGAGCGTACAGGCGATAAATCCGCCGCTACCGCCGCCGCAAATATCGGCGTAGGTCTTCAGTCTTTCTGTATCCCCGGCTCCGTTGCCGAAAACCGCAAGGTTGGCTTAGGTCACGGAAACCTCGGAAAAATGCTCCTTTCGGAAGAAACAGAGTGCTTCTGCTTCTTAGCGGGACATGAGTCCTTTGCAGCCGCTGAGGGCGCTATCAAAATCGCTCTTAATGCTAATAAGGTAAGAGTTAAGCCCTTAAGAGTTATTCTTAACGGTCTCGGTAAGGACGCAGCTTACATAATTTCGAGAATCAACGGATTTACCTATGTTGAAACCGAATTCGATCCTTATTCCGAAGAGGTTAAGGTCGTTTATGAAAAGGCATTCTCAAAGGGAGCAAGAGCGGCTGTTAAGTGCTACGGTGCCGACAATGTTCCCGAGGGCGTTGCTATAATGAAGCTTGAAAAGGTAGGCGTTTCCATTACAGGTAACTCTACTAACCCGACACGCTTCCAGCATCCTGTTGCGGGAACCTATAAAAAGTGGTGCGTTGAAAACGGCGTAAATTACTTCTCTGTTGCTTCGGGCGGCGGTACAGGCCGTACGCTTCATCCGGACAATATGGCTGCCGGTCCTTCTTCTTACGGAATGACCGATACAATGGGCCGTATGCACTCGGACGCTCAGTTTGCAGGCTCCTCTTCCGTTCCTGCCCATGTTGAAATGATGGGACTTATCGGAGCAGGTAACAACCCGATGGTTGGTATGACGGTTGCTTGTGCTGTTGCAGTTCAGCAGGCGCTCAATAAATAATTTATAGGATTTAAGGGAAACACCCTTGTTTTGAGTCTATAACATTCGCGCCCCTCGGTAATGACATTTGTCATTACCGAGGGGCGCGTTTATTTTTGTCCTGAATTCCGTCTTATAAATTATTTTGCTCGTCAAGCGTTAATGAGTAGCTTGGGATAAATTCCTTGAGGAAAATATCCGCCGCCTCTAAATTCAGCTCTTTTATTGATTTTTCGGTGGATTTTTTCGCCGATTCGAATTCTTTGTTTCCCATACTTAATTCTTCTATGCACTTTATAAGCGCGGAAAGCTTATCCGCCGCTTTAACATAGCTTTCCGTAAGGCTGTCCGTTTCATAAACCTTTGAATATGAGTTTTTCAGATAATCGGGCAAAAGACTTAAGAGCTTATCCTGCGCGGTTTTTTCGACCTGCTTGTAGGCCTTTTTAATATCGTCGTTATAATATTTTACGGGGGTTGGCATATCGCCTGTTAAGATTTCCGTTGTATCATGAAAAAGCGCGCAGACGGCGATTTTATCCGCGTCAAGTTCTGCGCCTAAACGGTTGTTGGCAATTTCCGCCAAGGCATGGGCTATAACTGCCGTTTCAAAGCTGTGCTCGCAAAGGTTTTCGTTTCTGACATTTCTCATCAGTCCCCAGCGGTTGATATTTTTCATTCGGCTGAGCATTGCAAAAAAATGACTTTTCAAAATTATCACATCCTTATTGAATATTATACCATTTTTTGTTATAATATCAAGTAACGAAACATTCCGGAGGAAGTACAGATGACATTTTCCGCAAGAAAAGAATCTACGCTTAGACCCGTCAAAGAAAAAAAGCTTTCTGTATTTTTAACCGCGCTTATCTGTGCGGCGGTTATCTTTGTGCCCTTTATGATTGAGGGACACGGATATTTTACATTTTTCGGCGACTTTAATGTTCAGCAGATTCCTTTTTATAAAATGTGCCATGAGGCGGTAAGGACAGGCAATGTAAAATGGAGCTTTACAACCGATTTAGGCGCTAATTTTATAGGCTCGTACAGCTTTTATCTTCTCGGCAGTCCGTTTTTCTGGCTTACTATTCCTTTCCCGACGGATTTTGTGCCCTATCTTATGGGGCCTCTGCTTATTTTAAAATTCGCATGCGCGGCGTTTACATCTTATCTTTATATCAGAAGATTTACAAAAACCCCCGAGGCGGCTCAGATAGGCGGACTTTTATATGCTTTTTCGGGCTTTTCGGTTTATAATATTTTCTTTAATCATTTTCATGAGCCGTTAATTATGTTTCCCTTGCTTTTGCTTGCAATGGAGTTGCTTATAACTGAAAATAAACGCGGAGTTTTTGCCCTTGCGGTTGCCGCGTGCGCCGTTGTTAATTACTTTTTCTTCTTCGGAATGGTAGTTTTTTGTGTAATCTATTTCTTCGTAAGACTGTTTTCGGGCGCATTTAAGCTAAGATTCGGAAGAGTTGTTACATTAGGCTTTGAGGCGGTTTTGGGTCTTGGGCTTTCCGCCGCTTTAATGGTTCCTTCCCTTGCGGCGATACTCTCCAACAGCCGCGTTTCAAGCTTTCTTACAGGCTGGTCGGCTATAACCTACGGAAAAGAACAAATATATCTTAATGTAATCGAATGCTTCTTCTTTCCGCCTGATCTTCCTGCCCGTCCCGTATTTTTCCCGGGCGCCGATGTTAAATGGTCGTCACTCGGCGGCTGGTTGCCGGTATTCGGCATGACGGGTGTTGCAACTCTGCTTGTAAATAAAAAGAGAAACTGGATGAAGAGACTTATAACAGTCTGCTTTATATGTGCAATGTTCCCGATACTTAACAGCATGTTCTATGCTTTTAATACGGCCTATTACGCAAGATGGTTTTATATGCCTATTCTTATAATGTGCCTTTGCACCGTAGCTTTGTTTGAGGACAGGGATATAAGCTTTAAATCGGGATATATTTACAGCAGTGTTATAACCCTCGCATTTACATTGGTTATTGGATTTTTCCCGACGAAAAACAGCGACGGCACGCTTACCTTCGGACTTTATACTCAGGACGATTCGTCGGTTTTCAAAACAAGATTTTTTGTCACCTGCGCGATAGCGATAATAAGCCTTATTATGACCTACGCCCTGCTGAAAATCAGGCAAAGCAGTCTCAAAGCATTCTTCAAATCGGCAACCGCATGTGTGTGCATAGTTTCGGTTCTTTATTCGGTATTCTTTATTTATTGCGGAAGAACCCATTCGAATGAAATCGACAGCGTTATGATAGACCAGCTGATTGAGGGCAAGGTCACTATTCCCGACGATAAAAACACCTATAGGATAGATGTTTATGACGGTGTCGACAATACGGGAATGTATCTAGGCTATCCTTGTATAAACGCTTTTCATTCGGTAGTCCCCGGGTCGATAATGGACTTTTATAAGAGCATAGGCATTGAAAGAAGCGTCGGAAGCAGACCGAGCACTTCTTATGTAAGCTTAAGGTCGTTTTTGTCGGTAAAGTATCTTTTAAACCGTGTAAACGGCGAAAGCTTTGTCGATGACAGCGGAAACACAAGAATGCCTGACTTTAAATATCTCGATACCGACGGCGGCTATAATATTTATGAGAACGAGAACTATATTCCTTACGGATTTTCTTATAAATATTATATAACCGAGGACGATTTCTATGCCTTAAAGGAAACCGAGCGAAGCTCCGTCCTTTTAAAGGCAATGGTGTTAACCTCTAAGCAGATAAATGAATACGGCAGATTTATGAAAAATTATAAGGACGCGCCCCTTTACGAGGAAGAGGAAACCGTAACCGAGGAAGAAACGCTTGACGGCGCTCAGCTCGGCTCGGACGGGGAAAGCACCGTATCAGAAGATCAAAACGCAGTAAAAACAGTTAAATCGGAATTTCTGACCGACCTTGAAAAATCATGCGCTGCTTTAAAAGAAACCGCAAGTACAAGCTTTATGACCGATAACGACGGATTTACCGCTACCGTTTCAAGAGATGGCGATTCGCTTGTATTTTTCTCGATTCCCTATGACGAAGGGTTTACCGCCACCGTAAACGGAAAAAGCGCAAAAATCGAAAAGGTCAATGTAGGATTTATGGCGGTCAAGGTAGGAAAAGGAACAAGTGAGATAAGGTTCGATTATAAAACGCCTTATTTAAGCCTCGGAATTAAGATAAGTGCCGCAAGCGCGGTAATATTCCTTGTTTATATTGTTCTTGCCGTAATTTATGTAAGGCGCAATCCGGATAATAATTTTTATCCCGAGGGCGATGAACTTATAAAAAAATGGCACAAAGAAGACCTTTTTGAGGCGGCTGTTTCATATAAAAATGAGATTGAAGAAGAGACCGCGGAGGATTTTGATTTGCTTGACGATATTCCCGATATCGGAAGCGTAACCGAAAACGAAAAGCATTTTTTTGACGGCGGATTTTCCATTGATACCGACGCTTTTAAGGACGACGAGGACGGCAAAAAATAAAATTGCGGCATAATTTTCAAATTTTTGTTGACACCGGCTATATTTATGCGGTATAATCATAAACTGATAGGTTGTCTGTAAAGGAGGTTTATACGATGAAAAGAACATATCAGCCTAAAAAGCTTCACCGTAAAAAAGAACACGGCTTTTTAAAGAGAATGGCAACAGCTAACGGACGCAAAGTGCTTGCCCGCCGCAGAGCTAAGGGCAGAAAGAAGCTCACATACTAAAGCCACATAAATGTGGCTTTGAGCGCGTCAAAAATTGACACGCTCTCGGACGGGAATGCCGCTCGCTCGAAAATCTATGATTTTCGGACTGCGCTCTATCCCCCTGAGTACTCCACCCCAGTGCCCTTGAAAAACCGCTTGTTAAGCGATTTTTCGCTTACAAGGTGTTTTTTCGCCGCGCATGTCAGCGAAAAAACGGATATGCGGCAAAACTGCCGCAAAATAGGAGTTCTGGTTTATCAATAAACTGAAGCCACATAAATGTGGCTTTTCCTTTTATTTTAAGAATAAAAGGGGTTTTAAATTATGCAGTATTTCGAAAAGATTAAGGAAAACCGTGATTTCAGGCGGACCTACGGGAGAGGAAAGTCACGGGTTGCTCCCGAATTTGTTGTTTATGCGGCAAAAGGAAGGCCGGGACGGGTAAGACTCGGAATAACCGTCACGAAAAAAATCGGCTGTGCCGTAAAAAGAAACAGAGCGAAAAGAATTATCACCGCCGCTTTCAGAGAGTGCGCAAGAGATTTGAATTCGGTTGATGTCGTGGTAGTTGCGCGCGGCAGAATTCTTAAATGTAAAAGCACAAAAATTGCAGAAATGATGAAAAAGCAGTTTTGCGAGCTCGGATTATTTTGCGATGAAAAGGAATAAGGACTTTATCGGCAGTGCGCTGATTGCACTGATAAATTTTTACAGAAAAAATATTTCTCCGAGAAAAATTCCGTGCTGCAGATTTACACCCTCCTGTTCGGCTTATGCAATAGAAGCCATCAGGGTGCACGGAAGCTTAAAGGGTACATGGCTTGCACTTAAGAGAATTTTAAGATGCAATCCTTTTTGTAAGGGAGGGTACGATCCGGTACCGCCCAAAAAACAAAAGCGATAAATTTTCGCAGAATTTGCGATTAAATATAACCGGAAGGGCGTTTATAAATGGGATTTATAAGCAAAATTATCAATACTCCGCTGAGCGCGGTCTTAAGATTTTTTGCCGATATTTTCGGCGGAAGCTTTGCCGCATCGGTTTTTATGTTTACATTGCTTATCAATGTTATACTTATTCCGCTTAGCATTAAAAGTCAGAAAGCGTCTGTTCAGCAGCTTAAAATCAAGCCTAAGATGGACGATATAAAAAAGCGTTACGGCGACGACAGGCAGAAATTCGCCGAGGCTCAGCAGAAGCTTTACAGAGAAGAAAATGTTTCAATGTCGGGCGGCTGTCTTCCGATGATAATCCGTCTTGCCTTAATGCTTTGCATTTATTATCTTATCATGTCTCCGCTTACCTATCTTGAAAAAGTAGATTCGGCTAAGATTACCAATGTTACAAATGCAATTTCAACCGCGGTTACCGATTTAAGCGAAGATGAGGCGGCTGAACATAAGCAGTTTGTCGAGGCTTGGGGTAAAAAAGGCGGATATAAGGAGCTTCCCCTCGTCCGTGTGCTTGACGAGCATTATGACGAGATAAAGGAAGTAGTTCCCGAAAAGCAGTATAAAAAAATCAGCTCTGATTTAGCTGATATAAAGAAAGCGCATGACAGCTCCGATATCAGCTATATGCTCTTTAATATCGACCTTACCGAAAAGCCGAATTTTGATATCAATATTTTCGCAAAATATCAGACTATTTGGCTTATCCCGATTTTTGCGTTCTTAGCGCAGATGCTGACAAGTGTTATANNTGATAATAAATAAGAAATCAAATCCGGACGCACCGAATATGGCGGGTATGATGCTCACAATGCCTCTTATCTCCCTGTTCCTCGGATTTACATTTCCCGGCGGCGTAGGATTTTATTGGATCTGCTCTTCGCTTATCGGCGGACTTATTCAGTCATTTGTCCAGATTTATTACGGACCTGCAAAAATGCTCGCCTCCCAGCGCCGCAAGGAATTAAGAGCAAGAGCGGATTTTGAGGAAAAGCAGTTTGAAAAATTAAAGGAAGCTGAAAATAATTCGGCTAAGGAATAAAAAGGAGGAAGTTTCTTGATAAGAGAAGCAAAGGGCTTCGGCGAAGATGTAAACGAAGCGAGAGAAAACGCACTTAAGGAACTCGGCGCCGATATAGAGGACGATGTTCAGTTTGAAATAATCACTACCGCAAAGAAAAAAATTCTCGGTCTTTTCGGAGGCTGTAAGGCAGAGGTAAGAGCATATATAGAATTGCCCGATGAAAAGCCTGCTAAAAAAGCCCCCAAAAAGCCTGCTAAAAAGGCGGAAAATAAGCCTGCAAAACAGAAAAAGCAGGAAAATGTTCAAAAGACCGCCGAAAAGAAAGAAAAAGCCGAAAGAGAAGACCCGTTTGAGGGTGCGGTTGACGAAACGCTTATTCCCTCAAATTCTCCGGCAGTCGGTGCGATAAGCTACCTTAAAAAGATTCTTTCGGGTCTCGGATGCGAGGTTACCTCTGTTAAAGCGGCTTTAAAGGATAACGCGGCTTTCATAATTGTTGACGGAGAAAATGTCGGCAATGTTATCGGCCGCCGCGGAGAAACGCTTGACGCTATCCAGTATCTCGTAAGCCTTGCTGCTGATAACGGCGGAAAATATTATAAGGTTTCAATAAATATCGGGGATTACCGCGAAAAGCGCGAGGAAATGCTCACAAATCTTGCTAACCGTATCGCTTCTCAGGTTCTCCGTACAGGCAGGAGCAGAAAATTAGAGCCGATGAATCCTTATGAGCGCCGTATTATTCATACAGCCGTACAGGATATTGACGGAGTTGTTTCAACCTCTGTTGGCGAGGGACAGGCAAGAAGAGTTATCATTTATCCCGAAAACGGTGAAATAAGACCCTCTTTTGAGGATCGCGGCAGAAGACCGAGAAGACCGCGTCAGGATAATACGGTTAAAGCCGACCCCAACCGTGAGCCTAAAAAGGACACCGATGTTCCGCTTTACGGAAAAATAAACTGATTTTTAATTTTTTAACCGGAATTTTTTAAGTGGAATTCCGGTTTTATTTTTAAAAGTTTGACATTCGGGATAAAATATAGTATAATATTATTGTACAGCTTGCCGATTTCTTTTGCTGTATAAAAATAAAATTTAAAGCGCCGGGACCGTATCGGCATAGCGGTTGACGAGGATGGGGAGCATCGAAATATTCGGCGGATGTCCCACGGCAGGCATGTCGTAAACAAGCGTTTAAAACCCGAAAGCGATTTCGGAACAGAGGCGCTTTGCTATGCCAGAATAAAAGCGTATTGTAATGCGCCTTATAAGGTCCCGATAAAACGGTATTTTATTACCGCTTTTTTTGTCGTGCGCTTTTTGCGCGGCTTTAAAATAATCAAGGCACCTTTCGGCGTATTGCGGAAAGGTGTATTTTTATGTGTGGAATCGTAGGTTTTACAGGAAAAACAAATGCAGCGGAATTTTTGCTTAACGGTCTTGAAAAGTTAGAGTATAGAGGCTATGACTCGGCAGGTATTGCCGTACTTGATAACGGGACGGTAAGGGTGGAAAAAACCACCGCGAGAATAAAGGAGCTTAAGGAAAAAACGAATAACGGCAGGGATTTAAACGGATTCATTGGAATCGGGCATACAAGATGGGCAACTCACGGTGTGCCTTCCTTTGAAAACGCCCATCCCCATTTAAGCTCGGATAAAAAATTTGCTGTTGTTCATAACGGAATAATAGAAAATTATCTTCAGCTTAAGGATGAGCTTAAGGCTAAGGGAGTTCAGTTTAACAGCGAAACCGATACCGAGGTCATTCCTCAGATGATTTCTCAGTATTATGAGGGAGATTTTTTTGATGCGGTTTCAAAAACCGTGAAAAAGCTTGAGGGCTCTTATGCTTTAGGAATAATCTGCAGCGATTATCCCGATACCCTTATTGCGGTAAGGAAGTTTTCCCCGCTTATAATCGGAGTGTCCGAAAATGAGAATTATATCGCGTCCGATGTTACGGCAACCGTAACCCACACAAGGGATGTTATTTATATTGAGGACGGAGAAATTGCGGTTTTGACCCCCTCGCAGGTTAAGCTTTATGATTCGGATAAAAATGAAATCAAAAGAGAAATTTCCCATGTAAACTGGGATGTTTCCGCCGCTGAAAAGGGCGGATACGACCATTTTATGATGAAAGAGATAATGGAACAGCCAAATGCCGTAAAGCAGACGGTTGAAAGCCGTGTTCACGGCAGGGAAATCGTCTTTGAGGGGTTGAAGCTTAATGAAGAAAAGCTTAAAAAGATAGGCAGAATAGATATAATTGCCTGCGGCTCGGCATATCATGCGGGAATGGTAGGAAAATATGTGTTCGAGGAAATGCTCAGAATACCTACAAATGTTGATTATGCCAGCGAGTACCGCTACCGCAATCCTATAACCGACGAAAGAACTTTAACTGTAATAATCAGTCAGTCGGGAGAAACCGCCGATACTCTTGCGGCTTTAAAAGAGGCGAAAAAGCGCGGCTCGCACACGCTTGCGATTGTAAATGTTGTAGGAAGCTCTATCGCTAAAGCGGCGGACGATGTTATTTATACATGGGCGGGACCGGAAATTGCCGTAGCCACCACCAAGGGCTATTCAACCCAGCTTTCGGTGCTTTATCTTTTGGGAATCTGGGCAGCAAGAATTTTAAAGACTGAGTCCGATGAAAAGCTTGACCGTATGCTTGAGGATGTCTGCAGACTGCCCGAGTATATAGAGGCGGTTTTAAAGAACGAGCCTAAAATAAAAGAAATGGCAAAGCACTGCGGCGACCCCGAATCGCTTTTCTTTATCGGAAGAAATATTGATTATGCCGTTTCCTTAGAGGCGTCTTTAAAATTAAAGGAAATTTCATATATTCATTCAGAGGCTTATGCCGCAGGCGAGCTTAAGCACGGAACAATTTCTCTTATTGTTGAGGGAAGAACGGTTATCGCGCTTGCCGCTTATGAGGAATTGTTCGAAAAGCTGCTCAGCAATATAAAAGAGGTCAAGGCAAGAGGCGCTTATGTTATAGCCTGCGCAACCGAGGGACACACTGAAATCTCGAAAGAAGCCGAGGATGTTATTTATATTCCTAAGGTTGATCCTCTTCTTGTCGCTTCGCTTGAGGTCATTCCGTTTCAGATTTATTCTTATTATGTCGCGCTGTTTAAAGGCTGTGATATAGATAAGCCGAGAAATCTTGCAAAATCCGTCACGGTAGAATAAAAAAATTTAAAAACCGCACTTTTTTAGATAGACAAAAAGTGCGGTTTGTTATATAATAAAATATATGATTATAAAAATTATCGGAGGCAAAAATGGAAAAGATTTTGGTGCTTGACTTCGGCGGTCAGTATAATCAGCTGATTGCAAGAAGAGTAAGAGAAAATAATGTTTATTCTGAAATCAAACCGTACACGGTTGACATTGAGGAAATCAAGAAGCAGAACTATAAGGGAATTATTTTAACCGGCGGTCCTAAAAGCGTTTACGGCGAGAATGCCGTTTTATATTCAAAGGAGCTTTTTGAGCTCGGCATTCCGATAATGGGTATCTGCTACGGCGCTCAGCTTATGGCACATGTCTTGGGCGGGGTTGTTGAAGCAGGCGCCAGCGAGTACGGAAAGGTAGAAGTAAAGCTTGATAATTCAAGTAAGCTTTTTTCGGATATTCCGTCAAAAACCACCTGTTGGATGAGCCATACCGATTACATAAAGCAGGTTCCTACAGGCTTTAAAATCATGGGTAAAACCGATATCTGCCCTGTTGCGGCTATGGAAAATGCCGCGCTTAAGCTTTATGCCGTGCAGTATCACCCCGAGGTTATGCACACCCCGTTAGGCTCAAAAATGCTTAAGAATTTTATTTATAATGTCTGCGGCTGTAAGGGCGAGTGGACGATGTCTTCGTTTACAACACGCACAATTGCCGAGTTGAAAGAAAAAATCGGAGATAAAAAGGTACTTTGCGCACTTTCCGGCGGAGTTGACAGCTCCGTTGCCGCGCTCTTGCTTCATAAGGCTGTAGGAAACAACCTTACCTGTATTTTCGTTGACCACGGCCTGCTCAGAAAGGACGAGGCAAAGCAGGTAAACGAGCTGTTTAAAGGCACTTATAATATAAATCTTGTTTCTGTTGACGCCTCCGAGCAGTTTTTGGGTCAGCTTCGCGGAATAAGCGATCCTGAGCAGAAGAGGAAAATAATCGGCAGAGAGTTTATAAGAGTTTTTGAGGCCGAGGCTAAAAAAATCGGCAAGGTGGACTATCTTGTTCAGGGCACGATTTATCCCGACTGTATCGAATCGGGCGTGGGCGACGCGGCGCTTATAAAGAGCCATCATAATGTCGGCGGTCTGCCCGACCATGTCGATTTCGATGAAATTATCGAGCCTTTGCGCGACCTCTTTAAGGACGAGGTAAGAAAGGTCGGCTTAGAGCTCGGAATGCCCGAAAATATGGTATTCCGTCAGCCGTTCCCGGGCCCGGGACTCGGAGTGAGAATTTTAGGCGAAATGACCCGTGAAAAGATTGCGATTTTGCAGGATGCGGACGCGATTTTCCGCGAGGAAATCGCAAACGCAGGCTTAGACAGAGAAATCGGACAGTATTTTGCAGTGCTTACCGATATGCGCTCTGTAGGCGTTATGGGCGATTTCAGAACCTATGATTATACCGTAGCTCTAAGAGCGGTAATGACAAGCGATTTCATGACCGCCGATTGGGCACGAATCCCCTATGATGTTCTGGACGCGGCTTCAAGAAGGATTGTAAATGAAGTCAAAGGCGTAAACAGAATTGTTTATGACATAACTTCAAAGCCGCCGGCAACCATAGAGTGGGAGTAATACCCGAAAG
>DBKZ01000066.1:0-2604 GCA_002297415.1 Ruminococcaceae bacterium UBA737
GAAATTGATACATCTGGCTGGATGAAAGAAAGTGATAAATAAAAAAGAATTATTAGATTATTTGAATAATCTTTATCCAAAAACTGAATGCTTTTTAAAGCATAATCATGATTATGAGTTATTGATTGCTGTTATATTATCAGCTCAAACCACAGATAAGAAAGTCAATGAAGTAACTAGTATTTTGTTTTCTAAATATGATAGTTTAGAAAAACTGAAAGATGCCAGTTATGATGATATCTATAAGATTATATCAATACTTGGTCTTGCAAAAAGTAAAACTAATTATGTCATGGATGCTGTTAATAAAGTGTATTATGAATACAATCAAAAAGTTCCTGATAGTTTTGACAAATTAATAACTATAAATGGAGTTGGCTATAAGACAGGTAAAGTAATTTTAGGCGAATTATATAATAAAAAAGTGATACCAGTTGATACACATATTCAAAGAATAGCAAAAAGACTTGAGCTATCAAAAAGTGATAACCCAAGTCTTATATCAGTTGATTTAGAAAAGAAGTTTCCTGATTCTAGCATCAATTTTCATAGGCAACTAATTTTGTTTGGCAGAAATATTTGCAAAGCTATTTCTCCAAATTGTAAAGAGTGTAAGCTGAATACAAATTGCCCTTATTTTTCTAAGAAAGTCAAATGATTATCTTTAGCTGATACATTGACTGATTTGGTGATTTTATCAGATAAGATATCGTATGCAATCTGATCTTCAACTTCATTTTGAATAGCTCTTTTAAGTGGTCTTGCACCATATGTTTGATCAAAGTATTTGTCTAGATAAGACACAGCTTTGTCATCATAATTAAAAGTAATTTCCTTACTATTTAATCTAGCTTTCAATTGATTTAAGAATTTTTCAATTATCTTATGCGTCATATCTTTATTTAAAGAATTAAACATAATAATCTCATCAATTCTGTTCAAAAATTCAGGTCTAAATGTAGATTTTAAAAGATTTAATACTTCACCTTTCTCTTTCTCAGTATTTCCTTCAAGAAGGAATTGACTACCTAAGTTAGATGTCATGATGATGATTGTATTTGTAAAATCAACAGTTCTACCTTGTGAATCAGTTAACCTACCATCATCAAGTACTTGAAGCAAGATATTGAAAACATCAGGATGGGCTTTTTCAATCTCATCAAATAGAACAATTGAATATGGGTTGCGTCTTACTTGTTCAGTAAGTTGACCACCTTGTTCATAACCGACATAACCAGGAGCAGCACCAACAAGACGTGAGACGGAATATTTTTCCATATATTCGGACATATCAAGTCTTATCATAAGATTTTCACTGCCGAACATTGCTTCCGCAAGAGCCTTGCAAAGCTCGGTTTTGCCGACGCCCGTAGGACCTAAGAAGATAAATGAGCCAATCGGTCTTTTCGGGTCCTTAAGACCTACTCTGCCTCTTCTTATCGCTCTCGATACCGCGCTTACCGCCTGTTCCTGACCTATAAGTCTCTTATGAAGCTCGTCTTCAAGCTTTAAAAGTCTTTGCGATTCTTCCTCGGTCATCTGAGAAACCGGAATTCCCGTCCAAGAAGAAAGAATTTCGGCAATGCTTTCGGGTGTAACTGTACCGTAGGTGCCTTCTTCGCAGGCGTTCTTTTTAAGATTTTCTCTTTTTTCTTCAAGGGACTTGATTTCGTCTCTTAAATGAGCGGCGGTTTCGAAATCCTGAGAATCAACGGCGGAATCCTTTTTCGCCGAAAGCTCTTCGATTTTGGCATTAAGCTCTTTAAGCTCGGGAGTTGCCTCAGAGCTTCCTATTCTTACCCTTGAAGCCGCTTCGTCTATAAGGTCAATAGCTTTATCGGGAAGATATCTGTCATTGATATATCTTGCAGAAAGCTTAACGGCAGCGTCCACCGCATCGTCGGTTATCTCAACCTTATGATGCTTTTCGAACATTCCTTTAATACCCTTTAAAATGAGTATTGCGTCCTCAACCGACGGCTCTCCGACGGTTACAGGCTGAAATCTTCGCTCCAAAGCCGCATCCTTTTCGATATTTTTGCGGTATTCGGTTATAGTTGTAGCACCGATAAGCTGAAAATCGCCGCGCGCAAGCATAGGCTTTAAAATATTTGCGGCGTCGGTAGAGCCCTCGGCAGAGCCTGCGCCGACAAGGGTGTGAACCTCGTCTATAAAGAGGATTATATCATTTGACTTTGAAACCTCGTCAATAACAGATTTAATTCTTTCTTCAAAATCGCCTCTGTATTTTGCGCCGGCAACCATTCCGGTAAGGTCAAGGGAAATAACGCGTTTATTCTGCAAAATGTCCGGAACATCGCCCGATATTATTCTTTCTGCAAGTCCCTCAACAATCGCGGTTTTACCTACCCCCGGTTCGCCTATTAAGCAGGGATTGTTTTTAGTTCTTCTGCAAAGAATCTGAATAACTCTTTCTATTTCCTTTTCTCTTCCGATTACAGGGTCAAGCTTGCCCTCTTTTGCGGCTTTTGTAAGATCTCTGCCGTATTTTTCGACGGCACTGTTTTTATTGGCGCCCTGTTCATTTGAATTATATGACTCGGGGGAAAATCCGTTTTTCTGATTAAAGCTATCGATATCAAT
>DBKZ01000066.1:2635-5330 GCA_002297415.1 Ruminococcaceae bacterium UBA737
GGCGGCCTTTAAAGCTTTTGTGCAAAGCTCGGTTACATCTACTCCGAGCCCTGTTATAAACTTAACCGCAAAGCTGTCCTCTTCTCCTAAGATTGCGAGCAGAAGATGCTCGGTGCCGATAAGCCTTTTACCTAAATTTTCGGCTCCGCTTCTTGCAACATCAAGAATAACTCTTGTACGGGGAGTGAAATAATCAACAGAAAGTCTTGTAGGCGTTCCTCTTCCGATATTTGCGACTATCATTTCCTCGATTTTTTCTTCGGTTATTCCGCAGTCGTTAAGAACAGTTCCGGCAATTCCTCCGGACCTTAACAATCCTAGCAGTAAATGCTCGCTTCCTACATAGGTATGTCCGAAAAGCTCGGCGGCATTTATAGCCTGATTTAAAGCAAGATTTGCTTTATCCGTAAATCCGTTAAAATTATATTTCACAAAAATTAACTCCTTTCAAAACGGCGGAAATTCCGCCGACAGCAGTTTTTTTAAATATCTTTAATCCTTTCTCTTATAAGCTCCGCTCTTTTTTCGTCACGCTCCTTTGAGTTTAAATTTCCGTATTTACACATAATTGTATACGGTTGGTTTTCAAATAAAAGTGAAGTTAAAAGCTCATTTTTTACATTTAATTCTCCTGTACTTACTCCGATTTTAATTTCGCTTATCAGCTTCATAAGCTCCGAGCTGCTTAAAATTCTCGCGCTTTTCAAAATTGCCAGAGCGCGGTTCGAAATATCCGCTATTTTAATTTTATCAGCGGATTTTCTTTCCTCTCTTTCCTTTTCTATCAGCTGATTTGCGATTATTTTAAGATTGTCTATAGCGTTTTTTTCGCTTATTCCCAAGGTTACTTCATTTGATATCTGATAAAATGAAGCCTCGGCTTTCGTTCCCTCGCCGTACATTCCCCTGACTGTAAATCCGATTTTGCTTATAGAATCCGATATTGCACCTAACTCCTTTGAAGCTTCAAGAAACGGCAGATGGAGCATAACCGACGCACGGAGTCCCGTGCCTAAATTCGTAGGGCATTCGGTTAAAAAGCCTAAGTCCTTATCAAAAGCAATATCAAGACTCGAACAAAGCAAAGAATCAATGCTGTCCGCAATATTATAAGCTTCTTCAAGATTAAGACCGGGGTTTGTAACCTGAATTCTGATATGGTCCTCCTCGCAAAGCATTATGCAGACGCTTTCGTCCTCGGATATAATTATTGCCTTATCTTCGCAATCAGATACAAATTCGGGGCTTAAAATGTGCCTTTCAACCATAGAATATCTTTCATTCTCGGGAATATTACGCATTTCAATGTATTTAAGACTTTTTGAAAACGGCGTATTACTGTCCTCAATAGCTTTTTTGACACAGGAATTAACCTTTTTTATTCCTTCTCCGGAAAGTCTTGAAGGAAAAGGAATTCCGTTTAAATTTCTGGCAAGTCTTATTCTTGTGCTTACGGCTATATCGTCGCAGACGGCGGATTTGTTATACCAGCTCATTTCTTTTCCTCCTCAAGCTTCTTGATTTCATCCCTTACCTTTGCCGCCTCTTCGAATTTTTCATCCTTGATTAAGCCGGCAAGACGGATTTTTAAAGATTCAACGGTATCCTTTTCCGATTTTACAACAAGCGGAGCTTTATTCGGGATTTTGCCTGAATGCTTTGTAGAGCCGTGTACCCTTTTTAAATAAGGAATTAACTCGCTGTAAAATGTTTTATAGCATTCGGGACAGCCGACCTTTCCGCTTTCGGCTATATCCGAAAATGAAATCCCGCAACATTTGCAGCGCTTTTCGGAAACCGAGCGGTTTAAGCTTAAGGCGTCCCCGAACATTGAGGATAACATATTTGTAAGACTGTCGCTTTCGAAAGCTCCGAAGCCCTCTTTTGCGGCGCATGAAGAACAAAGATATTTTTCGGTAACAATTCCGTTTACTATAGAATGTATATGCGTTGTCGCATTATTTTTTCCGCATTTTTCACAAAGCATAAAATTTCCTTCTTTCATTAAAGCTGAACTAAAAGCATTTCCTTTAAAAGCGCGGCTCTTACCTTATCCCTTTTATCGGTCGGGATATTAGCCATAACATTATTAGACATTGCCGCATACATTATCCGAGCCTTATTAACATCAATTATTTCGGACTGCAAGCAGTTTTCGATAAGAACTCTAGCGCTCATAGGGTCTAAAGAATCACCGATAGAATTCACTATGTGCATTATTGCGGACGAATGATCCATTATAAGCCTTTTAATTCTTATATATCCTCCGCCGCCTCTTCGGCTTTCTATAATATAGCCCTGCTCGGGAGTAAATCTCGAGGATATAACATAGTTTATCTGACTCGGAGCGCAGCCGATTCCGTTTGCAAAAACATTTCTCTGAATTTCAACCGAATTCTCCTTTGACTCATTAAGCATTTTTATTATTTCCTGTGTTATCAAATCGCTGATTCTCAACACCCACATCTCCTTTTTGACTTTCTTTGACTTTTATTATACACGAAAGTCAAAGAAAGTCAAGAGTATTTTTAAAATTTTTTTGAAAAAGCTTCTGTAACCGCAAATAAGTTCTCTGCATAGTATGTTGTGAAGACAAAAAGGAGGTCTTTTTTATGTGTAACAGTAACTTTGGCGGAAATTGCTCTAAAGTTACTGTTACACATAAAAAAGACCTCCTTTTTGTCTTCACAACATA
>DBKZ01000079.1:0-552 GCA_002297415.1 Ruminococcaceae bacterium UBA737
TGCCGAAAAATCGGCACGCTCATTCTTTTTAAATAATTTTAATCAGTATCATAACAGTTCTTGCAAGCAGAGCGCAAATCCATGCTATAAGGCACTGCACAACAACGATAACAGCCGCCCATTTTCCGCCGAGCTCGCGTTTTACAGCCGCTACCGCCGCAACGCAGGGGGTGTAAAGCAGGCAGAAAACAAGCATGCTTACCGCACTGACAGGTGACAAAACCGAGGATATTCCTACCCCTGCGGTTAAAACTTCAAGGGTGGAAACAACGCTTTCCTTTGCCATAAAGCCTGCGGCAAGAGCGGTAACTATCCGCCAGTCATTAAGATCGATAGGAGCAAAAACAGGTGCGATAAAGCCCGCGAGAATGCTTAATATGCTGTCCTTTGAGTTTGAAACGATATTAAACCTAAAATCAAAGGTCTGTAAAAACCAGACTATCAGGGAGGCTAAGAAAATAACGGTAAATGCGCGGCTTAAGAAATCCTTTGCCTTTTCCCATAAAAGCATTAAAACATTTTTAGCCTCGGGCAGACGGTAATTCGGAAGCT
>DBKZ01000079.1:610-9989 GCA_002297415.1 Ruminococcaceae bacterium UBA737
AAAGCAACCGCCGTTCCTACAGCTATTCCCAAAAGATATATGCCAATCATAATAATTCCGCTGTATTTCGGAAAAAAGTTCTGAATAAAAAATCCGTAGATAGGGAGCTTTGCGGTACAGCTCATAAAAGGGGTAAGTATAACCGTCATTCTGCGGTCGCGCTGAGAGGGAAGAGTACGGCTTGCCATAACTGCAGGCACCGTACATCCGAAGCCTATAAGCATCGGCACTATACTTCTTCCCGAAAGTCCGATTTTTCTTAACAGCTTGTCGGTTACAAAGGCTACTCGCGCCATATAACCGCTGTCCTCAAGCATGGAAAGGAAGAAAAACAGTACAACGATTATCGGAACAAAGCTTACAACGCTTCCCACACCCGTAAAAATTCCGTCCACTATCAACGAGCGGATTATTTCGCTTACATTAGCACTTATAAGCAATGAGTTTACGGCTTGGGTTAAGCTGTCAATTCCCATTTGCAGAAGATTTTGAAGAGCGGAGCCCACAACATTGAAGGTAAGATAAAATATAAGCGCCATAATGAGAATAAAAGAGGGGATAGCGGTATATTTTCCGGTTAAAAGCTTATCAATCCTTCTGCTTCTTATATGCTCCTTGCTTTCCTTTGGCTTTACAACGGTTTTTGAGCAAAGCTCGTTTATAAAGGCAAACCGCATATCCGCCATTGCGGCGGCACGGTCAAGCCCGCGTTCAAGCTCCATCTGAGAAATAATGTGTTCTACGGTTTCCTTTTCGTTTTCATCAAGCCTAAGCTTAAAAAGAACACGCTCGTCTCCCTCAATCAGCTTTCCTGCCGCAAATCTTACGGGTATCTGAGCCGTCTTTGCATGGTCCTCGATAAGGTGCATTATACTGTGTATAGCCCTATGAACGGCGCATGTTTGTCCGCTGTCTCTGCAAAAATCGGTTCTTCTTGGCTTTTCGGCATATTCCGCAACATGCAGAGCATGGCGGATAAGCTCGTCAACACCCTCGTTTTTACTCGCCGATATCGGCACAACGGGAATACCCAAAAGCCTTTCCATATCGTTGATTTTTACCGTTCCGCCGTTTGAACGGACCTCGTCCATCATGTTTAGCGCCAGCACCATAGGTGTGTCAAGCTCCATGAGCTGTAAAGTAAGGTATAGATTTCTCTCTATGTTCGTTGCGTCAACAATATTTATTATTCCCTTTGGCTTTTCGTCTAAAATAAACTGTCTTGAAACTATCTCTTCAGAGGTATACGGAGAGAGGGAATAGATCCCGGGTAAATCGGTAACAAGCGTGTTGTCATGCCCCTTAATAGGTCCGCTTTTGCGGTCTACGGTAACCCCGGGGAAATTTCCTACATGCTGATTTGCTCCTGTGAGCTGATTGAAAAGCGTGGTCTTTCCGCAATTCTGATTTCCTGCAAGTGCAAAGGTTAAAACCGTTCCTTTAGGCAGAGGACTTTCATTTGCTTTGTCATGATAAATGCCGTCCTCTCCGAGCCCGGGGTGAATTTCGGGCGTTATCGGCGCGATTTTGCAGGTGCTTTTATAAACAGGCTTTTCATTTATAGGAATTATTTTGATTTTTTCGGCGTCCGCAAGGCGCAGGGTCAATTCATAGCTGTGAATTCTAAGCTCCATAGGGTCGCCCATGGGAGCGTATTTCACAAGAGTTATTTCGGCATTCGGAATAACTCCCATGTCTAAAAAGTGCTGTCTTAAGCTTCCCTCGCCGCCAACCTCTGTTATAACGGCGCTTTGCCCGATTTTTAGTTCTTTAAGCGTCATATTATTTCTCCTCAGATTTTAAATAATCCTAAATACATATCAAGTCCTACAGTAACCGTTAAAATATAACATAAATAAATTATAAGCATTAAAACGCCCTGCCACCTGATGAATTTTCCGGCTTTGACTGTCGGAACCGTTGCGATAAGCGATACTAATATAGCTACGGGAAAATCAAGATAAATATTTTGTGCCGAAACAGGGAGCTTTCCGCCGTAAACAAAGGAACATACCGCAAGGATAAGCGTTGTATCAATAACATTCGCGCCTATAACGTTTCCTACCGACATTGAGGTCTGCTTTTTAACAACCGCCGTAATCGCTGTTACAAGTTCAGGCAGGGAAGTGCCTATAGCTACAATGGTGACACCGATTACCGCTTCGGATACTCCGAAGGAAGCGGCGATTTTACTTCCGTTGTCTACAAGAAGCTCGCTTCCTATAACAATTCCCGCGGCGCCTACCAAAACCTTTAAAATGTTGGTTATAACCGTGCTTTTGTCGGTGGCGGGCTTTTCTGTTTCGTCTTCTTTTACCGTCGCTTTGCCCGAGCGGATATTTTCGGCTATATAAAAAGCGAAAATAATCAGCAGAGCAATTGCTCCTAAAATAGAAAGAGAGCCTTTTAAAGAAAATAAAAACAGAACTGTAACAGCCGCAATAAGGAAAAAGGCTTTCGGTGCAAAATCCTTTCTTTTTACAGCTATCGGCATAAAGATTATACTTATCGCAAGGATCATTGCGGTGTTGCAGATAACAGAGCCTATTCCGTTTCCTATTGCCATTCCAACCTTGTCCTGCGACGCGGCGGCTGCATTCAAAGCCCCCGATAACAGGATATTATGTCCCTCAACGGCCGCAATTGTTGAAACTATGATTTCGGGAAGTGTAGTCGCAATGCTTATAACCGTTGCCCCTATAATAAATTTCGGTATTTTCGTTACCTCGGCTATCCATACGGCACCGTCAACAAACCAATCTCCGCCTTTTACAATGAAGAAAATTCCCACCGCAAAAAGAAAATACATCATGAATGTTTCCATTGTTTCCCCCGTCTTTTTTATCTTGTTATAAAATTATATTAAGATAAAAAGCTATTTATCAATTTTAATCAGATTTTCATAGAATCTTACCGCTCCCGCAAGGCAGTTGTATTCTATATTTTCGTTAATTCCGTGCATGCCCTTCATTTGCTCTGGCTTATAAATCACCGGAGCAAAGCGAATGCAGTTTTTGCAAACAGGCTGATAAAACTGCGCGTCGGTAGCGCCTGTCATAACATAGGGACTCTTTGCAAGCCCCGGAAATGTTTTTTCAACCGCTCTTTCGATTGTTTTATAGCCTTCGCCCTTGATATCGACGGGGACGGTATAATCATTTGAGTGCATTACATCCATTGTTAAGCCGAATTTCTCGGCTTTTTTTCTTATTATTTCAAGGCTTTCCTTTTCACCCTGATGAGGAATAAAGCGCATATTTGCGCTGACGGTAGCTTCCTGAGGAATAACATTGCAGGCGTCGGAGCCTGACTGCATTGTAAAAGCAATCGTGGTTTTGAGCATTGCGCCTGCCTGAGCGCTGACCATAGGAAGAACTGCCTTTAAAAGCGGACCGAACAGCCATAAATTTGAAAACAAAAGCTTCATTCCGAAGGGTGCGTAAGGCGCTAAGGTCTTAAACATCGCCGCAACCTCTTTTGAAATTTTCTTTTTAAAGGGAGAATGCTTTTCTGTTTCATTAACAAATGCCGAAAGCCTTGCGATAGGAGTATTCTTTGCAGGTGCGCTTGCGTGTCCGCCCGTGCTTTTTGCGGTGAATTTCACATCGGCTTTTCCTTTTTCGAAAATTCCTATCATCGCGAAATTTCCCTTTATTCCTCCGATAGGCTCGGAAATTATCGCTCCGCCCTCGTCGCAGAGAAGAAATAATTCAATGCCTCTTCTTTGTAATTCCTTAACGATTTTCGGCGCTCCGTCTCCTGCCCATTCCTCGGTGCAGGAGGATGCAAGATAGACATCCTGCGGCGGAACAAAGCCTTCCTTTAAAAGTCTCTCGGTTGCCTCAAAAAATGCCATAACAGAGCATTTAGTGTCGGAAGCCCCGCGCCCCCAGACCTTGCCCTCGGCTATTTCACCCGAAAAGGGAGGATATTTCCATTCGCCCTCGGCGGGAACTACATCCTGATGGCTCATCAGCAAAATCGGCTTGTCATGGCTTTTGCCTTTCCAGTAAAACAGCAGATTTCCGTCAATTTCGGTTTTTTCAAGCTTTTCAAATACAAGCGGAAAAAGCTTTTGGAGCACCTTATGAAATTCGCGGAACTTTTCGGCTTCTGAAATCTGAGGGTGGGAGGTAGTATCGAATTTTATCATTTGTGAAAGCTTTTTTGCAAGCTCTAATGATTCTTCCACATTCTCATTCGGCTGATATTCGGATTTTTTTGACGGAATAAGCAATGTGTGGATAACCGCCGCCAAAAGCAGTAAAACAAGCAACCCGATTAAGCTTAAAAGTATATATACTATTATCATTTTGTATTTTTCCTTCCGTCTCTTTTATAGAAAAAGTAAGCAATTCCTATCGCCATTGCGCCCGAGGGAATAATCATAAAGCTTGTAGAGCCTGTAAGCGAGGGGACTATCATAAACAGAAGGCTCATAAACGTAAGCGGCAAAAGAGCGGTTTTTAAATTGCTTTTGTAATACTTATATGCCATTGCACCGAAAAGCGCCGGAACGACATTGTCAAACGCAGGCTGTAAAACAGGCTCCTGCAAAAGCGGGCGCAGGGGAGTCAGCAATGCAACGCCGACCGCCAAAACAATAATAGTAACAAGAGAAGAGGTAGCAATTGAAAGGGTCGAAATTATTTCGTTTTCCTTCGTTCCCGATTTTGCGCCTACCATATCCCTTGCGTTTACCGCACAGGGAATTTTCATATTTATAAGATTTCCTGTTATAAACGCAAGATATCCGCCGCCCGAGCCTAACATCGGGGTATATATAAGAAATTCTGCGAGACTGCTTATCATCCAAATAAGCCCTACCGAAAAGAAGCCCTTTCCCGCGGCTTTAAGGTCTGGATATGCGCCTAAATATTTGCCAATTAAAAAAGGAGCGCCGACAAGCATTATTAAAACTAAAATGCTTGCGATTTTGCCGATTTTGTGCGTTGTTTTGGTGTATTTTTCAAAAATAAGATTTTCTTTGCTTTTCATGATTTATCTCCTTATAAGTTTAAACAAGGTTTATAAGCACTGCCGCCGCCATGCCTACAAGCATACTGACGGCGATAGAAAAGTTTTCGACAAACGCAAGCTTAGGCTTCTTTCCGAGCCACATAAATAAAGCCATTATAAGAGCCGAAACCGCAACGACAACAAGCGGAGTAAAATCTCCCGTGAATGTGAAAAGACCGTTTGAAGAGACAAACCCTCCGATATAGCTTCCTATGTATGCGCTGACAAGACCTATAAACATTGCCGTCATTGCCGTGTCACCGAAGCCTGCGGCGGTGCTTTTTTGTCCGCCGCCGCTTAACTTTTTGGTGTATTTTTTATTAAAGAGAACCGAAAGAATCATTCCCCACATTATGCAAACGCTCATTAAAAGCGCAATAGTGGCAAAGCCCGAAGCGGTCATACTCTCGCCCGAAAGCTTTTCCATGCCGACCTGTTCTGCCGCCGCCTGAGCCACCTGCGTTTCATAATGGAGCGCTCCTATAACAGAGAGCCTCAGCCACGGCCACGGAATTCCGAGACTTCCCGAAAGCGCTATAACGCCCAATAGAATTCCTACGCTCGGAAGCACCGAAAATGTCGCACTTGAAACGATAACGCGCTTCATTTTTCCCGTGTCCATTCCTATGGCTTTTCCTGCCCTATATGCCCTTATCATGAAGACCATGCAAAGCAAGGCAACAAAAGCGATAATTCCGCCGCAAATAAGATAAAGCGGCGCACTGCTGAGCTTTTCTAAAATACTCATATTAAAAACTCCTTAATTTATATTTAATAATATTATATAGACTTATGGCACAATTTGCAATATTATGTCGTGGGAAATTGCATTTAAAAAATAAACGGCAGTGTTTCCTTTTTTAAGAAACACTGCCGTTTGCTCTACGGATTTGATTTTCAGTCGAGAATTGTGCCGTCTGTACCGATTGTAACTACCTGCCACGGAATGAACTTTCCGCTTTTTTGCAATGCGGTCTTTGCCGCCTGCTCAAGACCGCCGCAGCAGGGAACCTCCATGCGTACTACCGTTACGCTTTTGATATCGTTGTTGCTGATGATTTCGGTAAGCTTTTCGGAATAATCTATGCCGTCAAGCTTCGGACAGCCGATAAGCGTGATATGCCCTTTTATAAACCGCTCATGGAAAGAAGCAAAAGCATAAGCCGTGCAGTCGGCGGCTATAAGAAGCTTTGCACCGTCAAAATAAGGCGCGTTAAAGGGTACAAGCTTTATCTGAACGGGCCACTGGGAAAGTCGGCTTTTTGAAATGGCAGGCGCGTCCTCGCAAGCTGAAGGCTCTTCGTGCCTGATCGTTTTCATGCGCATTCCCGGGCATCCGCCGTGAAGATTCATTCCTTGCTCTCTCATTTTCTTTTGCTTGTTTTCAAGCACCGCCTGCTCGTTGTATGCGGCGGCTTCTCTTTCGACGAATGATATAGCGCCCGTAGGACATGCCGGCAGACAGTCTCCGAGACCGTCGCAGTAGTCGTCTCTCATAAGCTGAGCCTTACCGTCAACCATGGCTATTGCGCCCTCGTGGCAAGCCGCGGCGCATGCTCCACAGCCGTTGCATTTATCTTTATCAATCTGAATAATTCTTCTTTTCATAAATGGTCCTCCTTGATTTGGTAATCATATTATAGTACAATAAATTCAACAAGTCGGTTGAATTTTCAACGAAAGAGGAATTTTTATGAAAAATTTTTTATCGGTTATTAAAACCTCTCAGCTTTTTTCGGGGATTTCGGAAGCTGAGCTAAATGAAATGCTTTCCTGTCTTGAAGCAAGAGAAGTTAGCTTTCCTAAGGATACATTTTTGCTGAGGGTCGGCGAAAAGGCAGAATCAATAGGACTGGTGCTGTCTGGAAGCGTTCTTGTAATACAGGAGGATATCTGGGGCAACAGAAATATTCTGTCAAAGGCAGGGCAGGGGCAGACCTTTGCCGCCGCTTACGCCTGCGCCGCAGGCTCGGTGCTTAATGTCAGCGTTGTTTCGGAAACACCAGTTACAGTAATGCTTTTTAATGTTAACAGAATTTTGAATGTTTGCCCGTCCGCCTGTTCGCATCATAGCCGAATTGTGAGAAATCTTTTAGGCGAGCTTGCCGAGAAAAATCTGCGTTTTTCAGAAAAGCTCACTCACATGGGTCAGCGCACCACCCGTGCAAAGCTGATGTCCTATTTGTCGGCTCAGGCGCAGAGAAAAGGTAAATATGAATTCGATATTCCTTTTTCAAGACAGCAGCTTGCAGATTATTTGGCTGTAGAGCGCAGCGGACTGTCATTGGAGCTCGGTAAAATGAAAAAGGAAGAAATCCTTGATTTTCATAAAAATCATTTTATTTTAAAGGTTTAAAATTATAGATGATTTGTACCAAACAGTTTTAGTTAAGATTTTAACATATAAAATGTACAAAGCCAAATAAATAGAATTGAGCCGGTCTGACAGTCCGCAGGACTGTCATTCACTTCCGCCTCACCCTTCAGGTTATTCGCCCGCAGGCTCAAACCCTCGGTCGGGAATACTGCAAAAATAAAGCCGCTCTGAAAAAGAACGGCTTTTTGGTTGCGAGGGCTGGACTTGAACTGCACGGTCTTGCATTTTCTCTGCGGAGGAAATGCTGCGGTCGGCTCGGCGGCTCTGACAGTCCGCAGGACTGTCATTCACTACCGCCTCACCCTTCGGGTTATGAGCCCGAGCATACAATCTTATTAAAACTTGAAAAAGGCTTAATTAAGGGATTTTTGCAAAACGCGGTTTGTTATTTTTCTTTATTTTGACCTGTAATTTGATACTTCGTTGGCCAAAAATTGGCCAAACTTTTCTTCGTGAAATTTGCGTGAATTTAATACTTTTATTATTAAGTTATAAAACTGAAAAATCATCTATAAAATCTTTTATAGTAAAGAAGTTAGAACTAAAAATGTTGGTTGCAGCGACGGATTTTTTTAAAAAAACAACTTTTAAATTTCGGTCAATTTATTTAGCTCTTTTTATTAATTTTTCGAATCAAGTATCAGAGCCTGAAGTTCAGAAAATGCTTTGTTTATGTCACGATTATATTCTGCGTATATAACTGTTGCGTCATTGTCGGTGCTTAATATTATGTTCTGACCGCTTTTGGCATTGCTTACAGAACCGTCGGAATCAACTTCAAATAATGTGCTTTCATTTGAAATATTGTTTTTTAATGTCAGTGTGACATCAGTTATATCACTGACATTTTTCCTGAACTCGGTGGCCGAAGTGCCGCATTCTAACTGGGGTTTGAAAGTAATGTTATTAAGCTTTGCTCCGTCTCTGATAACAATTGTCATATAATATTTTTTATCTTCGGTTATTTCAAAACAATTTGAGTTTCCAGATTCATATTTAAGCGTTTTGTTCTGTATATTTTCTTCGCTAGCATAGGCTAAAGCAATTTCGTAAGTATTAACTCCGCCTCCGCTCGGACAGCCTGAAATTGTATATTTGCCTTTCGGCAGAGAAACGCTTAAATTTGTTTGAAGCAATAAAAAATTTGTAGTAGCCGTAGCTTCGCCGTTTACTGTTACGGAGCCGTCTCCGTTATCGGTAAATGTTATTCCGTTAGCGGTTTTTGTAGTATCATAATAAGGATAGGGAATAAGGTTTTTGCTTTTAACGGTGACCTTCAATTCATGCTCGTTAGGTGAAGCGTCGGATATGGTTATCGGATTTCCGGTAGCATACCCTTTTAATGGATTGCTGCAGGCGGTGTTCATCTGAAGCTCGGTTAAATCGCCTTTGTCACCTTTTTCTCCCTTTTCTCCGGTATCACCCTTGTCTCCTTTAATACCCTGAATTCCCTGTTCTCCTTTATCTCCTTTTTCGCCTTTAAGCTGAGCTAATTGTTCGCTGGTAAAATCGGTGTAAACAAAAGCGTCTCCCTTTTCGCCTTTCTCTCCTCGGTCGCCCTTGTCACCCTTATCTCCTTTATCTCCGGTATCTCCCTTTTCGCCTTTAATTCCTTGAATACCCTGAGCACCCGTGTCTCCTTTGTCTCCTTTTTCACCCTTGAATTTTCCGTCCTCGGCGTCCTTGCGAAGATTTTCGGATATTTCTTTGTTTTCTTGCATAATCGAAATTATCTGCTCGTATTCGGTTTGAGAAGGGGAAGCAGGCTCGGTAGTGTTTTCGGTAAATCCGCTTTTTTGTACCCAAATATAGCTTTCGGTAGTGGTAATTCTTGAATTGCCATTTATCCCGTAGACCGAAAGCGAAAATCCGCTTTCATAAATTATCTCATAAGGGACGGTGCATTCGTCGCTTTCGAGAAATACACCTATGGATTTTGCTTTGTCTGCGCTCTTAAAAACTGCCGTTTTGGCATATCCGTCC
>DBKZ01000079.1:10009-10265 GCA_002297415.1 Ruminococcaceae bacterium UBA737
CCAGTCCTCCGAAAACGAAAAATTCACCTTGAGATAGTTTTTGCTTTCCGACGCAACGGTGTCGAAATAAGCTTCGATTTTTTGACCTGTTATTTTTGCTTTTATCATATTTTTTCCTCCTTAAATTAGGTTCATTGACCGCTTTTTAAGGTAAGAAAGCTTTGTGCGACATTCACCGACATAAAATAACTTAAAGCCTCTTTTTCAAAACAGAAAAAGAGGCTTTTTAAAATAATGAAGTTTTTATCTTTATTAT
>DBKZ01000023.1 GCA_002297415.1 Ruminococcaceae bacterium UBA737
ATTGCCTCACTGCTCTTGCCGAGAATGACACAGAGCTGGCTGATGAGCGCAAGAACCAGCACGATTGTCCTTGCCCATGTCTGTACGGAAACACCTTTAATATTTATATTTTTCATATTATTATCCCACCTTTCTGTTTCGGTACGAATATATTTTAGAGATCAAATATTTCGGAGATCATTTATCCGCCCTTTGACGGTCTTTTCCGACAAAATTCTGCTTTTGCCGAATAGGTCGGCGTTATATAATATGCCGATATAAGGAAATCTATGATAAAAAATAAATTTTTTTGCATTTATGCTTGACAAAAAAGAAAAGTGATATTAAAATATAACAGTGTTATATAACACTGTTACACGGAGGTAATCTGATGAGCTGTGAGGACGGATCAACCCTTGAAATGATAAAGAAAGCCGCAAAAGAGGAGTTCTGCGAAAAGGGCTTTAAATCTGCGTCGCTTAGAAATATCGTGAAAAAAGCGGGAGTTACGACAGGTGCGTTCTACGGCTACTATATCAGCAAAAGCGACCTTTTTAAGGCGCTCGTTGACGAAGAATATAATTATATAATGAACTCTTACAGAAATGCTTTAAAGGCGTTTGAGGATCTTCCGAATGAAGAAAAGCCGTCCCAAATGGGACAGGCGGGTCGTGACTGTATGAAAGAGATGATGAGATATTTCGATTCGCACAGGGATGCTTTTCATCTCATACTTCAATGCTCGGAGGGCACAAAATACGCTTTTATGGTTGATGAAATGGTCGAGCTCGAATTGGACGGAACTCACAAGTATTACGAGGTGCTGAAATCACTCGGCAATGAGGTTCCCGATATAGACACGAGGCTTGAACATATCCTTGTTACAGGTATGATGAACGCTTACTTTGAAATGATGATACACGATATGCCGCTAAAGGATGCTGAGCATTATCTTGAAGAGCTTAACGATTTTTATACGGCAGGCTGGAAGAAAATTATGGGGCAGTAAGGCTCCGTAATTTTTGTGCCGTAGTTAGCCTTAGCTAACTCAAATAACGAATAATTGAAGAGATTTTTCTTCTTTATTAATATTCAATCAAGGAGGCATTTTCTTGAAAAAGCAATCAAATCTAAGTCGGCTTCTCGGCTATGCCGGCGGTCGCAGGATCCTGACATATCTTTCGTGGATCCTTTCGGCGGCAAGCGCTGTTATTGCGCTTTTGCCGTTCTGGTACATATGGCGGATTCTCAAAGAGGTTATTGAGGTTTCCCCGAACTACAAGGAGGCTGTTAATGTAACGCATTACGGCTGGATGGCGGTTCTTTTTGCGGTTTTGTCTGTTGTTGTGTACGTCGGAGCGCTTATGTGTTCCCACCTTTCCGCATTCAGGATTGCAACGAATCTGAAATTGGAAATGACAGATCATATTGCAACTCTTCCGCTCGGAAAGATTGAGCAATTCGGCAGCGGCAAGCTCCGCAGAATTATTTCCGAAACCTCGGGTGCGGCGGAAACATACCTTGCACATCAGCTTCCCGACCAGGCGAGGGCGGTTGCGAGTGTTGTCGGACTTCTTGCATTGCTTTTTGTTTTCGATTGGAGACTCGGACTTTTGAGCCTTGTGCCCGTTGCACTCGGATTTGTGTGTATGCAGGGAATGACGGGAAAATCAATGCAGCAGAAGATGACGGAATATCAGAATGCTCTTTCGGATATGTCGAATGAGGCTGTTGAATATGTCCGTGGTATTCCGGTTGTTAAAACATTCGGACAGACCGTCTTTTCGTTTAAGAAATTCAAGGCGACAATTGATAACTACGAGAAATGGACGGTTGCCTATACCAAGCAGCTGCGCGGACCGATGACTGCGTATACGCTTGCGATTAACAGTGTATTTGTTTTTCTTATCCTCGGCGGATATTGTTTCTCAAAGGGCGAGGTCACGGGCACATTGCTTCTTGACATACTTTTCTATATCATTATAACTCCGGTTATTTCTTTGACATTGACAAAGCTGATGCATATGAGCGAAAACAAGATGCTTGTTCAGGATGCGATCACACGAATCGACAGCGTTCTTAATGAGCCGTCACTCAACGAAGCCGCAAAGGCACAGCATCCGAAGGACAATTCGGTTGAATTTAAAAATGTTACATTCAGCTACGACGGAACAAAGAACGCCCTTTCCGATATTTCACTCAAAATCGGAGCAGGTCAGACAGTTGCATTTGTCGGACCGTCGGGCGGCGGAAAATCAACGCTTGCAAAAATAATAGCGGGTATAATAAAGCCGACAGACGGCGCTATATTGCTTGACGGGGAGGATATAACCGGTCTTTCGATAACCGAGCGCGCAAACAAGGGTATAAGCTTTGCCTTTCAGCAGCCGGTGCATTTTAAGGGCATACGCGTGCACGATCTGTTAAGCCTTGCCGCCGGTAAGGATTTAAGCCTTAACGACGCCTGCGATTATCTCTCGCAGGTAGGTCTTTGCGCGCGCGATTATATTGAGCGCGAGGTAAACGCCTCGCTTTCGGGCGGCGAGCTTAAAAGAATAGAAATTGCGACCGTTCTTGCCAGAGGCACTAAAATTTCGCTTTTTGACGAACCTGAGGCAGGAATTGACCTTTGGAGCTTTTCAAATCTTATCAAGGTTTTCGAAAAGCTTCATGACAATTCGGGCGGCTCGATAATAATAATTTCACATCAGGAAAGAATTTTAAATATTGCCGATAATGTTATCGTTATTTCGGCAGGAACTGTCAAAGCGCAGGGCAAAAAGGACGATATTCTGCCCGAACTTTTAGGCACTACAAACACCGCTTGCAGTGTACTTACAGAAAATCTGAAAGGAGCGCTTTAAAATGATAAACGATACCGAAAGACAGCTTCTTAAAATAATCGCCGATATGGACGGCGAACCCGAAGGCGCTTACAATATCAGGGCAAACGGCAAGCTTGCCGAAAGAAAGGTTACGCCTAATATTGATATAAAAACCAAAGAGGACAAGCCGGGAATTGACATTATAATAAGACCGAATACCAAGAATGAGACGGTACACATTCCCGTTGTTATTGACGCGACTGGGCTTGACGACCTTGTTTACAACGATTTTATTATAGGCGAAAATTCCGATGTAACGATTATGGCAGGCTGCGGAATTCATAACTGCGGAGACAAAAAATCCTCGCATGACGGAGTGCATACATTTTTTGTCGGCAAAAATTCAAGGGTTAAATATATT
Organism: Ruminococcaceae bacterium UBA737; assembly: GCA_002297415.1. Classification (GTDB taxonomy): domain Bacteria; phylum Bacillota; class Clostridia; order Oscillospirales; family Acutalibacteraceae; genus UBA737. Next base: position 3,226 of record DBKZ01000023.1, read on the forward strand.
GAGCGTCACTTCGGCGAGGGTGAAGGAAAGGGCAGCAGGATAATGAATCCCACAACCATTGTAAACCTCGGCGAAAACAGCTATATGGAAATGGAAACAAGCCAAATAGGCGGAATTGACAACACTCTGCGCACCACAAAGGCGGTAGTTTCGGACGGCGGAACGCTTATTATCCACGAAAAAATCCTCACCGAGAACAAACAGAAAGCCGAAACTGATTTTTCGGTTGACTTAAACGGAAAAAATTCAAGCGCAAACGTCGTTTCCCGCTCCGTAGCTAAGGAAAGCTCCTCTCAGCTTTTCAGGTCGAATATAAACGGCAACAATCTCTGTAACGGCCACACCGAATGCGACGCAATTATTATGGATTCGGGAAAGGTAAGCGCAATTCCGCAGATAAGCGCCAATCATATTGACGCCTCTCTTATCCACGAGGCCGCAATAGGAAAAATCGCGGGCGAACAGCTTATGAAGCTTATGACCTTAGGGCTTACGGAAAAGCAGGCAGAGGAAGAAATCGTAAACGGTTTTCTTAAATAATTCTTGAATAAATGCTTTTTATATGTTAAACTGTTTTTATAAAAAGGAAGTGAGGCATTATCAAGGATAACAGAATATCGGCGGCAATCGTCACCTTCAACAGCCGCGAAAACACGGTAAATGCCTGCAAAAGCCTTTTAGACAACACAAAAAGGCGCGATTTGTCCCTTTATGTTTTTGATAACAATTCTTCGGACGGTACGAAAGAGGCTCTTAAGGATTTAAACCTAAGCTTTATTGAAAACGGGAAAAATATCGGCTTCGGCGCGGCTCATAATAAGATACTTAAATACGAAATGTTTGACTATCATTTCATAGTAAATCCCGATATAACGGTATCTTCGGATGTTTTAAGCGATATCGCCGATTTTATGGACGAAAATCCCGATATCTCACTTATGATGCCGAAAATTTTAAATTCCGACGGGACAGAACAGTTTCTGCCCAAAAGAATTCCTACGGCAAAATATCTTTTCTTAGGCAGGTTTGAAAGGCTTTTTAAAAGTCTTTCAAAGGTAAGAGACGAATATACAAGAAAATTCGATAATATTGATACCGTTACCGATATTGATTTCTGCTCCGGCTGCTTTATGTGCATAAGAAGCGATGTTTTTAAGGCTTTGGGCGGATTTGACGAAAGATTTTTCATGTATCTTGAGGACGCCGACCTGACGCTCAGGGCGCAAAAATTCGGGCGGACTGTTATTGCTCCGCAATTTTGCGTAACCCACCTTTGGGACAGGTCAAGCGCAAAAAGCATAAAATACTTATTTATACATTTGTCTTCGGCATTTAAATTTTTAATAAAACAAAAAAGGAAGCATAAAAAATGAAGATAATGATAACCGGCTGTCACGGTCAGCTCGGAAACGAGCTTCAGTCAATTTTAAAATCAATGAAAAGCGAGATAGGTCCTATACCCGAGCAATACAGGGGAGCGGAAATCTGCGCTGTTGATATTGACACGCTTGATATTACGGACACCTTGGCTGTAACTGAATTTGTAAAGAGCGAAAATCCGGATATAATTATAAACTGCGCCGCCATGACAAATGTTGACGGCTGCGAAACAATGCAGGATGTTGCATATAAAGTCAATGCGGCGGGAGTAAGAAACCTCGCAAGAGCGGCAAAAGCCGTAAACGCTAAATTTATTCATGTTTCAACCGATTATGTTTTTGCAGGTAACGGAACAAAGCCCTATACAGAGTGGGATATCATAAATCCGCAGAGTGTTTACGGGGCTTCTAAGGCTTTAGGCGAGAAATATGCTCTTGCTTTTAACGATAAAACCTTTATCGTCCGTACCTCTTGGCTTTACGGATATATAGGAAAGAATTTTGTTAAGACCGTCCGTAGGGTTATAAGAGAGAAAGGCTCGATTACCGTAGTCAACGACCAAAGAGGCAATCCTACAAACGCAAACGATTTGGCGCACCACCTCTTGCTTCTCGGAATTACCGAGGAATACGGAATTTACCACTGCACCGGCGAGGGTGAGTGCTCATGGTATGAATTTGCATGCGAAATTGCCCGTCTTTCGGGATTCGGAGATGCTGTTTTGCCCTGCACGAGCGACGAATACAAGAGTCCCACAAAAAGACCCGAGTATTCTTCTCTTGAAAATCTCGGCTTAAAATGCAGTGTAGGTAATTTTATGCGCGACTGGAAGGCTGCGCTTAAGGATTATATAAACAAAGTGGAGGACTGAATTTATGAAAACTTATCTTGTTACAGGCGGCGCGGGCTTTATAGGCTCTAATTTCGTTATGTATATGTTAGGCAAATATGACGATGTTAAGATTATAAATGTCGATAAGCTTACCTATGCAGGAAACCTTGAGAACTTAAAGAGTGTTGAGAACAATCCGAGATACTCTTTTGTTCAGGCTGATATCTGCGACAGAGAGGCTATAAGCAAAATTTTTGCCGAAAACGATGTTGATTATGTTGTCAACTTCGCGGCTGAAAGCCATGTTGACCGCAGTATTACAAACCCCGAAATTTTTGTTAAGACAAATGTTGAGGGTACTGTTAATATGCTCCAGTGCGCAAAGGTTGCGTGGACTGTCGGCGACGATAAATATAAGGACGGAGTTAAATATCTTCAGGTTTCAACCGACGAGGTTTACGGCTCCTTGGGCGAGACTGGATATTTCATGGAGACAACTCCCCTTGACCCCCATTCTCCCTATTCCGCTTCAAAGGCTTCTGCGGATTTCTTTGTTAAGGCATTCGGCGACACCTATAAATTCCCTGTAAACATTACCCGCTGCTCCAATAACTACGGACCTTATCAGTTCCCCGAAAAGCTTATTCCGCTTATCATGAACAACACCTTAAAGCATAAGGATCTCCCTGTTTACGGCGACGGAATGCAGATAAGAGACTGGCTTTATGTTGAGGACCACTGCAAAGCTATAGATATGGTTATAAGAAACGGCAGACTCGGCGAGGTATACAATGTCGGCGGCCACAACGAAAAGCCGAATATATTCATAGTTAAATCCATAATCGAATATATCAAGGAAAATGTCGACAGCGAGGTCGGCGAGCACTTGATCAAGCATGTAACCGACCGCAAGGGACATGACCGCAGATACGGAATCGACCCTCAGAAGATTAAAGATGAGCTCGGCTGGTATCCCGAAACTTGCTTTGAGGTCGGAATCAAAAAGACGCTTAAGTGGTATCTCGAAAATACAGAGTGGGTACAGAATGTTGTAAACGGCGACTATCAGAAGTATTATGACAAGATGTACAGCGCCAAAAAGGAGATATAAGCTTTGGGTAAGTTTAATTTTATCAAAACCTCAATCGACGGAGTAATTATCGTTGAGCCTACCGCTTTCGGCGACAGCCGCGGTTACTTTATGGAAACCTATCAGAAGGAGGATTTCATAAAGGGCGGTATAACCGTTGATTTTGTTCAGGACAATCAGTCGATGTCCACTAAGGGCGTTCTTCGAGGACTTCATTTTCAAAAGCAGTACAGCCAGTCAAAGCTTGTGCGCTGTATCAGAGGCGAGGTTTTCGATGTTGCCGTTGACTTAAGAGAGGGCTCGCCCACCTTCGGCAAATGGGAAGGCGTTCTTCTCTCGGCCGAAAATAAAAGGCAGTTCTTTATTCCCAAAAACTTTGCTCACGGATTTTTGGTCCTTTCCGACGAAGCGGAATTTGTTTATAAGGTTGACGATTTCTATCATCCTAACGATGAAGGCGGTCTTATGTGGAACGACCCCGACATCGGTGTTGAGTGGCCGATAACGGACGGCATGGAAATCAAGCTTTCCGATAAGGATAAGCTTCATCCGCCTTTTAAGGATTTTAAAAAATAGAACACCTTAACAATCTGATAAAATTTTAATAATACAGTTTTAAACCTCCTTTATCGGTAATACTACCGATAAAACTTTGGACGGGAATTCCGCTCGCTCAAAAATCAAAGATTTTCGGACTGCGCTCTATCCCCGCCAATACCACCCCAGTGTTCTTGGAAACCGCTTGTCAGACGGTTTCCGCCTACAAAGTGTTTTTTCGCCGCGCATGTCGCCGAAAAAACAAAATTACAATCTGATAAAATTTTAATAATACAGTTTTAAACCTCCTTTTTCGGTAATACTACCGTTAAAGGAGGTTTAATTTATGCAAAACAAAACTATGTCACTTGTTAAAGGCTTGGGTATAGGCATGGCGGCAGGCGCCGCCGCAACCTGTATCGGCAAAATGGTGATGAAGGATCATCACAAGATTACAAAGGGCGCTTCAAAGGTTGCTAAAGCAGTAAGCGATTTGGCAGACGGCGTTCAGACAATGTTTAGATAATTCTGTTTTTAAAAATCTCCTGAGGGACTAAGAGTTCCTCAAGAGATTTTTATTTTTAGAATTTGATTTCTCTGATTTTTATTCCGTGAAGCCTTGCGTCCTCAATTGTGTTAAGCATTATGGTTTGCGCAAATTCCTGATTTTGCCTTATAGCGGACATTTCTCTAAGCACTGACTGCTGAGCGGCTGAAAGCATTGCGTTTTGTCTTAAAGAAGCTTCGAAAGCCTCTTTACGCGCCTTTTCGGCGGTAAGCCTTGCCTGCATGGCAATCTGATTATTGTCAAGCTGTAATTTGATATTCAGCGCGTCCGCACTGCCGGCTTCGATTAAAGGCTGAAGCAAGGAATAAGCCTTTTCATATTCCCCGTTTCCCGCGGCGGCTGAAATCTGAGCAAAAACCTTTCCTAAAAGTGTTTTTGCTTCTTCACTGCCCTTATTTAAAGACAGCTGAAGAATTCTTAAAAATTCATACGGGTCGCCGCCGTCCTCACAGAATTCAAGAGCGAATTCAAAAAGATTATCCTTTTCTTCATTTTCCATCTTCGCCCTGAGGTCAAAAAACTCCTGCCCTGTTTCGCCCAAAATAAAATATGACTTTGCAAAGCGGTTATACGCTTTAACGGCACTGTTTGGATAATCCGCCGCCATAACGCACGCCTTTTTATAATCCTCAAGCGCGGATTTTTTAAGCTCAAGCTGTTCCGATTCTCCGCTTAATTTTAAAAGCTCATTTTCTGCATTTTCGATTTCCGATTTAAGCTCTTTTATCTCATTTTGAGTTTCATAAATCTCCGAATAGGCTTTTTTTACCCTGCCTTTATTTGAAAGGAGCTGAAAAATATTATTATACTTTCCTTTTTCGAAAATTGCTTTTCTTAAAAGCATATTGACCGCTGTTACAACTGCCGAAATGATAAAAACAAAAGCATAAAACCGGAAATTAAAATAAACCCCGAGAATTCCCGAAACAACCGTCAGAATCAAAAAAATTCTGAATGGCTTTTTCTTCTTAGCCGTTAAAAAGAAGATACAAAGCGCAAAAATCAAAAGAAAAGCGGCATTCAGAATTTTCCCTTGACTGCTCTGTATCATTTTATTTAAAACCGCAAGCCCGCCATGGCTTTTAAAAAGCGGCGTTTTGAACGACAGAAATACCAAAAGACCGCAAAGCAAAAGATTATATACCGCAAAAATCAAATCGGTGTTAAAATCAGCGGTTTTTTCCGCCTTTTTTATAATATCCGAATTTTTATTTTTAAGCTCAAAAAGCTTTGCTTCCAAGGCCTTTTTCTTTTCCTCGGCGGATTTACGGTTTTTTAAAAGCAAAGCAGACCTTTCTTCATTTTCTTTTCTTTTAGTGTTAATCTGCACTGTATTTATCATCAGACGTCCCCCTTTTTATAAATTATACATTATCTTAATAGAAAAATCAAATAATTTATATCCTCTCCTTAGTTGCGACAATTTTTTCGGATTTCGGGTGCTACAATATTTTTAAACGGAGTTGATTTGCATGGTAATTTATGCGGATATATTGGTGCTGGTAAATACCGTGATTGATTATTTTCTGCTTCGGGCTTCGATGAGGCTTTTAAAGCAAAGCTGCAGACTTTTAAAAATTATCGCGGCGGCATTTGCCGGCGGAATATCCTCGCTTTACATATTTATAAGCGAAAATTTTATTTTGCTTGATATATTATATAAGCTTGCCGTCTGCTTTATATTAAGCGCTGTTTGCTTCGGAATTAAGGGCATTAAACCGTTTTTAAAAAATTCCTTTGTGTTTTTCGGGGTCACCTGCCTTTTTGCAGGCGCTATGTGGGCGGTATTTTCGCTGTTTTCACCCAAAAACATGGCAGTAAGAGGAGCGGTGGTTTATTTCGATATTTCCCCCGTCGTTCTGATAGTTTCAAGCGCTGTAGGTTATTTTTTGATAACCCTTTTTGAAAAAATTTTTTCTTCCAAATTTTCAAATGCGAAAAGCGTTGATATAACCCTTGAAGCAGACGGAAACAGCGTTTCAACCTCTGCCCTTTGCGATTCGGGAAACAGTCTAACCGATATTATGGGGCTCAGCGATATAATAATCGTCGATAAGTCCGTCGCGGACAGTCTTTTTAAAACAGATGCGAGCATGCAGAGCCTGAAATCAAGATATCGGGCGATACCGACCGGCACAGTCTCGGGTTCGCAGATTTTAGACGGCTACCGCTGTGACAAGGCAGTTATAAAGCAAAGCGAAAAAAGCACGGTGCTTACAAAACCTGTTCTCGCAATTTCAAAAATGCCGATTTCAGACCACGGAGCGATAATAAACCCCAATATTTTAATGTGACAGGAGATTTAAACATGAAGCTGTTTAAAAAACTTATTATAAAATTCCTTTCAAAACTCGGACTTTTAAGCCCGACATACTACATAAACGGTCCCGAAAATCTTCCCGAGCCTCTTACAGCCGAGGAGGAAAGAAGGCTTTTAGAGAGTTCCGACCCAGATAAAAACGAAAAGCTGATAGTTCATAATTTAAGACTTGTGGTTTATATCGCAAAAAAGTTTGACAGCGGCTCAAATATAGAGGATATGATTTCAATAGGCACTATAGGGCTTATAAAAGCCGTCAACACCTTCTGCCCCGACAGAAATATAAAGCTTGCGACTTATGCTTCAAGGTGCATTGAAAACGAAATTTTAATGTATTTAAGAAAGACTTCTTCTCTTAAAAACGAGATTTCAATTGATGAGCCCTTAAATACCGACCAAAGCGGAAACGAGCTTTTGCTCTCGGATATCTTAGGCTCCGACCCCGACGAGGTAGGGAGAGGAATTGAAACTGAGGACGAAAAAACGCTTATTAAAAAATTCGTAAGCGAGCTGCCGCCTAGGGAAAAGCAGATTATGGAAATGCGGTTCGGAATGAACGGCTACAGAGAATACACTCAAAAGCAGGTCGCCGATACCTTAGGAATTTCGCAGTCCTATATTTCACGGCTTGAAAAGCGGATAATAGATAAGCTGAAAAAACAGATAGAAAAGGCTTTTGTGTCTTGACAAATTAAAAATGCAGTCATATAATATTTATGTAAGTTCTTCGGGGCGGGGCGCAATTCCCCACCGACGGTAATGGGATATCAATCCACAAGCCCGTGAGCGAAAGTTGATTCGGTGAGATTCCGAAGCCGACGGTACAGTCCGGATGAGAGAAGATCTATATTCTTGATACTTAAGCCCCGTACAGGTTTTGTACGGGGCGTTTTTGTTCGTTGGCAACTCTGACTGACATTTTTTATGAAAGGGTGTTGCTTATGAACACAAAAGTCAAAAATCTCAGAATGATCACCGTAACGGCGATTATGGCGGCACTGTCGGCTGTGCTTATGTTTGTGGAATTTTCGATTCCGATTATGCCTGCATTTATCAAGCTCGACATTTCCGATCTGCCTGCGCTGATCACATCCTACGCTTTCGGTCCCGTCTGCGGAGTCGCCGTTTGCCTTGTCAAAAATCTCATTCACTTGTTTGCCACTAACACATTCGGCGTCGGCGAGCTTTCAAATTTTATTCACGGCGCAGTTTTTGTTTTTGTTGCGGGAATGTTTTACAAATACCACCACAACCGTAAATTCGCATTTATAGGCGCAATGGCGGGCGATTTTGCGATGGCGGCGATGAGCTTTTTTATAAACTATTTCTTTGTTTATCCGATTTATATCAAGCTGATGCTGCCAGAAGAGCAAATTATCGGAATGTACAGTGCAATTCTTCCGAGCGTCGATTCTCTCTGGAAAGCAATTTTGATTTTCAATGTTCCGTTCACTTTTGTTAAGGGACTGATAAGCGTCGCAATTACCTTTGCGGTTTACCCCAAGCTGTCCCCGATACTCAAAGGAAAGAAATAAATACTCCAAAAAAAACGGACTGCCACAATGAAGTGACAGTCCGTTTTTTCAGGCGTTGACCGTATCGTTATAATGAGCTTTTACCGTATAGGAGGAAATACCGAGTATGGTCTCGCCGTCTATCTGCAAGGGTGTGGGACGGTCAAATTCAACCGTGATTTCCCTGCCCTCGAGAATTGCAATATTCTTCTTGTGCTTTACGTGTTCACCCTTGAAAATTGACGGGAACACTGCAAGCGCTTTGAGCTTTCCGAGATTGTGATATACCATAACAGAGAGCTTACCGCTCATTCTGTCCTGATTCGGCGTCGGCATCATTCCGCCGCCGTAGAATTTTCCGTTCATCGTCGGCGCAAGCCAAACCCTTTTATAGCTATGCTTAACTCCGTCAACGGTAACTGTTGCATTCGTCGGTTTGTAGTGAAAAAGCAAACCTTTTATCGCAATTGCCGTATAGTTTATACTGCCCTCGGTCGTTTCTCGGAGCTTGTCTCCGACCTCACAGCAGTAACCGTCAATTCCGTAGCCGATTCCATTGAGGAATTTGAATGTCTTTCCGTTTACGGTAACCTCGGGAAGATTTTTCAGATATTTTGTTATGCTGAACGGCTTATCCCCATACTTATGACCGAGCTCGTGAGCAAAGTCATTGCCCGAACCCATCGGGAAATAAAGCACCTCGTTTTTCTCGGAATAATCATACGGTAAATTTATGAAACGGTTCAGCGTTCCGTCACCGCCGCAGACAATCAGCACATCGTCGCTCTTCATCTCGGGAAGAACGTCGCTGTACGTCATCGGCTTTGTCATATCGCAGTAAATCGGCTCGCCGTCTATCAGATCTTCAATCTTTTTAATATCCGTGCCGCATCTTTTGTTGCCGGCAAGCGGATTGTAAAGCACGTAAAATCTCGACATAAAACTACCTCCACATAAACAGAGTTCTTTATTTTACATTTCAATTTTACAATGCAAATTACAACTTTATGTCAACTCAACATCAACAATTGTTGAACTTTGTCGAATAAGGTCGAACGGTTCGTAGCGAGGCTTTGTATTAAAGCCATTTAAACTATGCCGTTTTATTCTTCAAAATAACCGTAAATCGACATCCTCCGCCGTCAATATTCTCCGCCTTGATCTCTCCGTCCTCGAGGGCAAGTATCTTCTTGACAAGGGCAAGTCCAAGTCCGTTGCCCTCCTGCTTGTGTGAGCTGTCCGCCTGATAGAATTTTTCAAAAATATGCTTTTGCGCTTCCTCTGATATCCCCTCTCCGTTGTCCTCAATTGTGAAAACAATTTTTCCGTTTGCCTTTTTCAGTCTCATCGTCACAACATCGCCGTATGGGCTGAATTTGACGGCATTGCTCAGGAGATTGTCCCAGATATGAATCATCAGATTTTCATTTCCGTAGTATTTCACGGACTCAAGATCAGCGTCAATTTCGATGTTTTTCTCCTCCCAGACCGATTCCATACCGACAATTGACTGCCTGATTTGCTCGTCAAGTGAAAACTCCGATTGATCCGTCGGAATCGAACGATTTTCAATCTTTGAAAGGAGCAAAATACTTCCGATCAGAGTTGAAAGCCTCTGAGTGCTGACTATAATTCCGTCAACGTATTTTTTCTGATCCTCATCAAGTCCGTCGCAGTCCTGCAACAGCATCGCATAGCCCTCAACGGCATTGATCGGGGTTTTAAATTCGTGAGAAACGTTTGATACAAAGTCGCTTTGAATTATTTCAATTGAACCCAGCTCGTGAGCCATCATATTAAAGCCGGAGTAAATCTCACGGATCTCCTTGATCTTCGACTTAGTTGTCAGCCTTGCCGAGAAATCACCGTCGGCGATTTTCTCCATCGCCTTTCCCATCTTCTTTATCGGATCGGAAAACCATTTTGAAATAAGGCTTGTAACAATAAAGCAAAAGATCACCCCAAACGCAATAATTCCGACAATCAGCGGCACACGCAGCGCAGTTGACGACATTCGTGTGAACAGCGAATTAGCGCCGATCGACAGCAGAATACAGATAACCAGCTCAGCCGCAACTAAAAGGCTCAGCCTCATTCTGAGACCGAATATCTGATCCTTTTGATTACGAATTTCTTCAAATATTTCTCTGCTTCTCATAGCCTTACCACCTTATAGCCGACGCCTCGGATCGTAACGATTTTAAAATCCTTGCTGTCACGGAATCTGTCCCTGAGCCTGCCGATGTGCACATCAACCGTGTGAGTGTCCGACTCGTTTTCATAGCCCCAGATCTCGTCCATAAGCTGATTTCTCGTAAAGATTCTGCCCGGATACGCCGACATTTTGTAAAGGATCATAAACTCCTTCTGCGGAAGAATAAAGCTGTCGTTTTCCGTTGTGACCGTCAGAGAATCAAGATCCATAACCGTTGATCCAATAGTCTGCCGTCTCTCATTTATCATCTGCGCACGGCGTAAAAGTGCGCCTACCCTTAGAACCATCTCGTTGACATTGACGGGTTTTACCATATAATCATCGGTTCCCGAAATAAATCCCTTACGCATATCATCAAAGGCGTCCTTTGCCGTTATCATCATAACGGGAATGTGGTTGTCACTCTCCCTGAGCTGGTGGACAAGCTCATAGCCGTCCATCACGGGCATCATAATATCTGAAATAATAAGATCATAGTAATCCTTGTCAAGCTCATCGAGAGCCTCCCGACCGTTTGATACGCCTTTTACGGAGTAACCGTTCTTTGTCAGCACGTGAGAAAACAGCCTGCAAAGCTCCCTGTCGTCCTCGGCGATAAGTATTTTAAGCATATGCGTTCCTCCAAAAATTTGTTGCACTTATTTTATCATACTTTTCTAAATTAAACCAGTCTTGTACAGACATTTACTTGTATCTGTAAAAAATAAAGCCACCCACAAACGAGTGACTTTACATATAACTTATTTAAAAACAGGCTTTATCCATACAGAAATCAGTTTTCCGTCACGGATAGCCGCAACCGTATTTTGTGCAAATTTGACAGACTCACAATTTAACAAATCATCAGGATTACCGATACATAATGTCCCACTCTGCCGATCAAAAAAGCATTTGAAGTTCCCGCTGTACCGTATTCCGACTCCCGGCTCTGTCTCAGTATCCATACATACATATAACGATCCGAATCTGTAATTCGGAACCGAAAGCGATCTTTCAATCCAATTATTGCGAGGAGAGAAACCGCTAAATTGTTTTACTTCACCCGATTTAAGAATAATATCCAAGCTGAGATAACTGTCTCCGATATATATTGAAAAATCAGTGTCGTTCCACGGATCATAAAAGAAAGATTCATCATCGAGAAAATACTGAGGACTACCGTAAAATGCAGTATTCTCATATTTTATATAAAACCTCATTAGCTCTTCCCACCTAAATAATTGTTTATCAATATTCTGCAAATAGAAAGTGTATAAACAACAAAAGACCGCAAAATTGCGGTCTTTCAAGGTTACACACCCTCAAAACTGAACAAAGAATGAAAGAAGATAAAGGATTGGGAATTGTAAAGTATTGAACCAAAGCTATGGTCAAGCCCTCGACCTATTAGTACTGCCCAGCTGAAAGTATCACTACTCTTACACCTGCAGCCTATCAACCTCATAGTCCATGAGGGGTCTTACCAGCTTAAGCTGTGGGATATCTTATCTTGGAGGGGGCTTCACGCTTAGATGCTTTCAGCGTTTATCCCGTCCGCACTTAGCTGCCCAGCCGTGCCATTGGCATGACAACTGGTGCACCAGCGGTGCGTCCATCCCGGTCCTCT
>DBKZ01000020.1:0-10590 GCA_002297415.1 Ruminococcaceae bacterium UBA737
CATAAAAAAATCAGGCTTTGCTACGGATATGGAAGAAAACGAAGAGGGCGTCAGGTGTGTTGCGGCGGCTATTCCCGATATTTACGGAGAATATAAATACGCCCTAAGCGTTTCCGCCCCCGCGTCGAGAATGAGCGAGGGAAAGCTAAAGGAAACGGCAAGACTTGTTCTTGACGCCGCTTCGAAAATTTCGAAATAAAATATTTAACTGCCAAAGAGCATTTATCAAACTAGACATTAGACGCTAGACATTAGACATTAGAAAATACCCCTCAGTCGCGCACAAAGCGCGCCAGCTCCCCTCTATTTTTCGGTTTTACCGAAAAAAGAAGGGAGCCAAAAAGCTTCCCCTTTAGGCAAGGGAGGCAGGAACAGTTACATTTTAAGCAGACAGAAAGCCTCCGATTTCGCAAGAATTTGCGAAATCGGAGGCTTAATTTTATTCAAGCTCAAACGCTCCGGTATAGAGCTGATAGTACATTCCCTTTTCTGCAATCAGCTTTTCGTGATTTCCTCTTTCGATTATCACGCCGTGGTCAAGCACCATTATAACATCGGAATTCTTGACCGTTGAAAGTCTGTGAGCGATAACAAATACCGTTCTTCCCTCCATAAGCTTATCCATTCCGCGCTGAACTATCGACTCGGTTCTGGTATCAATAGAGGAAGTTGCCTCATCAAGAATCATAACGGGCGGATCGGCGACAGCGGCTCTCGCGATTGAAATAAGCTGTCTTTGACCCTGAGAAAGGTTTGCGCCGTTATTCGCGATAACGGTATTGTAGCCGTCGGGCAGTCGGGAAATAAAATCGTCCGCTCCGACAAGCCTTGCGGCGGCTTCGCATTCCTCATCGGTTGCGTCAAGTCTGCCGTATCTGATATTATCGAGAACGCTTCCCGTAAACAGGTTTGTATCCTGCAAAACGATACCGAGCGAGCGCCTTAAATCAGCCTTTTTGATTTTATTGATATTTATACCGTCATACCTTATCTTGCCGTCGTCAATATCATAAAATCTGTTTATAAGGTTTGTGATAGTGGTTTTTCCGGCGCCCGTCGCTCCGACGAACGCAACCTTCTGACCCGGATTTGCATAAACGCTTACATCATGCAAAACATTCTTGCCCTCGACATATCCGAAATCAATATGGTCCATAACAACATCGCCCTTAAGCTCCGTTAAAGTGACGGTGCCGTCATGATGAGGATGCTTCCAAGCCCACATATCGGTTCTTTTATCGGTTTCCTTTAAATTGCCGTCCTTATCCTTTGTGACATTGACAAGAGTTACATAGCCGTTGTCCGCCTCGGGCTCCATATCCATAAGCTTAAATACCCTGTCGGCGCCTGCCATACCCATTGCAACGACATTTATAAGCTGTGTTACCTGATTGATATTTCCGGTGAACTGCTTTGCCATATTTAAAAACGGAACTATTACATCAATTGTCAGCACTCCGAGGCTTCCCGCAAAAATTGCGGAAATCGAGGGGTTAGGAGCCTTTAAAAGAAGTAAAACTCCGCCGACGGTCGCAATGACAACATAAAGCACATTTCCGATATTCTGAATTATAGGTCCTAAGCAGTTTGCGTAAGCGTTTGCCCTGAAGCTGTCGGAATAGAGCTGTTCGTTTATTTCATCAAAGCCCTTTTCGCATTTTTCTTCGTGGCAGAATACCTTAACTACCTTCTGTCCGCTCATCATTTCCTGAATATAACCCTCTGTTTTACCCAAGGACTGCTGCTGACGGACAAAGTATTTAGCAGAGCCGCCGCCGACCTTTTTGGAAACAAAAGCCATAGCTACTACACCGAGCAGGACAACAAGGGTCATCCAAACGCTGTAATAAAGCATTATGAAAAGCACGCACAAAACTATAATCGAAGCCTGCAGAAGTGACGGCAATGCTCTTGAAACAAGCTCGCGCATTGTATCAATATCATTTGTATAATAGCTCATGATATCGCCGTGCTTATTCGTATCGAAGAATTTAACGGGAAGATTCTGCATTCCGTTAAATGTAAGCTTTCTCATTTTGTTAAGGAAGCCCTGAGTTATTATAGCCATTATCTGCGACTGCAGAGTTATACTTATTATCGCAACAATATAAAGCGCGATAAGGATATATACCTTAGGAAGTATGACCGCCTTTGCCGCAGTCCAGTCTCCGCTCTTGCAGAAGGTTACGATATCCACAATAACCTTTTGCTGAAAAATCGCGGGGATTGAGGATACTACCGAGCAAAGTATAGTACATACAGCTGCAAGGGGAACAAGCACAGGATAGGTTTTAAAAAGGAGCTTTAAAAGTCTTTTAAGAGACGCACCGTCAATCCTTTTCTTGCCCATAGGCATGGGCCTTTTTCCGTTAAACTGTTTATTCGCCATCCTTATCACCTCCGCTTGTCTGCTGTTCGTATATTTCTCTGTAAATCTCGCTTGATTTTAACAGCTCTTCATGATTTCCGACTGCGGAAATTCCGCCGTTTTCCATAACTATAATAACATCGGCGTCCTGAACGGAATTGACTCTCTGAGCAATAATTATCTTAGTGGTATCGGGGATATAGCTCTTAAAGCCCTCTCTTATCAGCGCGTCAGTCTTTGTGTCGACCGCACTTGTGGAGTCGTCAAGAATTAAAATCTTGGGCTTTTTAAGAAGCGCTCTTGCTATACAAAGCCTTTGCTTCTGTCCGCCCGAAACATTCGCTCCTCCCTGCTCGATAAAGGTATCATACTTATCAGGGAATGTATTTATAAATTCGTCCGCCTGAGCGAGCCTGCAAGCCTCTTCAATCTCGGCATCGCTTGCAAATTCATTGCCCCAGCGAAGATTATCCTTGATAGTTCCCGCAAAGAGCTGATTTTTTTGAAGCACCATCGCAACGCTTTCTCTGAGCGACTTTATATCATAATCCTTAACATCAACGTCTCCGACCTTAACAGTTCCCTCGGTGGTATCATAAAGTCTCGGAATCAGCTGTACCAAAGAGGATTTACTTGAGCCTGTTGATCCCATAATTCCGACGGTCTGCCCCGATTTTATATGCAAATCAATATCTTTAAGAGCAAATTTCTTCGCTTTCTTTGAATATTTAAAGCTTACATTATCGAAATCTATATCACCGTTTTTAACCTCATAAACAGGGTTCTCGGGGTTATGAAGCTGAGGCTTTTCGTCTAATACCTCGCAAATTCGCTTAACCGATTCAACAGACATTGTTATCATGACATAAATCATTGAAAGCATCATAAGCGACATTAAAATCTGCACGCCGTAGGTCAGCATTGCGGAAATCTGTCCTACATCGAGAGCCGCCGCCTTAGTTGAAACTATAAGCTTTGAGCCGACGATTAAAATAAACGCCATATTAAAATACATACAAAGCTGCATTAAAGGTCCGTTTAAAGCGACAATTCTTTCCGCCTTTGTGAAATCCTTGCAGATATCATCCGCTGCGGCACCGAATTTTTTCTTTTCATATTCCTCTCTTGCAAAGCCCTTGACAACTCTTATCGCTCTTACATTTTCTTCTATCGACTCATTTAAGCGGTCATATTTTTTAAACACGCTTCTGAAAGCCGGCATTGCTTTTCTGCCTATCATAATAAGTCCGAAGAGCAAAACGGGGACTACTACTACAAATACAGTTGCCAGCTTTCCGCCCATGATATAAGCCATAACGATTGAGAATATAAACATAAGCGGACTTCTTATCGCTGTTCTGATAATCATCATAAACGACATCTGAACATTTGTAATATCCGTCGTAAGACGGGTTACAAGCGAAGAAGAAGAAAATTTATCTATATTCGCAAAGTCAAAGGTTTGAATTCTTGAAAAAATATCATGCCTTAAGTTCTTTGAAAAGCCTGCGGAAGCCTTAGAACAGGTATATCCCGCGATTGCACCGCAGCAAAGAGACATCAAGGCAAGAATTATCAAAATTCCGCCTGTTTTAAGAATTACCGAAAGAGCGACTCCCGCTCTTATTTGGTTTACCAGTCTTGCGGTAATAAAAGGAATAACCGATTCAATAACCGCCTCTCCGATAATAAACAGCAGTGTAAGATAAGTCGGCTTTTTATACTCTCTTATACTGCCTATCAGTTTTTTAATCATTTCTATCCTCCAAATTAGATATGATTTTTTTCGATACATTAAAAAAAGTATTCAGTTCTTTTTCCGATATACCCTTTATCATTGCTTTTTCTCGTTTTTTAATATCATCTTCAATAAAGTTTAAGATATCCTCCGCACGGTCGGTTAAAATTATTTTTTTTAGTCTGCCGTCGCTGTTAACGCTTTCTCTTTTTATAAGTCCGTTCTTTTCCATGGTCTTTAAAAACTGCGTTGCCGTTGAACGGCGGATAGCAAATTTTTCTTCGAAATCACGCTGATAAATATCTTTGTCACCGTTATCATGAAAGTATTTAATCGCCCAGCCGTGAACGCCCTTCGCATTGATACCCTTTAATGAATTTGTCCTCTCGATATCCCTGCGGATTGCCGAATTCATCTTCCTTATTGTAAGACCGACTGAATGCTCATCCTCCAAAATTTTACCTCCCTNNGTTAGTTTGCTAACATTATACAACTTTGAATTTTTATTGTCAACAAGAAAAATATTAACTTTTTGTTAAGTCGGATTTTAAGGCTGAATATGATTTTTTTAGGCACAAAATCGTTCGGTAACTAAAATCTAAAATAATACTCATCAGCCGCACATAAAGTGCGATAACTCCCATCTGCATTGACGAATGCCATTACAGACGGGAGCCTCTCTTAAAATTTTATTTTTGTCCCATAACGCTTTCGAAATACTCAAAAGCATTATTCTTAATATTATCTATTTCCGATTTTTTATTTTCAAAGGAGTTTTCTTTTTCGGTAGCTAAAAGAATTTCGGATTTTGCAACCTCTGTTTTTCCTAAAATGAGATTTACAAGCTCCTTATTTTCTTCCGATTGCTCTAAAGATAACTTCCCCGAGAGCTCGGTTGCTTTTAAAACTATCTCGCCTATAATATCCGAGCCGTAAGCGGTGATATCGTCAAGAACGATATCCTTAGGTGCTTTTTTAACCGCTTCGCTTTGCTCATTTTCGGGCTTTGCGGGTAAATCGGTGCTTATTTGTTCCTTTGCGCCCTGCATTGCGCTTAATTTCTTTATCTCGGCGTTTTTTTTAGAGATTTCCTTTTTTAAGAGCGCAACCTCAATTTCAAGCTGTTTCATCTGCTCAAAAAGCATGGTGTTTTGTTCAAGAAGCTTTTTCTTTCGCATAATTCTTTTCTCTTTCTATTTTTATAACAATAGTAACTATTATTACCGCAAGCAGAGCCGCTCCCGAATCAATCAGCACATCCCTTATTTCACAGCTTCTGCCCTTAACGAAATACTGGTGGATTTCATCGCTCACCGAATAGAGCGCGCAGAGCAGAAATGCAAAAAGAGAATTATAATAAAACTTAATTCTTTTAACCGAAATAAAGGTCAGCGCCGAAAAAATTCCCAAAACGAAATAAATGCTGAAATGAGCGGCTTTCCTTACGGGAAACGCGAGGCTGTCTACAACCTCCGCCTGCTTTTCCTCGTCAAGGTCATTGAATTTCGAAGAAACGGTGCTTAAGACCTTAACCGTAAACGAATCGCTGGTTTTATCCGACTCCGACGCGTCCTGAGCGCTGAAGCAGAAAATAAGCACCATACAAAAGGCAGTTAAAACCGCAAATATAACTGTTTTTTTCATTACAGCTTAACTTGTCCTCTTATATAAGAAAGAAGTGTTCCGCCTAAAAGTCTGCTGTTATTACGCTTAACCTCAACATGAACATGAGGACCTGTGGAGTTTCCTGTCGAACCTGCATAGCCTATTACCTGACCCTGCTTTACATGCGCGCCGTTAGATACAGCAGTTCTTACCATGTGGGCATAAAGGGTAATATAGGTATTTCCGGTAGGAGTTCTGCCGTGGTCTATAGTTACATAGTTTCCGTAGCTTGCCATTCCGTAGGTTCCCATGGAAGAATTCCATCCGCTTTGACAGCCTACTACTACGCCGTCAGCCATAGCAATAATAGGAACGCCGATATTTCTGTTGGTCGGGATATCATATCCGGTATGACCGCCGTAAGTGGTGGCATTATAATAACCCGGGACAGGCCAGATAAAACGCTCCGCGTCAAGCACGATATTGACATTTGAAGTCAAACTTAAAAGATAATTCTGTCTTTCCTTTATCTGAGATTCAAGCTCCTTATTCTGCTTAACGGTTGAATTCTGCTGAGCCGATAAGCTGTTTAAGGTGTTCTGTTCCTTTGCTCTGTCGGTTTCAAGCTCCTTTTGCTTCTGAACTATGGTTTTCTGGAGCTCGACCTGCTCATTTAAAAGCTTTTCGTTTTCGGCGTTTTTATCCTGCAATTCCTTAATTGCCGCCTCTAATTTCTGCATAAGAGCCTTATCATGAGAGCTTACCGCTTTCATAAGCTGAGAAAGCTGAAGATATTCCGAAAAGCTTTCCGCACCCAAAAGGATTTTTACGCTGCTTTCGGTGTTGCTCATATATGACGCACGGAAACGCTTTTTAAATGTAAGCTTATCGGATTCGATTTCTTTATTCTTAGCGTCAATCTGAGCCTTATTTTCGGAAATTTTAGCGTTTATAGAACTAATCTGTTTATTGCAAGCTAAAACTTGACTTTCAACAACGCTTATCTTCTTTTGAATTGCGCTTACAACCGCCTGCTGATTGTTTTTTTCCTTACTTAAAGCCGCAATCTGTTTTTCAAGCGCTTGCGACTGCTGTTCAAGCTGATTTATCTCGTTCTGAACCTGGGAAGCGGATTTTGCCGCGCTTACAGGAAGAGCAGAAAACACCGAGGCAAAAACAAATATAGCCGATAAAATCACGGAAACATATTTTTTCATTTTCATAAAATCAATTCCTCCGCTTTTAAATAGCCGCAAATTCGCTGCCCTCTCGCCTTAAATACTTACCTATAATAATAACACTGCCTAAAACGCCTGCTACAACTCCGACTCCGAGGAAAATCAATATAAGAAGTCCCGCGAGAGATTTAAAGCTTACCAAGGAATTTGCTCCGAAGGACGAAACAATAGTCTCGGTAGCTACCCTGTAGCAGAAATAAACGAGCGCTTCGGCGATAACCGCTGAAATCGCGCCGATAAGAACACCCTCGACAATAAAAGGAATTCTTACAAACGAATCGGTCGCTCCGACCGCCTTCATTATGCTGATTTCAAGCTTTCTGTTATACATTGTAATTCTGATTGTGTTACAAACTATAACAAGAGATATAACTATCAAAATCGCCATTATTACAACACCTGCAACGGCAATTCCGTTTTTAACCGAGGTTATCATTTCGGCGGTGTCGCTGTTTGATTGAATTGTATCAACGCCGTCAAGCGTTTTTATTTTATCAAGCGTTGCGTCGAAAAGGGACATATCCGACATTGTGACCTTGGCGGCGGCGGAAATCGGATTTCCGTATTCATCGTTCAAAAAGTCAAAATAATCGCCCTGTCCTTCAAGCATTGCGCCCTTTGCGGCTTCAAGACCTGCGGCGCTCGAAATATATTCAACCTTTTTGACATTCGGAATTTTCCCTATTTCCTCGCAAAGCGAATTTGCCTCTTCATCGTTATGTATAACATAATCGCTTGATTTAATTCCGTTTTTATCGGGCTGTTCGGCAGTTTGTCCATCTTCGGAAGATGTGCTTTCCGCAGTTTCGGACGACGCGTCCGTTTTATCGGCATATAAAGCCCAGTTATAGTCCTTCATATAAACCATAACAACATTTTCCTGCTCAAGTCTGCCGATAGCCTTATCGGCACAGGCTGATATAAGAACCGCAAGACCGATAATTACCATACACGCGACAAGAACACCTATTGAGGCAAGCGACATAAGTCTGTTAGCCCAAGTGTTCTTAACGCCTTCTTTTACAAGATATCTGACGCTCTGTACCTTCATCAGTCCATACCCCCTGCCGCATTATCTGCCACGATATGGCCCGAATCGAGCATTATTACCCTATGGTGAAAATCTCTTACAAGATTATGGTCATGGGTGACCATAAGAATAGTAGTTCCGCGCTTATTGATTTCGGTAAGCAAAGAAACTATTTCGTATGACATATTGGGGTCAACATTTCCTGTAGGCTCGTCCGCAATGATAAGCTCGGGAGAATTAACAAGAGCTCTTGCAAGGCCGACTCTCTGCTGTTCGCCGCCCGAAAGCTGGCGCGGCATCGAGCGAGCCTTATCTCCGAGACCCACCTTTGAAAGAGCCTTAGAAACCTTTATTCTTATTTCTCTGTTTGAAGCCCCTACAACATGCATTGCAAAGGCGACATTATCAAAAACATTCATTGTGGGAATAAGTCTGAAATCCTGAAAGACAATTCCCATTGTGCGCCTGAGCATAGGAACCTCGCGGCGGCGCATTTTTGTAAGATTAAACCCGTTCACCCTGATTTCGCCCGTATTTGCCTTTTCCTCGCGCATAATAAGCTTTAAAAATGTACTTTTACCGGCGCCTGAGGAGCCTACGACAAACACGAATTCTCCGCTGTTTATCCTGACATTAAGATCTTCTACGGCGTGAGTGCCCGTAAGATAGGTCTTAGAAACACCGCGGAATTCGATAACGGTTTTCTGATTATCGGCAGGCGGCGCAAAATCCTGCACCGCCTGATTTTCTATAGACATTAAAGAAGCTTCCCCTTCGGCTTAATATTTAACAGGATTGCTCTTAAGATATTTATTTACCATAAGCGCAATTTTAAATACGATTGCATGGTCGAACTCTCTTAAATCAAGACCTGTAATCTTCTTGATTTTTTCAAGTCTGTAAACAAGAGTGTTTCTGTGAACGAAAAGCTTTCTTGAGGTTTCAGAAACATTAAGGTTATTCTCAAAGAAGCGCTGAATTGTAAACAGGGTTTCCTGATCGAGAGAGTCGATAGAGCCTTTCTTGAAGACCTCTCTTAAGAAGGTTTCGCAGAGAGTTGTCGGAAGCTGATAAATAAGTCTCGCAATTCCGAGGTTATTATAAGAAATAATTGTCTTTTCGGTGTCGAATACCTTTCCGACCTCCAAAGCGGTCTGCGCTTCCTTGAAGGAACGCGCAAGGTCCTTAAGGTTATCAACCGTGGTTCCTATACCGATAACGGCGCGGACATAGAATTCGCCAGAAATCGTATCAGCTATAGAGGAAGCAAGGTTTTCTATATCCTTAGCGGAAATTTCGGGAGAGGTCTCCTTGACAAGAGCGATGTCGGTTTCATTTATATTTATAATGAAATCCTTTGTCTTATCGGGGAAAAGATTCTGAAGAACATCATAAACCGAGACATCATTTGGCTCAAGGTTACGGATAAGTATACATGTGCGCATAACATCGCTGTTAAAATAAAGCTCGCGCGCCTTAAGATAGATATCCCCCGGAAGAATATTATCGAGAATGATATTCTTGATAAAGTTTCCGCGGTCATACTTTTCATCATAATAATACTTGATATTAGCGAAAGCTACCGCCAAAACTCCGGCATATTTATTCGAAATTATATCCTCGCCCTCAACAAACACGGTATAATTCGTTCCCTGCTTAATTCCGAGCGACTTAAAGGTAAATCCGTCGGAAGTATAAGCGTCGATATTAACGCCGTAAGGAATGGGAGTGAGCTGATCGCCTATATGACCGAGGTCGCTGCAGGCAATAACGGTATAATTCTCGTCAAGCACTCCGAAGGTTTTGTCAATGGAGTCCTTCATCTGATGAATTACACCCTGAAATAAGCGGTTTGACATTTTATAAACACATCCTGTCTTTTTTTAAATATTATCGATATAATATTATAATACTCGTAATATTATTGTACACAAAAACTCATATTTTTTCAAGTGTATCCGCAAAAAAAGTTACAAAAAGTTACAAATTAAAACTCTCTGCCAAAAAAGGCAGAGAGTTTTTGTGTAATATTACATTACATTTTTAAATTTTACTTTCCGTAAAGCTCAACAAGCTTTTCAAGATGCGCTCTTCTTGCCTTTGCGGTAGCCGCAGCCTTATCGAAAAGAACTTCGGCGCGCTCGGGGAACGAACGGGTAAGAGAAGAATATCTTGCTTCACCGAGAATGAAATCCTTATAATCGGCAGTTGCAGGCTTGCTGTCAAGGCTGAACGGGTTCTTACCCTCTGCCTTAAGAGCCGGATTATAACGGAAGAGATCCCAATATCCGCAGTCAACCGCTCTCTTCATTTCCTTCTGGCAGTTAACCATGCCGCCCTTAATAGAGTGCATTTCGCAGGGAGCATATCCGATTACGAGAGACGGACCGTCATAAGCCTCAGCCTCTTTAATTGCCTTAAGGGTCTGATTCTGGTCTGCGCCCATAGCTATCTGAGCAACATAGATATATCCGTAGCTCATAGCGATTTCAGCAAGGCTCTTCTTGGCGATTGCTTTACCGGCAGCCGCAAACTGAGCAACCTGACCGATATTGGAAGCCTTTGAAGCCTGACCGCCTGTATTAGAGTAAACCTCGGTATCGAATACCAT
>DBKZ01000020.1:10626-13217 GCA_002297415.1 Ruminococcaceae bacterium UBA737
TGGTCAACACCGCCGAAGCCGATATCATAAGCCCAGCCGTCTCCGCCGAATATCCAAACGGATTTCTTGGAGAGATACTCTGAGTTATCAACAATATCCTTGCACTTATCGCACTCAGCGTTTGATGCCTTGATTGCCTCAACAAGAGCCTTAGATGCGTCGGCATTAGCCTTAGCGTCATTAAGTGTATCAAGGTAAGCATTAGCGGCGGACTTAACAGCCTCCGATGCCTTTTCGGAATTTGCGATTTCCTTAGCGTCGTCAATAAGGCGCTCTCTTATAGCAGTCTGTCCGAGATACATACCGTAGCCGTGCTCAGCGTTATCCTCAAAGAGTGAGTTTGCCCAAGCAGGTCCGTGACCCTCGGCATTGGTGGTATAAGGAGAAGTAGCGGCAGGACCGCCCCAGATTGAAGAACAGCCTGTTGCATTCGAGATATACATTCTGTCTCCGAAGAGCTGAGTGATAAGTCTTGCATAAGAGGTCTCCGCACAGCCTGCGCAAGAGCCTGAGAATTCAAGAAGCGGCTTTTTGAACTGAGAGGTGATGACATTTGCGTCGGTAGCAACATCCTTTTTCTCGGTTACATTTGCTACGCAATAATCAAATACCTTCTGCTCGTCAAGCTGAGATTCCTGAGAAACCATTTTAAGAGAAGCTGTCGGGCATACGCCTACGCAGACTCCGCAACCCATACAGTCAAGCGGAGAAACGGTAAGAGCATAGCTATAGCCCTTAGCGGCAACCATTTTTTCTTTAACGGCATACTTTGTATTTGCGGGAGCCTTTGCCTTTTCGTCCTCCGAAAGAGCAAACGGGCGGAGTGTGGCATGAGGACAAACAAACGCGCACTTATTACATCCTACGCAGGTCTCATTATTCCAAACAGGAACCATAACGGCAACGCCGCGTTTTTCAAATGCAGATGCGCCCTGCTCGAATGTACCGTCGGCATGGTCGGTAAATGCGGAAACGGGAAGCTCATAGCCGTTCATAAGACCTACCGGCTTCATGATATTATCTACCATTTTAACGAGCTTTTCGGGTCCGTTTTCGGTAACGGAAGTCTTAACATCAGTAGCGTCAGCCCAAGAAGCGGGAACATCGACCTGAACGAATGCGGTAGCGCCGGCATCGATAGCCTTTTCGTTCATCTCAACGATTTCTTTACCCTTCTTCATGAACTTCTGAGCTTTTTCCTTCATATAACCGATTGCTTCACCAACCGGAAGAACCTTAGCAAGAGCGAAGAACGCAGACTGCAAAACAGTATTTGTACGCTTGCCGAGTCCGATTTTTGCAGCTATATCAATAGCATTAACGGTATAAAGCTTAATATTATTCTTAGCGATATATCTCTTAGCTTCAGCGGGCATGTGCTTATCAAGCTCTTCTGCGGTCCATTGGCAGTTGATAAGGAACACACCGCCGGGTTTAACATCGTTAACCATCTTATATCCCTTAATAACATAAGAGGGGTTATGACATGCAACGAAGTCAGCCTTATTTATGTAATAAGGGCTCTTAATGGGCTTATCGCCGAAGCGCAGGTGAGATACGGTGATACCGCCGGTCTTTTTCGAGTCATACTGGAAGTAAGCCTGAACATACTTATCGGTATGGTCGCCGATAATCTTGATAGAGTCCTTATTAGCGCCTACGGTTCCGTCGCCGCCGAGACCCCAGAACTTACATTCAATCGTACTCTCAGCCGCGGTGTTCGGAGCTTCCTCTTCTTCAAGAGAAAGGTTAGTAACATCATCGACAATGCCGATTGTAAACTGGTGCTTAGGAGCGTCCTTAGAAAGCTCTTTATAAACCGCAAAAATGCTTGCGGGCGGAGTATCCTTAGAGCCTAAGCCGTAACGTCCGCCGATAACGGTGTCAACCTTTCTGCCTGTAGCGGCAAGAGCGCCGACAACATCCATATAAAGCGGCTCGCCGAGAGCGCCGGGTTCTTTTGTACGGTCTAAAACAGCTATTTTCTTAACTGTCTGCGGAATAGCCTCAACGAGCTTTTCGGCAGAGAAAGGACGGTAAAGGCGAACCTTTACAAGACCTACCTTTTCACCCTTAGCTGTAAGATAATCAATAACCTCTTCCGCAACATCGCAAACAGAGCCCATAGCTATAATTACGCGCTCTGCGTCAGCCGCACCGTAATAGTTAAAGAGCTTATAATCGGTGCCGAGCTTAGCATTTACCTTATCCATATAATCTTCAACGATAGCGGGAACAGCATCATAATACTTATTACATGCTTCTCTGTTCTGGAAGAAGATATCGTCGTTTTCATGAGAACCGCGCATAACGGGATGCTCAGGATTGAGAGCGCGCTTACGGAATGCTTTTACTGCGTCCATATCGCACATTTCCTTAAGATCCTCATAATCCCATACCTGAATTTTCTGAATTTCGTGAGAGGTACGGAAACCGTCAAAGAAGTTGATAAAAGGAACTCTGCTCTTAATTGCAGCAAGATGTGCAACAGCAGCAAGATCCATAACCTCCTGCGGATTTGTCTCAGCGAGCATTGCAAAGCCTGTCTGACGGCAAGCATAAACATCGGAATGGTCGCCGAAAATGTTAAG
>DBKZ01000071.1 GCA_002297415.1 Ruminococcaceae bacterium UBA737
TCACATAGTCAGCGTGTCCAGGACAGTCAACGTGTGCATAGTGACGCTTTTCTGTCTCATACTCGATGTGAGCAGAGTTGATAGTGATACCACGCTCTTTCTCCTCAGGAGCGTTATCGATCTGATCGAAGCTCTTGACATCCTCGCCAGTGCCCAGGCGCTCGTGCAGCACCTTAGAGATAGCGGCAGTCAGAGTGGTCTTACCATGGTCAACGTGACCGATTGTTCCAATGTTAACATGCGGCTTGGTGCGTTCGAATTTTGCCTTTGCCATTATAATTTCCTCCTTAGAATACTATATTTAGTATACAATTATAGTTTACCAAATATTAAATTAAATTTCAAGTATTATTTTGATTTAAAAATCAATCTTTCTTAGCTCTTGTAGAAATAATCTTTTCAGCTATGCTCTTCGGAACTTCCTTATAGCCGTCCGGTTCCATAACATACTGACCTCTTCCCTGTGTCTTCGAACGAAGGTCGGTTGCATAACCGAACATATCGCCGAGAGGTACGCGGGCATTGATCTGCTTAAGTCCGGATCTGTCCTCAAAGCCCTGAATCTCGCCGCGGCGTGAATTCAAGTCTCCGATAACATCGCCCATATATTCCTCAGGAACTATAACAGTTACCTTCATGATAGGCTCAAGCAATACGGGGTCTGCAATTCTGCAAGCCTCTTTGAAAGCCATAGAACCGGCAATCTTAAATGCCATTTCTGAAGAGTCAACCTCATGATAAGAACCGTCATAAAGAGTGACCTTAACATCAACTACGGGATAGCCTGCAAGCACGCCTGCCTGTAAAGCTCCCTGAATACCTGCGTCAACAGCGGGGATGAATTCCTTCGGAATTGTACCGCCTGTTACGGCGTTTACAAATTCATAGCCCTTACCGGTCTCGTTAGGCTCAACAATGATCTTAACATGACCGTACTGACCTGAACCGCCCGACTGACGCTTATACTTGGTTTCATGGTCAACCTTCTTGCGGATGCTCTCTTTATAAGCAACCTGAGGAGCGCCGACATTAGCCTCAACCTTAAACTCACGGAGAAGTCTGTCAACGATAATTTCAAGGTGAAGCTCGCCCATTCCGGCGATAATTGTCTGTCCTGTTTCCTCATCTGTATAGCACTTGAAGGTCGGATCTTCTTCTGCAAGCTTTGCAAGAGCAATGCCCATCTTTTCCTGACCTGCTTTTGTCTTAGGCTCGATAGCAACGCGGATAACAGGCTCAGGGAAGTTCATTGACTCAAGAATTACGGGATGCTTTTCATCGCAGAGGGTATCGCCGGTGGTAGTGTTCTTAAGACCTACGGCAGCGGCTATATCACCTGCATAGCAAACATCGAGGTCTTCTCTGTGGTTTGCATGCATCTGAAGAATTCTTCCCATTCTTTCTCTGTTCTGCTTAACCGAGTTATAAACGCCTGCGCCTGCGGCAACAGTACCCGAATAAACACGGAAGTAGCAGATTTTTCCTACGAAAGGATCGGTAGCGATTTTGAATGCCAGAGCTGAGAACGGCTCATCATCGGAAGCATGTCTGTCTTCCTCTTCGCCGGTATCGGGGTTGGTACCCTTAATAGCCGGAATGTCGGTCGGAGCCGGCATAAAATCAACTATAGCGTCGAGCAAAGGCTGAACGCCCTTATTTCTGTAAGCAGTACCGCAGGTAACGGGAACCATATCGTTAGCAATAGTTGCCTTACGGATGATTTTCTTCATTTCCTCAACGGTAGGCTCAACGCCCTCAAAATATTTTTCCATAAGCTCATCGTCCTGTTCAACGACAGCTTCGATAAGAGCAGTACGGTATTTAGCTGCAAGCTCCTTCATATCCTCGGGAATCTCTTCGCGTCTTATATCCTTACCGAGGTCATCATAATAGATCTCGGCGTCATTGTTAATAAGGTCGACAATTCCCTTAAAGGTATCCTCAGCACCGATAGGAAGCTGAATCGGAACTGCATTGCAGTTAAATCTGTCCTTGATCATATCAAGAACATGATAGAAGTCCGCACCCATTATATCCATCTTATTGACGAATATCATACGCGGAACATGGTACTCATTAGCCTGATGCCAAACGGTCTCAGACTGCGGCTCAACACCGCCCTTTGCGCACAGTACGGTAACAGAACCGTCAAGTACACGCAGGGAACGCTGAACTTCAACTGTAAAGTCAACGTGTCCGGGGGTGTCGATTATATTGATACGATGGTCTTTCCAAAAACAGGTGGTAGCAGCGGAGGTAATTGTAATACCTCTTTCTTTCTCCTGCTCCATCCAGTCCATTGTGGAAGCGCCGTCATGAGTTTCACCCAATTTACGGTTAATACCTGTATAAAAGAGTATACGCTCAGTGGTTGTAGTTTTACCGGCGTCAATATGAGCCATAATACCAATATTTCTTGTCATTTCAAGAGATACTTTTCTCGGCATATTATCCTCCATTTTCGCTTTAAGCGATTAAATAATCCGGTAAATTACCATCTGTAATGAGCAAAAGCCTTGTTTGCTTCTGCGGTTCTGTGCATTTCTTCGCGCTTCTTAACAGCATTACCGAGACCGTTCGTAGCATCCATTATTTCTGCTGCGAGACGCTCTTTCATAGTACGCTCAGAGCGCTGACGGCTGAACGCTGTAAGCCAACGCAAAGCCAAAGTCTGTTTTCTTTCGGGACGAACCTCGAACGGTACCTGATAGGTAGCTCCGCCCTTGCGGACTGCCTTACATTCGAGCTGCGGCATAATGTTTTCCATTGCAGCATCAAATACCTCAAGCGGTTCCTTTCCTGTTTTTTCACTGATGATGTCGAAAGCACCATAAACTATCTTCTGAGCTACGCCCTTCTTACCGTCAAGCATGATGTTGTTGATAAGGCGGGTAACCTTCTTAGAATTATAGATAGGATCCGGCAATACATCGCGTTTTGCAATAAAGCCTCTTCTTGGCACTTTACTTCCCTCCTTCATAATGATGATATCATAGGTACTCGAGTGACAAATTCCCGTCGCACCAAGCAGAGTTTAAATATATAAACACTGCCTGTTTTACAGCAGAGATTTCGTCTTTTAAATAAAATTACTTCTTCGCACCTGCTTTGGGACGCTTTGCACCGTACTTAGAACGGCTCTGCATCCTGTTTGCAACACCCTGAGTATCAAGGGTTCCTCTTACGATGTGATAACGCACACCGGGGAGATCCTTAACACGGCCGCCACGGATAAGAACAACGCTGTGCTCCTGAAGGTTGTGACCGATTCCGGGGATGTATGCTGAAACCTCAATTCCGTTAGAAAGACGCACTCTTGCGATTTTACGAAGCGCAGAGTTCGGCTTTTTAGGGGTAGAAGTTTTTACGGCTGTACAAACACCGCGCTTCTGAGGCGAATCGTTATCGGTGAGCTGACGCTTCATCGAATTATAGCCCTTAAGAAGTGCAGGAGCTTTAGCCTTCTTCTCCACGGTTTCACGACCGCTGCGAACTAACTGGTTAAAGGTTGGCACTTTTACACTCTCTCCTTTCTTAAAAATTCATACGAAAATCCGGCACAATATGCCATGATTTCACATACCCTAATATAATAACACCTTAAAACCGATTTGTCAACCGAAAAATATAAAAAAAGCCGTTCTTTACGAACGGCTGTCAGTATGTTGTTATAAAGAAAGGTTTAATGCACCGCAATAATTGCGGTGCATTAAACTGTAGACAAACTATAAATTAGGATGTGTTGCGGCGTTTACGCCGCATTTTGTTTTTTCGGCGACATGCGCGGCGAAAAAACACATTGTAAGCGAAAAACCGCTTAATTTAGCGGTTTTTCAAGAAAACAGGGGTGGAGTACTCACGGGGATAGAGTGCAGTCCGAAAATCTCTGATTTTCGAGCGAACGGCATTCCCGTCCAAAAGCGCAGCGAAGCTGAGCGGTATTAGTACATTCCGCCTGCCTGAGCGGCTGCTGCGGCGGCAGCGGCATTGGCTGCTGCCTTATCCTCGGGAGCGTCAGCTACGAGGCTTTCGGTTGTAAGAACCATTGACGCAACGCTTGCGGCATTTTCAAGAGCGGATCTCGTAACCTTTGTCGGGTCAACTATTCCTGCCTCAATCATATCGGTATAGGTTTCGGAATATGCGTCAAATCCGTAATTTACCTTACCGCTGTTAACGATTTTATCAATTATTACAGAGCCTTCTATTCCTGCATTGAAAGCAATCTGACGGATAGGAGCCTCCAAAGCCTTAAGCACGATATTAACGCCTGTCTTTTCATCGCCCTCAGCCTTAGCGGCAAGCTCGCTGACAACAGGAATTGTATTAAGAAGCGCAACTCCGCCTCCTGCAACAATACCCTCTTCGACAGCGGCCTTTGTTGCGGAGAGTGCATCCTCAACGCGGAGCTTTTTATCCTTCATTTCAATTTCGGTAGCGGCGCCTACTTTGATTACGGCAACACCGCCCGAAAGCTTAGCAAGACGCTCCTGCAATTTTTCACGGTCAAAATCAGAGGTGGTGGAAGCAATCTGATTTTTAATCTGACCTACGCGGTCCTTGATTGCGTCCTTATCTCCAGCGCCGTCAACAATAATTGTATTTTCTTTTGTAACCTTAACCTGACGGGCTTTACCGAGCTGTTCGATAGTTGTATCCTTAAGCTCAAGACCGAGCTCCTCGGAAATAACCTCGCCGCCTGTAAGAATTGCGATATCGCGAAGCATTTCTTTTCTTCTGTCTCCGAATCCCGGAGCTTTGACGGCAACGCAGGTAAAGGTTCCGCGAAGCTTATTAACGATAAGGGTAGAAAGAGCCTCGCCCTCGATATCCTCGGCAATAATAACAAGCTTTTTGCCAGACTGAACTATCTGCTCAAGGAGAGGAAGAATTTCCTGAATATTTGAAATTTTCTTATCGGTAATAAGAATCAAAGCGTCGTCAATAACAGCTTCCATTTTGTCGGAATCGGTTACCATGTAAGGAGTGATATAACCGCGGTCAAACTGCATACCCTCAACAACCTCGGAATATGTCTCGGCGGTTTTTGACTCTTCAACGGTAATAACACCGTCAGCCGAAACCTTTTCCATAGCTTCTGCGATAAGCTTTCCGATAACCTCATCGCCCGAAGAAACGGTTGCAACTCTCGCAATCTCATCGGTACCGGAAACCTTTTTGGAATTTTTGATAACTGTAGCAATTGCGGCGTCGGTAGCGGTTTTAATGCCCTTCTTAACAACCATCGGGTTTGCGCCGGCGGCAACATTCTTCATTCCCTCGGCAATAAGAGCCTGTGCCAAAACGGTAGCGGTAGTGGTACCGTCGCCTGCGGCATCGTTAGTCTTAACGGAAACCTCTTTTACAAGCTGAGCGCCCATATTCTCAAACGGATCCTCAAGGTCGATTTCCTTAGCGATTGTTACGCCGTCATTAGTAATGAGCGGAGAACCGTATTTCTTATCGAGAACAACATTTCTGCCCTTAGGTCCTAATGTAACCTTAACAGCATTTGCAAGCTTATCAACGCCTGCCTGCAAAGACTTTCTTGCTTCTTCACCGAAAATAACATTTTTAGCCATAAAACATAACCTCCAGAATTATTCTACAACCGCAAGGATATCAGAAATATGAAGAATTGTATATTCCTCATCCTCTATTTTGATATCGGTGCCCGAATATTTTGCGGCGACAACCTTATCTCCGACTTTAACATTCATTTTAACTTCCTTGCCGTCAACAAGTCCTCCAGGACCTACTGCAACAACCTCGGCTATCTGCGGCTTTTCTTTAGAAGCGGATGTAAGAACAATACCGCTTTTTGTGGTTTCTTCAGCTTTAGCGGATTTAATAACTACATTGTCCGCAAGTGGTTTAATAATCATTTTTACTCCTCCGTAAAATATAAATTGGTGTTTATTTCATCACCGAACATTATGTATTATAGCACTTATTTTTAAAAAGTCAAGTAAAGTCAAACACATTTAATTTTTTGTTAACATTTAAGCCTTCCATTCCTTTCGGAATAACAAAATCTATTGCGTTTTTAACTATTTTGAATACCATGCTTTTTGTTTCGATAATTTCACCGTCAAGGTTTACCGGAACTGCCGTTTCAGATGTAAAAGACATACTTCCGCAGTCGCTCAGCCTGCAGTAATCAAGCTTTTCATGCTCGCCGTGCTCGTATTTTTTAAGAAAGCTTGGGATTTTAAACTTTGAGATTTTATTGACAAGTGTAAAATTAAGCTTTCCGTCATAAGGAACGGCGTCGGGCGCTGCCATATATCCGCCGCCGTAAAAAGGAGCGTTTGCAACAACCGCGAAAAGGCACTGAGCGGTAAAAGCCTTACAGCCGTCCACGGAGATTTTTAATTTAACTCCGATTTTGCCCAAAAATGTTTTTAAAATAGAAAGCTTATAAGCGAGCGGACCCGAAACAAGCGGCCATTTTTTAAATATGCTCATATCCCTCGCAACTACCGCGTCCATTCCGACGGAACAGCCGTTAAGGCAGTAATTCTCATTTGCCTTGATAACATCCATTTTGACAGTTTCGCCAGAAACCTGATTTTCAATCTCGGCAAAAAGAGAATTATCGGGAAAAGCCTTTAAAAAGTCGTTTGCCGAACCGCAGGGAATAACGCCGAGCTGAGCGTTTTCATAGCCTATTATACCGTTTAAAACCTCAAAGCAGGTTCCCTCTCCGCCGCAGGCAAAAAATCTGATATTCTTTCCGCTTTTTGCTTCTCTTAAGGCAATCTCGGTCGCCTCGCCCTTATACTCGGTGACATAAACCGAATAATCGGCACCTTTATTTAAAAAGAAGGCGTTTATTTTTTCAAAAAGCTCTTTTTGAATATTCCCCTTACCTGCCGCCGGATTTATTATGAAAACATATCTCATTTCTTTTCACCGTTATTTTTAAAATACATATATACCTGACATTTTATCATGCCGTTATAAAGCTTTCTTCTTTTATCGGCTTTTCTTCCGAAGATTTTTTCAAAATCATCGTGAGGGCTGATTATAAAGTATTTTTTGCCTGCCGACTGTACAAATCTTTCGCCCATTATTCCGTAAAGCTCTTCGGCGGCTTTAATATCTAAAAGCCGCT
This sequence comes from Ruminococcaceae bacterium UBA737, assembly GCA_002297415.1. Lineage (GTDB taxonomy): Bacteria > Bacillota > Clostridia > Oscillospirales > Acutalibacteraceae > UBA737. Next base: position 7,118 of record DBKZ01000071.1, read on the forward strand.
CGCCGTAAGGAGGATTTGTAACGGTTATGCACCTGTCAAATTCGGGAGTGAATTTTCTTATATCCTGCAAGGAAGCTTTTACATATTTTTCAACGCCCGCTTTTTTTGCGTTTGCAAGAGTAAGCTCGATACATTTTTCGTCAATATCAAAGCCCACCGCCTCAAAATCAACATCATGCAAAATCAAGTCCTGAGCGCGCATTCTTTCGTTGCGCCAGACCTCGCGCGGAATAAAAGGAAATCTTTCCGCGGCGAAATATCTGTTAAGACCAGTCGCTCTTTTAGTCGCCATCAGAGCCGATTCTATAAGAATTGTTCCGCTTCCGCAGAAGGGGTCATAAATCTTAGTATCGGGATAAATTCTTGCAAGGTCGCACATTGCGGCGGCAAGTGTTTCCTTTAAGGGTGCGTCATTTGAATTTCTTCTGTAGCCACGCTTATGAAGTCCCTCGCCCGAGGTGTCAATCATAACGGTGACCTCGTCCTTAACAATCGTAAACCTTACCTTTATTTCGGCGCCTGTTTCTTCAAACCATTTTATATTATATTTTGAGGATAATTTGTCAACTATCGCTTTTTTTATTATCGACTGGCAGTCGGGAATGCTGTGCAGCGCAGAGTCTACCGACGAGCCGTTTACGGGAAAGGCGTCTTTAATTCCGATAAATCTTTCCCAATCCAAGGCTTTTACCGAATCAAACAGCTCCGTAAAAGAGGTTGCCTTAAACATTCCGACGCAAATTAAAATCCGCTCGCAAAATCTCGAATTTATATTGGCTCTTGCAAGCATATCATATCCGCCGGTTAAAATTACTCTTCCGTTTTGCGCGGTAACTTCCTCAAAGCCCATTCTTCGGAATTCATCCGCCGCTATGCCCTCTATGCCGAACATACAGGGGACAATAAATTTAAGTTTTTCCATTTATACTGTACCGTTCCTTAAAAAACAGCGTTTTCACTGTAAAATAAAGTGAAACGCTGTCTGATTTTCTATTTATCTTCCGCCGCGCTTTGTGCGGTGAACCTCAGGATTTTTTCTTTTAAGGTCTGAAAACTTTTCGTCGCTCGTAGCCTTAAAGCGGTTCATCATTTCCTCAAAGCTTGATGACTCTTCCTTTTTAGGAGTCCAGATAAAGGACCCGTCCGGTTTAGACGGAGCAAACTGCTTTCTTTCCCTGCGCTGGGGCTTTTCTCCCTCCTTGCGCTCGGGCTCTAAGGCTTTTTTTATGCTGAGAGAAATCTTTCCGTCCTCGCCTACCGAAAGAACCTTCATTTTAACAACATCGTTTTCCTTGACAAAATCGTGAATATCGTTTACATAGGTTCTTGCAACCTCGGAAATATGTACCATTCCCGATTTACCTTCCCCTATATCCGCAAAAAGTCCGAAATTTGTTATTCCGGTTATCTTTCCCTCGACAATGTCTCCCACTTTAAGCTGCATAAATTTTTAAAATCCTCCCAAACTCATTTACCGGATATATCCTCATAGATTTCTTCATTTGAATATCTGTATCCGAAATAATCGCGCGCCGCTTTTTCAATCAGCTTATCGTGAGCCTCATCGGAATTCAGCTCTTCAAGCTCGCTGATATAATCTTCTTTCTGCAGTTTTTCCGCCGTAAGCCTTTTTTCCTGCTTTTTTAAATCGTACAGCTTGTTCCAAAGGGAAGCAAGCGTAAAAACCATATAACCCGAAACCAGCAAAACCAAAAGCCGCAGCAGGACGCTTTTCCTACGCTTAACTCTTTTTGCCATTACTTAATCTCCGTTTCTTTAGTTATCATTCTTTATTGTTTTGTCTTAGTATACAACATAACAATATCACTTTTCAAGAGTTTTTTGATTTTTTATCGAAACTTTAGGCAAGTGCGCCGCGGATTTACAAAAAATTTCAAATTTTTCCGAAGCAAATGCGCAAAAAGCCTCCGTTTTCTTTTTTATCACCCTGACAGCTCTTACGATAAGCGCCGTTACGCGTTTTAATATCTTAAATAAAACCACCGACAGGGTTACACGGCAGACAAAAAACGCCGCCGCGGAAATAAGGAGGACATAGCCTCTTATTTCTCCGTTGGTCCTTACAAAAAAGAACAAAAAGAAGCAAAAAGCTTCCGTTATCCAAAAAACAATATCCTGAAAAAACACTGATATTTTTGAGCATTCCGAAGCCGCTCGGTAAGCCCTGAAAATATCGTAAAACATACATGCGCCGAATCCCATGACTATAGAATACAGCACTGTTAAAATCTGGTCGGAATTACTTATTTCCCACATAATTATCTGAAAAACCTTGAAATAAAGCTTCCGCTTCTTACCTCGTTCATATACACAACCGCGTGAATTTTACCCTCGGCGCTTAAATCGCCCGACTGCATATCGAAGCTTTCTATATGTAAATTCTCTCCCTTAACCGTTATCCTGCCCATAACACTGTCAAGAAGCAGGGTTTCATCATCAAAAGAAATAACATTTTTAATCCCCGCCGCCGACAGCTTTTCTCTGTTATCTATAACAATACTATGAGGAATTTTTAAAGTTTCATCCATTCTCTTCCCTCCTGTCACACTAAAACAGTATATTCAGGGAAGCTTGGATTTTATTCTATTATTTTATAAAGTCCTCCGACATCGTCCTTTTTTACGGTCTCTTTAACCTCGGTTACCTCAAGCCTAACCGTTCTTGCGCCGAATGCGATTTCTATTATATCCTTAGGCTTAACCTCATAAGAAGCCCTTGCCGGCTTTCCGTTCACCGTTACTCTGCCTTTATCGCATGCCTCGTTTGCAACGGTTCTTCTTTTGATAATTCTCGATACCTTTAAATACTTGTCAAGTCTCATATTTTTACCCATAAAAACACCGCCTTTTATTAAAAGGCGGCATAATTTTTTAATTTTAAATTATTTTATAGCGTCCTTAAGAGCCTTACCTGCTTTGAATACAGGATTCTTTGAAGCGGCAATCTCTATGGTCTGCTTTGTCTGCGGATTAATACCGGTTCTTGCTGCGCGCTCGCGAACCTCAAAGGTTCCGAAGCCTACAAGCTGTACCTTTCCGTTTTCTTTAAGAGTTTCAGTGATAGCGTCGATAACTGCTGCAACAGCCTTGTCAGCGTCCTTCTTAGAAAGCTCAGCCTTTTCAGCAACTGCTGCTACTAATTCTGTCTTGTTCATTTTAAATCCTCCATAAAAATAAGTAAGTAAACTGCGAAAAACGCAGTTAACTACATATATTATTATCATATTTAATGCGAAAAATCAACTGTTTTTTCTTAAATTTTATGTTTTGTTCAATTTTTCATTTCGTATTTGTGCACATCGCTTAATTCTTGTTCATTTTATAACCCTTTAAATGACACAAAATGACAAATTCAGCTTTTTTTCAGCTCTTTTAAGTCAATTATCCGAAACAGCAAAATCAGCGCAAGATATATAACTGCGGCTGCAATTACCGCAAGAGCGGTAAATAAAAGCGAGCCATCTTTTATTTCGGATATAAAATAAGCCGCACAAACGCTTATAACAGCCGGCAAAACGGGCTTTAAATAAATAATCAGCATTTTTAAATTCAAAACCCTTTTGGTTATCAGAAAAGCAAGCACAAAAGCGAGCATTATAAAATATGTTACGGCGGCAGTATAAGCGCAGGCTTTTACTCCGATATCAGAAGCCGAAAAAAGAACAATATTAAGCGCAAGCTTTATAACCGCTCCTAAAGCGACCGCAAAAAGCGCCCCCATTTCAAAGGAATACGACTGCATAACCGTGATAAGCGGAATACAAAGTCCTGCAAAAACAGCGGCTATACCGTAAGAAAAAAGCATTTCGCCGCCGTACTCCGTCGAATATTCGCCCGAAAAAAGCAAATTCATAATAGGCCCTGAAAGCACCATAAGTCCAAGTCCTGCCGGAACGGAAATTACAGCGCTTAAATTCATAACCGATTTTACAGCATTTTTATTATCGTTTTTTTCTTCTTTTTTTACAATCGAAGAAACAGCGCTTATTCCTATAACCGAAACAAAAGAAATAACAAAGCCGAAAAGAGTATAAGCCTTGCTTCTTACACCGTACATAGGATTAAGCAAATCCGGCGAAATCCTGCCTGCTAACATAGTTTTAACGGTTAAAGAGTCAATAATATTTGTTATACTGCCCGCAAGCGCGGCGGCGGCTATCGGAAGAGTCGTCTTTAAAATCCGCTTTGTATGAAGCACCGCTTCAGAAGCACCTGACGGCACCGCGGATTTTTTTGATTTTAAATAAAGATATCCGTCCGACACAGCACAGCCGAATGTCACGCCGAGAATTGCCGCGGCGGCGGCAAAATATGATTTATCGGAAATTTTAAATGCCAAAACGGTAAGTCCCAGTCCCAAGCAGAGCTTACAAAGCGCAAGAATTACATCGGACACCGCAACGGGAAGCATATTTTCCCTGCTTTCGAAATATCCCCTGTAAACCGACATTACGCCGCAGAAGATTATCGAGGGAGACATTGCCGCATAACAGCAAAAGCTTTTTAAATCTCCGCTTTTAAGCGATATAAAAAACGAGCCTAAAAGGAAAACGGCAAAAAGTATAACAGAAAGCTTAAAAAAAGCTTTCTTAACTGTATTGATGCTTAAAGCTTTATTATCGGAAAAAAGCTTTGCCGCGGCAACGGGAAAGCCGACGGAGCTAAGCATATATAACGGCGCAAACAAATCATAGGCAAATGAAAAATAGCCGAAGCCCTCATCCCCCAAAAGATTTGAAACGGGGATTTTAAAAATTGCGCCGATAATTTTTGCAAGCATGGTCGAAGCCATTAAAATTACCGCACCCTGAGCAAGAGTTTGCCTGTTTTCTTTAGTTTTCATAATCCTTTATTACCTGCTTAAGATATTTTAAAAAGACCTCGGGCAAGGAAGCATTATCGAACAAATTCATATTTCTATGATTATTTGCGGCATTTTCATCCGCACCGTCGGATATTCTTCTCAGCGCCGCGAAAGGAATATCGGCGGCATTGCAGACAGCCGCTATTGCCGCGGATTCCATATCGCATGAGGACGCATTAAAGCTTTCATATAAAAATCGGCTTATACTTTCATCGCAGATAAATTTATCCCCCGATACGGCGGTTTCTTCCAAATCAAAGCCTAAAGCTTTTGCTATTTCAAGAAGCCTTGGGTCGGCAAAGGGAAATTCAGTTTGATCTGGCTTAAAATAGGGCTTATAGCCGATAGGCGATAAATCGAAATCATGCTCGATAAATCTTTTCGGAAATAAAAATCCGCCCAAGGATTTATTATTAAGTCCGCCCGACATTCCGAAATTAAGAACAATCCTACAGCCAATATCTATAAGGTGCATACAAGCCGCGGCGGCATTCACCTTGCCTATTCCGCTGTTAAGGCAAATTGCCTCTGCGCCGTCAAGCTTTAAAACCATTCCTTTCTTTTTAAGGAAATCAAAGCTTTTAACATCTAAATTTTTTACGCTTTCGGCAAACGGAATAAATTCATCCTTATCCGCTATTATCACGCCGATTTTCTCAATTTTGTTTTCCATAAATTATTTTATTTTCGCTCCGCAGTTATTGCAAAAAACGGAATTTTCCGAGTTTAAAGCGCGGCAGTTAGGACAAATAATTTTATTTTTAGAATCCGCAACCTCTAATTCCAATCTTTCGATTTCTGCCTCTTTTGCCTTTATATCCTCAATTATTCTTTTTACCTCTTCGCTGTTTTCCGCGCTGTCCTTTAAATCTCTGTAAAGAATCCTGCCTAACTGCGCAAAATCCTTTTCCATTTCATTCTTTACGGTAGCGATATTAAGCTTAGTTTTACCTGTATTTACAAGCTCGCCTGTTTTTTTGAAGGCAACATCGGCGGTTTCCTTTGCCTTGTTAACAAATTCATCGAATTTTCCCATGATTTTTACCTCTTTTTTAAAATTTATAAAACTACCCTATAAATTCTCTGAGCAGAGAATTTTCGGGGACAAGCTTTCTGTCAACGCTTTCGAATTTTTCTATCATTTCCTCAAGATACATAAATTCTTCATAGTAAGGATAAGAGCTGTCCGCTCCCTCCTTAAGCTTTAAAAATCTGTTTTTATAAAGACCCAATTCGTAGGGGTGAAATGTTGTAAGGTGCATATCGGCGGTAGGCTTAAATTTATAAAGGTTTTCCCTTTCGCCCTCGATTACGCCCTTCCACATTTTAAGAGTTTCAAAAACGGGAGAATTTCTGAAAATTTCATCTCTTAAAATTCTTCTTATCATTCTTATCTGTCGGCTTGAAATAAGCTTATTTCCGTCAACATCTACAACATTTTTATTTACGCTGATATAAACCTTAAAGATATTTTTTCTCTCAACCAAATCGGTTATAAGAGGATTAAGCGCGTGAAGCCCCTCGACTATAACTATTCCTTTATTTCCGATATCAATATTTGTAAGCTCTTTTTTTCTCTGCTTTGTCATAAAGTCAAATTTCGGAACGCTTGCTTTTCCGTGAGTTATTATATCCTTAAAGCAAACCTCGAGAAGCTCAATATCAAGTGAATTGACCGATTCAAAATCCTTTTCCCCGTTTTTAAGAATAGGAAGCTTATCGGAAGTTAAATAAAAATCGTCAAGCGATATTACCTGAACGGTTTCATTAAGCTTTAAAAGCTCTTCCTTTAAAAGATGTGCGGTGGTGGTTTTGCCTGAGGACGATGGTCCCGCAATGGCTACAATTTTTATATCGTCATCCCTTGATACATGCTCGGCGAGATTTTTTACAATACCGCAGTATTCTGCTTCGCATTCGTTTACAAACAAGAACGGATCGTTCCTTATTTTTTCATTTATCAGGTTTACTGAATTTATCATAAAAGCCTATCGCCTTTTCCTTTCTTAAAATCTGTTCGTCAAACCTTGTGATATATTCATAAGGATATTTAAAGTTAAAAATTCTCTCGATTAAATTGCCGTTTGGCTCTCTTAATTTTGTAACGGCACTTGCGCCTGCGGCGAATATGGAATGGGTTTCGTCCATAATAAAGACATTATAAAGGCACTCAAAGCCCTTCTTAGCATACCCGACATTTTCGAGATTTCCAACAGTTTTACTCTGCCTGTACATATAATACGGCATAATTTTGTTTTCCTCAAGCTTAGCTCGGGCTAAGTCAACCATTTCGGCGGTTTCATTTCCGTTTGAGCCATCAAGATAAGCTTTATCCTTAGTTATAAAGGACGCTCTTTTATATGACAGAGAATGAACGGTTACGCTCTCGGGGTCAAGCTCTATAACCTTATTTAATGTTTCTTCAAAGCTTTTAAGGCTGTCGCCCTCAAGCCCCGCTATTAAATCCATATTTATATTATCAAAGCCGAGGCTTCTTGCAAGCTTAAAGGCTTCGACGGTTTTTTGCGACGAATGCTTTCTGCCTATGATTTCAAGCACCTTATCGTTCATAGTCTGCGGATTTATGCTTATTCTTGAAACCGAATGATTTTTTAAAACTCTAAGCTTTTCTTCGGTTATCGTATCGGGTCTGCCGGCTTCGACGGTAAATTCCCTTAAATGCTCAAAATCAAAATTATTTTCAACCGCGCTTAAAACCTTTTCTAAAAGCTCCGGTTCAAGCGTAGTCGGAGTTCCGCCGCCTATATAAACCGTTTCAAGCCTTAAATCAAACATTTTTGCGATTTCGGCGGTTTTCTTAAGCTCCTTACATAAAAGAGAAACATATTGAGGCATTATATCCGAGGCCTTTTCGATTGAGTGAGAAACGAATGAGCAATACGAGCACCTTGACGGGCAAAACGGAATTGAGATATAAAGACTATATGAATTATCCTCCGATAAAGCGATAATCCTTTCTTCGCTTTTGACAGTTTCTTTTATAAGGCTGATTTTTTTATCGGACACCGAGAATTTATCTTTAAATATCCGCTCGGCCTCTTCGAAAGAAAACTGCTCACTTAATTTCAAAAAAAGCTTTGCGGGTCTTATTCCGGTTAAAATCCCCCAGCCCGAGGAATATCCCGTTATGTCGCTAAGCGCCTTATAAAGCAGAGTGCAAAGCTTTAACTCGCACTCTTTTTTTATATCGAAAACCGTGTCGGTCACATTATCAGTATATGCCGATTTTTTATTTGATATATTAACCCTTACGTCGGCAAAATACTTTCTGTTTTCATTTTTAAGCAAGCAGAAAATACCCTCGGTTTCATCGGTCAATTCATGAAATATTTTGATTTTTTCAAAAGGAAAAAATATTCCTATCAGCTTTTCTACCTCATAATCAAAGGTATGGTTAATATTAAAAACATTTATCATAATTCTATATAAGGGTTGTACTTTCTTTCGTGTCCTATAGTAGTAGGTCTTCCGTGACCCGTATAAACCTGCATATCTTCGGAAAATTCATTTAAAAGGAATTTAACCGATTTTATAAGGTCCTTTCCGTTTCCGCCGAAAAACCTGTCGTTTCCGATGCTTTCAAAAAAGAGCGTATCGCCCGAAAACATAACGCCGTTTATAATATAAACGGCTCCGCCGACTGTGTGCCCTGCGGTAAGCACCGTTTTTATTTCCAAATCCCCGACAGTTATTATCTCGTTGTTTTTAAGCTTAATATCGGCATAAAACGGCTCGATATTAGCTCCGAACATCTGCGAAAGATTGGCTTTTTTATCGCGGAGCGCATATTCGTCAGGCTCTCCTATCGCGATTTTAACGCCGTATCGGTTTTTAAGCTCCTCGGCTCCGCCTATATGGTCAAAATGGGCGTGCGTCAAAAGAATGAGCGCTTCTTTTTTATTTTTTATTGCGGAATTTAAAAAATCGGAAATTTCGTGAGTGAAAACGGCAGGGTCTATTATGACTGCGGATTTTAAAGAAGAAACAAGATAGCAGTTGGTTTGCATTTCGCCTAAAACCAAGGTTTTTATCTCCATTTATTTCTTCCTCCGGATTTCGCTGTCAAGCATAACGGTTACAGGTCCGTCATTAACGAGAGATACCTGCATATCCGCGCCGAAAATCCCTTTTTCAACGCTTTTAACGCCGTAACCTTTAAGCGCTTCGCAAAATTTATCATACATTTCACAAGCCGTGTCGGGCTTCATTGCCTTTATAAATGAAGGGCGGTTGCCCTTTTTGGTATCAGCCGCCAAAGTAAACTGAGAAATGCATAAAACCTCGCCGCCGACATCTAAAAGCGAGCGGTTCATTTTGCCCTCTTCGTCCTCAAAAATTCTTAAATTCACGGTCTTTTTGGCAAGAAGCTCAATGTCGCTTTCGGTGTCACCCTCAACGGCGCAAAAAAGAATAAGAAATCCCTTGCCGCATTTTCCGCAAAGCTTATTATTGACTCTGACCGACGCTTTTGACACTCTCTGAATAAGGGCTTTCATTTGCTTATCCTTTCGATACTGTAAATTCCCTTTATTTTTTCAATCCTTGCTATTATACTCTTTAAATGCTCAACGCTTTCGGCGCTTATTGTTACGATTATAACGCAGTTACCGTTTTTAGTCTGCCTTGCGTTTACAGAGTGAGTGGCCACACGCATATTATTAAGAGTATTTATAATATCAATAAGCAGTCCTTCCCTGTCAATAGCGCCTATATGAAGAGTTGAAATAAAGCTTTCGGCGCAGGAATTTGACCAGTGAGCGGGAATCCACCTGTCAGGCTCCGCAGAAGAAGATACATCAACAGGGACATTCGGGCAGTCTCTTTTATGCACCGAAACGCCGTGGCCCCTTGTGATAAACCCTATAATTTCATCCCCCGGAAGCGGCGCGCAGCATTTTGCAAGCTTTATTAAGCAGTTGTCAATTCCCTCTATAACAACGCCGTCGGTCGAGGTTTTCTTAGCGGTGACGGCAGGCGGCATTTCAGGCGGCTTTGCCGCCGCGGTGCGCTTATTATAGTCCTCTCTTATGCGCGGCATAAGCTTAGATAAAATAAGTCCGCCGTAGCCTAAAGCCGCAAAGAATTCATCGCGGTTTGCAAGGTGGAGCCTTTCGGCAATCTGGTCTAAAAATCCGTTAAGCTCATCATCGGATAAATTTATGGCGTTGCGCCTGAACTCGCGCTCTACCATTTCCTTACCCTCGGCGATATTTTCGGTTCTTCTTTCCTTTTTAAACCATGACCTGATTTTTGACTTCGCCTGATTTGTAACGGCAATATTTATCCAGTCTCTGCTCGGTCCGTGGCCTGCCTGATTGGTAGTTATTATTTCGATAACCTCGCCGGTTTGAACAACATGGTTTATAGGAGCGATTTTTCCGTTTACCTTAGCGCCCACCATTTTAATTCCGACAGCCGAATGAATTGCGAACGCAAAATCGACGACGGTAGACCCTACAGGCAGATTTATTACGTCTCCCTTAGGCGTTACCGCAAAAACATCCTCCTGAGAAAGGTCAACCTTTATGCTTCTTACAAGCTCGGACGCGTCTCCCGAAGAATCCTGATCCTCTAATATCTGCCTTATCCAAGCAAGACGGTTTTCAAAGCTTTTATCGTTTGAATTTATTCCCGCTTTATATTTCCAGTGTGCCGCTATTCCGTATTCCGCGGTGTGGTGCATATCAAAGGTTCTTATCTGAATTTCAAATGGCACACCGTCACGGCTTATTACAGTGGTATGGAGCGACTGATACATATTTGGCTTAGGCGTTGAAATATAGTCCTTGAACCTATTGGGAATAGGACGGAACATATCGTGCATTATACCTAAGATATTATAACAGTCCGCAACCGTATCGGTGATAATTCTTATCGCATAAATATCGTAAATTTCGTCAAAATCCTTGCCCTGTAAATACATCTTGCGGTAAATTCCGTAAATTGACTTAACGCGGCTCTGGAAAGACATTTTTACATTCGGCATTTCCTCTTTTAGCCGCTCCTCAATGCGCTGGCGCAGATCGTCAAGCAGGGTTTCCCTATCCTTGCTCCGTTCCTTTAAAAGCTCGGAAATTTCCTTATAAGCGACGCTGTCAAGGTGCTTTATCGCAAGGTCCTCAAGCTCTTCCTTAACCGTTCTGATACCGAGCCTATGAGCGATAGGCGCATAGACCTCCAAGGTTTCAAGCGATTTATCAAGCTGTTTTTGGGGAGACATTGCGTCTAATGTCCGCATATTATGGAGACGGTCGGCAAGCTTAATGATTATTACCCTGATATCCTTACCCATGGCAATAAGCATTTTGCGCAAAGTCTCAGCCTGCTGTTGCTCCTTGGAATTAAAGGAAAGCTTTCCGATTTTCGTGACCCCGTCAACAAGCAGGGCAATTTCAGAGCCGAATTCTTTTCTTAAATCCTCTAAGGTTACATCCGTATCCTCAACTACATCGTGCAGAAGCGCCGCCGCAATCGCGCTTGAATCCATTCCTAAGGTTACGATTATTTCAGCCACCCTGAGCGGGTGAATATAATAGTCCTCTTTAGAAAGCCTTTTTTGTCCGGCATGATGCAAAACGCAGAATTCATAAGCTTTTTTTATAAGCTCATAATCATATTCTCCGCCCTGCTCATGCATTAAGTTTTCAAGGCTTTTATAATTATCAAGTTCTGCTTTTTTCATCATTGCGCCTCCTTTAAAAGCTTATTATAAATTTTTGAATTATTAAGGCTTGTTTTTTCCTTTGCCGGAATTCCGAAAATAACCTCGCCCTCTCTGCCCGCAAGATTCAGTTCTTCTAAAACGCTTACGGACATAACCGCCTTAGCATAAGAAACCTCATCGGTCAGAATATATTTTATGCTTTCATTTCTTATTTTTTTACCAACGATTTTTTTATATATTATACCCACTTCTTCGCGCGTGGGAGTAATTTCAGCCGAGCTTTTAACAAGACCCGAAAGATAATCGTCAAGAGAAAAAAGACTATTAAAATATTCTTCCTCCCTAAAGCCGGACGGTCTTATGCCCTTTATCTGCACCGAAAGATTTTGTTCTCCTTTAAATTCGTTTATCCCAACACTAATTGCGACATCTATTTTTTCACCGACGCCAAAACAGAATTCATCGGTTTTAACACCGAAGGCAAGCGCCTGAAACGAAGTATTCCCCTTGCTTAAAAGAAGCTTTGTATGCTTACCTGAGCTCAGCGGCATAATTCTTGCTATCTCGCAGTCAAAAACAGCGAAAACAGGAACGGGATTAGAGTTTCCGAAAGGCTCTAAAGCCTCAACCGAATAAGCCATATCGAGATTTAAAGCCGCAGGATTGATTTTAAAATCAATATTAAGCTCGGGAACAGAATTTCCGTTATTTAAAGCGAAAATATTTATTTCTTTTCTGAATTCTTCGATATTTTCTTTTTCTATGCTCATGCCCGCCGCAAGCTCATGTCCGCCGAATTTTAAAAGCAAGCTTTTGCAGGAAAAAAGCGCGTCATAAAGATTAAAGCCCTTAAAGCTTCTGCCCGAGCCGTGGCAAACGCCGTCCTCCTCGGTCATAACAATGCTGGGTCTGCCGTATTTTTCGGTAATCCTCGCCGCAACTATTCCTAAAACTCCGCTGTGCCAATTCTTCCCGCAGATAATGATAACGCGGTTATGATTATATCCGTTTCTCTCGATTATTTCGCAGGCGGATTTTGATATTTCCTTTTCCATTGCCTGCCTTTTGGCATTTTCCGAATCTATCTCATTTGCAAGGGATAAAGCGCGCATATTATCGGTGCATAAAAGAAGCTCAAGAGCACGGCTTGCGTCCCCCATTCTGCCTGCCGCGTTAATACGCGGAATGAGCCCGAAGGAAAGCCTTGAAGAATCAATATCATTGCGGTTCAGCCCCGCAACGCTTATAAGAGCGTTAACCCCTGCTCTTTTATTATTTCTAATATATTTAAGTCCCGATTTTACAATACAGCGGTTTTCATTGACAAGCGGCATAACATCGCCGACAGTAGCCATAGCCACTAAGTCTGAATACTTATCAAGAAGCTGTTCAGGCTCCTTTTCTTCGATAACGCATACAAGCTTAAAAGCAACCATTGCTCCGCAGATATCCTTAAAATCGGAAATATCGTCCGCTCGGTGTGGGTCGACAACCGCCTCTGCCTCCGGCAAAACCTCGGGCGGAATATGGTGGTCAGTAACAACCGTTTTTATCCCTAAAGAGTTTGCATAGGCTATCTCTTCAATTGCGGAAATACCGTTATCAACGGTGATAATAAGCTCCGCGCCTTTATTTTTTAAAATATCAACGGCATGCTTATTCATTCCGTAGCCCTCGGAAATTCTGTCGGGAATATATGTAATGACATCGGCATTTTTTGATTTTAGATACTCAAACATCAGAGCGGTTGAAGCGACTCCGTCGCAGTCATAATCTCCGAAAACGGCTATTTTTTTGCCCTCTCCGATTGCATTTTTTATAATTTCCGCGGCTTTCTTTATATCGGAAAGCAGATTAGGGTCGGAAAAAACGGGCTCGTCGCTCAAAAAAATTTCAAGCTCGCTTAAATCCTTTATATTTCTTGTGCCCGCAATCAGGGCGGCAAAGGGGTCGATTTCGCAAATCTCGGCGGCTTTTTTTGCAAATTCCTTATCGGGACATCCGATATTCCATTTTTTGACCGACAAAAAACCGCCCCCTTAAAAATCATTTATTCATTTTATTTTAGCACTTTTCGAGGTTTTTTTCAATATATATTTAGACAAAAATGCAGCATACAGAAAATGTGTTATTTCTGTATGCTGCCTCAAGTTCAAATTATCTATAACCCGAAAATTAAAAACTAATTGTTATTTATAATTTCTTTTATTTGTTTGCAGATTTTTTCAAAAGAAAAATCATTTTTAAAATAGTCAGTATTATCTGCAATAGAAAAAGCTTCTGCAGAAAAGCTGTCAGTAATTTTAACAAGTTCTTCTGCAATTTCTTCGGGAGTAAAATTGCTCATTGAAATTATATTGTTGTTAAAACTTTTAAGATCTTTGTTTTCATAAGTATTTGTAATAGTTTTTATACCGAAAGTAGACATTTCCAAAGGCGGATAACTTGGATGAGGAGAAATCATAAGAGAAATACCGACATAACACGAACTCATTAGCCTTGCGTAATTTTCAATCGTAAGTTTACCTACTGATTTTAAAGTACACCCGTTTCCAACTACTAAAGGAGGATGTTTTTCTCCAGCCGAAATAAGTTCCCACTCTAAAGCATCATCTGCCAAAACAGCCCACTTTCTTAAAGATTCTGCTATTAACTCCATACAGTTTCGTGATACCGAAGGGCGGCCATAGACTAAAATCTTTTTTTCTTTTTTCTTTGGAGGATTTTTTATAATTTCTTCTTTTAAAGAACTATTAAGAACAGGATCAAAATAGAATTCCCTGAAAAAAGAATAATTATGAATTTTAAAATAGTCCCTCAATTCGTGACTGTTAAAAACAGCTATGACATTCTTTTTAAAATGATAAGTGCTTTCAGCCATTGCACTAAACGAAGACCACGGATAGAAAAACGGTTCATAGTCTTGTATAAAATAAATCATAGGGAAATAATGTCCGAATCTTTCATTTATATAACTTAAAACACTGTCAGTAACAAATGCTGTCCACCAAGCGGTAGTGATAAATAAATCATTTTCTCCAACAGGCAAAGTTCTGTTTGCCCTGTCGGAAAAAGGAACTATTTGTTTTTCCGCTGTTGAATCGGATTCGGAATCACATAAAACATACCCCGGATAGTTACTAAGATATTCTTCATATGTCGCCTCATCCGAAACTATCATTCTGCATTTTCCGCCTAAAACATCTGCTAATGCTTCATAAAATTTTAATGCAGTAGTTATTCCTCCGAAAACATGCTGCGGATTCAATGTAGGAACAACAATATTTAATCTAAAATCGCTTTTTATTTTAGTGTCCGGCCTTGGAATCATTGGAGTCAGCATAGGCAAAGAAGGATTAAAAACCGAAGCTCTTTTAAGCTTGTTATAAAAAGATTTAGCAAAAATTTTTAAAGACAATTAAAAAACTCCTCTTCAAATAGTTTTAATTTTAGGGACAGCACTATTTATATCAAGATTAGGATTATAATTTGGATCACCTTTTTCTATATAAGGCAAATAAACTTCACGGGATTTAACAAAATCAATTTGCGGAATGTTCCTTGCATCTCTTGATTTAGACTCTAAATGATACAATTTTACATTAGCATCATACAAGACCCTAAGTCCTTTTTGAATGGCTCTTATACATATTTCGACATCACTTCCGCAAATAATGAATTCTTCATCAAATTCTCCGATTTTTTCGATAACTTTTCTCGAAATAGCCATACAAGCGCCGGTTACGGCACTTACATCTCTACTTGCCATCGGAGAAACAAACGGACTGGCTTCATGAACTTGAGACATGCCTTTAAATACGTGATCGGCCCATCCATTCATACCAATCACTACTCCGGCATGCTGTATCGTATTATCTTTATATAATAATAACGGTCCTACAACACCTATATCGTTTCTCAAAGAATTCTCAACGAGCCTTCTCATCCAGTCTCTGGAGATTATTTGTGTGTCATTATTTAAGAATATAAAGACATCGCCTATACTGTTATGAATACCAAAATTGTTCAGCTTAGACCAATTAAATTCAAATTCAGCTTTTATAACCTTTATGCGTGAATTCGATTTTATTTTTTCAAAATACTCAAATGTTTCTTTTTCTTCAGAATTGTTGTCTAATATTATTATCTCATAATTGTCATAATCGGTTTTCTTTAAAATGCTATTTACACAAGCCCTTAACAAGTCACAATGATCCTTTGTCGGAATTATTACGGAAACCATTGGCTGATTTTTTGGAATGGGATACCTTGGATCAAACACAAAAGTAAACTTGCTATCGAGCACATAAGCATCTTTGCCGTATCTGCGCTTAAGATGTTCCTCTAAAGCCATTTTACCAGCATTATGAGCATACGGCTTAGAATTAGGATTTATAGAAGTAGAGTTTTCAGTTTCACGCCAAGTATATAAAATATCTTGAATATGATAAATCTCTTCTGTTACTTCGGATAGTCTTAACATCAAATCATAATCCTGACTTCCGTTAAATTTATCTCTTAATCCCCCGATTTTATCAAACAAATTTGCTTTAAAGCAAAGCAAATGACAAATATACATTTGAGAATACATTAAATCTCTATTAAAATCCGGTTTAAAAAACGGTCTGCATCTTTTACCTTTGTAAGAATGATCCTCATCACTATAAAAAACATCATAGTCCTTTTCATTTATAATTTTTGCTATAGAATATAACGCATGCGGTAAAAGCAAATCATCGTGATCTAAAAGAGCTAAATATTCTCCTTTGGCCATTTTTCTACAACTATTTGTATTTTCTGAAATGCCCAAATTATCTTTTAATTTTTCAAACTTAATTCTTTTATCTTTTTCTTGATATTTTTTCACAATTTCTGAAATATATTCGTGCTGTGAGTCGCTTGCATCCGCAAGACAAAGTTCAAAGTTTTTATAAGTTTGTTTAAGACAAGATTCAATCATTTCTTTAAGCATTTTTTCATCTGTATTATAAAGGGGGACTAAAATGCTGATAAAAGGATTTTTTCCTAATTCTTTATTTATATGATATTTGTATTTGTTATTTTTAATCCAAATTTCATAGTTTGCCTCATTATCATTGCTCAAATGAAGAATTCTTTTAGCAAAGTTTAAAATTTTTCTTCCTAATCTACATAGCGGTGTGGGCAAAAAGCATTTAATAAAAGCTTTAACTATGGCTTTTTTTCCTAAAATAGCAGGATTATTAACTATATCAGACAAATAAGATTGTGTATCAAAATACAATTTTTCTAATTCTTTATATTTTTCAACTACATCCTCATTTTCATCTTTGCTTTCGATAATACTATCTTCTAACTCAACATCAATATTTTTGTTCATAAAACCCCTCTAAATAAAAATTTATGAATTTCTGTAAGCATCGCAAACGGTCTTTGCATCGCCTATCATTTTAACTTTTCCTTTTTCAAGCCACATGCAATGCTTACAAAGTCTTTCAATTTGATCGATTGAATGAGAAACGATAATAACAGTAGTGTCATTTTGCATCATTTTATTGATTCTTTGCTCACATTTTTGCTGGAACAGGAAATCGCCTACTGCCAAAATCTCATCGACTATAAGAATATCCGGAGTAGTAACCGTTGCGATTGCAAAGCCTATTCTTGCTACCATACCTGAAGAATAATTCTTCATCGGAACATCTAAGAAATCTTTCATTTCGGAAAATTCAACTATTTCGTCAAACTTAGAATCCATGAATTTCTTTGAATAGCCTAATACCGATCCGTTTAAATATATATTCTCCCTTGCGGTAAGATCAAGATCAAAGCCCGCACCGAGCTCAATAAGCGGAGCGATTACTCCGTCCACCTCGACGGTTCCCTTTGTCGGCTTTAAAATTCCCGAAATTATCTTAAGAGTTGTGCTTTTTCCGCAGCCGTTAAGTCCGACAATTCCGAAAACATCGCCTTTTTTTATTTCGCAGGAAACTTTATCGAGGGCTACGAAATCTTCATACATCAACTGCCTTTTGGCGAGCTTTAAGAAAAACTCCTTTAAACTGTCAAGCTTTTCTTTGCTCATATTAAAATGCATTTCAATATCATGCAGTTCTACAGCATTTTCTTTTTTCATATTCTGCTCCCGTTTTAAATGTGAAGAATGAATTTTCTTTCAAGCTTATTGAATACCAGTGCGCCTAACGCAAAAACACCGAGTGAAATTCCTATACATATCAAATTAAACTGAAGTCCCGGAATCTTGCCGTACATCACAACATCTCTGAAATATGTGACATAATAATACATCGGATTTAAGTGAACAACTGTCTGAATAAGCTTATGTCCCTCTAACAACTCGTCCGAATAAAGAATAGGAGTAAGATATATCCAAAGGGTTAAAAGCACTCCGTACAAATGAGCTATATCACGGAAATAAACCGTAACCGAGCTTAAAATCAGGCAAACACCGCAGCAGAAAACAAAACAGTAAAGCACGGGTATCGGAAAAAGGAGCGCGGTAAAGGTCGGGTAAACTCCCTGTATAAGCATTACGGCAAGCGCCGCAATAAGACTGAAAAGGAAATTTATAAGAGAAAACAGGCACTTTTCAAGAGGAAAAATATACTTCGGAATATAGACCTTTTTTATAAGCGATGCCGAGCCTGTTATAGCTGACAAGGAAGCCGATGACGCTTCGGCAAAGAAATTCCAAAGAGATGCGCCTATAATATAGTAGGTAGCAAAATTTTCAACATTTATTCTAAGAAGCATGCGGAAAACATTGGTAAGCACGATCATTGTAAGGAGAGGATTAAGAACGCTCCAACAAACACCCAAAAACGATCTTCTGTATTTAATTTTAAAATCTTTCGAAACAAGATTTTTAAGAAGAGGCATATATCTTTTAAAATCATTGAAAAATTTTGAATTCCCCAAAATCAAACCATCCTTTAATTTTGTTAATAGATAATGAAATATAAATATATCTACTTTGAAAGCTTTGCCATATAATGTATTTAATATTATACACAACAGCGTAATGAAAGTCAAACTGTTTTTAGCAGACAATACAATTCTTATGCATTGACTTTTTATCAAAAACATTATAAAATTATTTTAAATTTATTCGGAGAAAATGCAATGCTGAGTTTCAAGAAAATCAAAAATATACTTAAAAGCTTAATCATTATCGCCGCGGCGGTTATTTTAGTTCCTAATTTTTATGTCAGGTTTTTGTCTTTCGGGAAAATTAAAAAACAGGAAAGCTGTTTTAAGGACGCCGACTGCATTTTAGTTCTCGGAGCGGGACTGCGAAACGGAAAGCCAAGCCCAATGCTCAGCGACAGGCTTGACGCGGCGGTTTCACTCTATAAAGACGGAATATGCAAAAAAATCATAATGAGCGGCGACCATTCGGGCGAATATTACGACGAGGTCAACGCTATGAAGAAATACGCGATAGAAAAAGGCGCAAAATCCGAGGACATATTTATGGACCACGCAGGGCTTTCTACCTATGACAGTCTTTACCGTGCAAAAGAAATTTTTAACGCGAAAAAGATAATAATAGTCACTCAAAAATACCACCTTTACAGGGCGCTTTATATTGCAAAAAAGCTTGATATAACCGCCTGCGGGGTATCGGCGACCGCCCGCTCCTACAGCGGAGATCTATACAGAGAGGCGCGAGAAATATTAGCCAGAGACAAGGACTTTTTAAAATGTGTTATAAAGCCTAAAGCCGAAATATCCGGAGAAAAAATCGACCTTGGCGAAAGCGGAGATATTACGAATGATAAATAAAAGATATCTCTTAATAAAATAATATAATGAAATTCTTTTTAATTTGCGTACCAACAGGCACACATCGGTCAAATATCTAGCAATACCCCTCAGTCAGCTGACGCTGACAGGGCAGATTGTCA
>DBKZ01000058.1 GCA_002297415.1 Ruminococcaceae bacterium UBA737
ATATTGGGGAATTGTGTAACGGTAGCACGACAGACTCTGACTCTGTTTGTTGGGGTTCGAATCCCTATTCCCCAGCCAAAAAGAGACAGTGAAAACCTAAACTTTCGCTGTCTCTTTATTTTTTTGCAATAAGCTGTGGAGGGATTCGAACAAGGGCGGTTTGCAAATCTGCAAATTGCAACCTTTCGGGAACGGTTGCAAAGCCCGTGGGTAACGAGCGAACGCGAGGCGATAACACACGGCAGTGTGCGGAAAATCCCTATTCCCCAGCCAAAAACCTTCCCGAACGATGTTCGGGAAGGTTTTACTTTTTCACTTTTCACTATTCATTCTTCCATTTTCATTAAAAATCCGCAGAGATTCGGAAGTGTGCAGTAGAAATCTTTTAGAAAATATGATATAATGCGGATAATAAAACCAAAATGCGAGGTAAACATGAAAAATAAGCAGCCTCCTTTTCAGATTACAAATAAAATTATTGATGATGTTGCGGAAATTTCCGAACTGGTCGGCAAACTTTCAGCCCGCAATCATCTTTCCGCCAATCCGAATTTACGCCGTACAAACCGCATTCGTACCATTTACGGTTCACTTGCCATTGAGCAAAACACCTTAAGCCTTGAGCAGGTTACGGCTGTTCTTAACGGAAAACATGTTTTGGCTCCGCCTAAGGATATTGCTGAAATTAAAAACGCTTATGAGATTTATGAGCGTATGGACAGGCTTGACCCTTTTTCTGTTGATGATTTACTGACCGCACACGGAATTATGACGCACGGACTTGTGGAAGAATCAGGTGTATTTCGCACGAAACCCGTTGGTGTGGTAAATCAGGCAGGGCGTGTTGTGCATTTCGGAACACTGCCGCAATATGTGCCTGATTTAATTACGAAGTTGCTCGATTGGACAAAGCAAAGCGATATGCATATGCTGATTAGAAGCTGCGTGTTTCATTATGAATTTGAATTGATACATCCCTTTGCGGACGGTAACGGTCGGGTCGGACGGCTTTGGCATACGCTGTTGCTTTCAAAATGGAATTCGGCATTTGCGTATCTGCCGGTTGAGTCCATTGTTCATGATCGTCAGCAGGAATACTATGCTGCTATCAACGAAAGCAACAATGCAGGCGAATCAACCGCGTTTATCGAATTTATGCTTTCAGCTGTCAAAGCATCGCTCACCGAGGTAATCTTTTTGAGTGATGAAATGAGCGATGGAAAACCGGACAAGAAAAAAATGCGCCGACAGGAGATCAAACGATTTTTGCAAACGCACGAATATATAATGAATGCCGATGTGCGGAAATTATGCGGTGTGTCAGCTGCAACGGCAAACAGAATTTTGGCAGAGCTTACAGAAACGGGAATGCTCCGAAAATGCCATATAGACGGATATTGGAAATATAAACTGATAAAAGCATGAACTCCAAAGATTACAGTAAATTTAAAAAAATAACCGAAAACCCTATAATATTGGATTTTTCCAAATGCCGATATTTAGGTGAAGTCCATTTATTGCTTAAAGAAAAATTCGGTTTGCCCGAATATTACGGGGCGAATTGGGACGCTCTTTGGGACTGTCTGGAGGGCTTGTTTTATGAACGGGAAAATTTCTCGGCTGAGCTTTACGGATTTTATTCCATGAAAAAAGAATTACAGGAAGAATGCAAGCTGATGTTAGAGGTTTTTGACGGTGTTCATAAGGAAACACCGAATTTTACCTATAAAATTATATCTTAAAAAAATACCCTGTCGATTTTTTCGGCAGGTTATTTTTAAATTATTTTTAATTATCAATTATCAATTTGAAAGCTTTTCGATTTGGGCAAGCCCGAAATATTTTCTCATATCGAAGAATGACGGCAAATCCCTTGAAAAAGCGGCGGCGGAAGCGCATGAAAGGGCATATTTTAAAGCTAAAACCTCGTCGCCTGTTTTGTCAAAGCCGTATAAAAATCCGGCAAAGGCGCTGTCTCCCGCTGCTACGGTGTTTAAAACCGTGCCTTTTAAAGCGTCAGCCCTGTAAACGCCCTTTGAGCAAACAAGAAGCATTCCCTTTTCGCCCCTAGATACAAGCACATTTTCCGCTCCCTCGCTTCTTAATTTGATTGCAAGGGTTATAAGCTCGTCTTCACCGTGTGCGTCGGTATTAAAGTAGTCGTTTAACTCAAATTCGTTGGGCTTTATAAGAAAAGGCTTGTGCTTGACAGCCTCTTTAAGATATTCTCCCGTGCAGTCCGCCGCAAGGCGCACCTCGGGCTTTAAAACGGAGAGCACCTCTTTAAAGCTTTCAATTCCGTTTGCAGTGCCGCAAACACATAGCGTATCGCCGCTTTTTAAAAGCGATAAAAGGTTTTTAAGAGAGGTCAAATGCTTTATTCCGATTTTAGGCCCCGCCGCGTTTATATCCGTATCCGAAATACTGTGCAGCTTGACATTTATGCGCGTCTGCTCGGGGCTTATGTCGATAAGCCGGTTTCTTATTCCGCTTTTGTCTAAAAGCCTTTTAAGCTCCTTGCCCGAAAAGCCGCCCGCAAAGCCCAAAGCGACATTGGCAACGCCTAAAGTGTTTAAAACGGCGGAAACATTTATTCCCTTTCCGCCGAAGGTTATTTTCGTGTCGCTTACTCGGTTAACCTCGCCCGAAACGATTTTTTCGGAATAAATATCATAATCGAGCGAGGGGTTAAAGGTTAAAGTGTAAATCATTTTTTATACTCTTCAAACAGCGCCTTAAACGCGGGAATTGAGCGCTCTATTTGCTCTTTTGTTACGCAATAGGCTATTCTTGCGTACCCGTCGCACCCGAAATCTCCGCTCGGTACCAAAAGCAGCTCGTGTTTTTTCGCTCTTTCGCAGAATGCGTCCGCGCTTTTTTCGGGGGATTTTATGAAAAGGTAAAAAGCGCCGTCGGGATGAACGGCGGAAAAGCCTATTTCCGTTAAGGCGTTATATAAAAGCGTCCTGTTTTCGTCATAAGCCTTTAAATCGGGCATTATCCCGTCACATTCCCTTATTGTGTACTGCAAAAGGCTCGGCGCGCAAACAAAGCCTAAGCTTCTTCCTGCTCCGCATACCGCAAAATATAAATCTCTGTTGCAGGGAATTTTCGGGCTTACCATTATATAGCCTATTCTCTCCCCCGGCAGGGAAAGCGATTTGCTGTATGAATAGCAGACTACGGTGTTGTCATAAATATTCGGAATATAGGGAACCTCTGTTTCGTAGGCAAGCTCCCTGTAGGGCTCGTCGCAAATAATAAAAATTTCCCTTTTAAGCTCCTTTGATTTTTGCCTGAGGATTTTTGCGAGCGCCTCAAGCTCCTGTTTTGTATAAATTACGCCCGTCGGGTTGTTAGGCGAATTTATAATTATCGCCCTTGTCTTTTCGCTTATCGCTTTTTTAACCGCGTCAAGGTCAATGTGCATTGTATCGCTGTTACACATCACGGCTTTTACTTTTGCTCCCGCGTTATCGCAGAAAACCGCATATTCGGGGAAAAACGGCGCTAAAACTATCACCTCGTCGCCCCTTGTGCAGAGCGCCTTTAAGGTTATAGTAAGCGAGGCGGCGGCTCCGCAGGTCATATATATATCCGAAGCCTGACAGTCAAAATCAAATCTCTTCTTTATGTTTTCGGCTATTTTTTCTCTCGTTTTCGGGTCGCCCTGAGCGGAGGTGTAGCCGTGAAGCTCGGTAGGGTCGCTTTCTTTTATCAGGCGCTCCATGGTTTTGGTTACAATTTCCGGAGAGGGAATGCTGGGATTTCCGAGACTGAAGTCAAATACCCTGTCCGCTCCTATCTCAAATTTTCTGATTTTTGAATATTCGAAAATCTGCCTTATAACCGACGGCTTTTTCCCGAGCGCCGCCATTTTCTCATTTATCATTTTTATCACCTTTTATGATTTTAAATATTTCGTCGCTGAGCCTTGCCAGCTGTTCAAGCGTTAGGTTTTCGCCGCGGACGCTTTCGCTTAAATCCATATCCGCGATAATGCGCTTAAGCTCGCTTTTATCGACGCCGAGGGTCGAAGAAACAGTGTTTAAAAGGGTTTTCCGCCTTTGCGCGAAGCATGCCTTTGCGGTTTTAAAAAACATTTCCTCGCTTATCACCTTAACCTTAGGCTCTTTTCTTAAGGTCAGCCTTATAACCGCCGAATCGACCTTCGGTACAGGCAAAAAGCATTCTTTGCTTACATCAAATAAAATTTCCGCGTCCAGAAAATAGTCGACGGCGGCTGTAACCGCTCCTGCCGCTCTTGTTCCGACCTCTGCGCAGATTCTTACTGCCGCTTCCTTTTGCACCATCGCCGTCACCGATTCTATATCGGGCTTTGAGCTTAAAATCCCCATTAAAATCGGAGAGGTAATATAATAAGGAAGATTTGCGCAGATATTGACTCTTTTGCAGTCCGAAAATTCCTGCGAAATTAAAGCGTTTAAATCGGTTTTTAAAACATCGGCGAAAATTACCTTGACATTGTCAAAGCCCGAAAGCGTTTTACTTAGAACCGGCTTTAATCTTTCGTCAATCTCAATCGCGACAACCTTTTTTGCCGCTTCGCAAAGACAGCAGGTCAAAACTCCTGCCCCGGGGCCTATTTCGATAATTCCCGTGTCCTTATCCGCCGCGCTCTGCGCCATTCTCGGGCATACCGACGGGTCGGTGATAAAATTTTGCCCCAAGGATTTTTTAAATGTAAACCCCTCGGTTTCGAGAATCCTTTTAAGTTCGGTTTCGCTGTTCTGCCGCATAAATTTCTCCCAAAAATTCAATATATAATTATTATAAAACAAATATAATTCCACTTCAAGAAAATTTTAGGTGACAAACGAAAAAAAATATAGTATAATACTTTTAAATCATTTTTTTGGATGTGAAAATATGGACAGCAAATATTTTGAAATAGTTTTAGGCGAGCTTTCGGAGTTTTTTAATGAAAACGGATTTAAAAATCAAGACGGCGTGTATTCCGACGGAAAGCTCAGGACAAAAATCGAATATGATGAGGAAAACAAGGTCTTTAAGCTTCTGACAGCCGAGGAGGGCGAAGAAGATTATAAGATTTCTTCCTCATATCTTTTCGATGAGACCGAAAACGCAAAGGACGCCGAGGCGGTCGGAATTGATTTTCTCAACACCTTAAGAGATATTACCGGAATTAAGGTAAAGCGCACCGTCAATACCGACGGAATTGACCTGCCGACATCTAAATCGACAAATAATATTTCGGGCTTTACAAAAAAGGTGCTTGATATCTTCCCTCAGCTCAAAGAGGAATATAAGGCGAGCGTAGCCGAAAACGGAAAGTTCCTTTATATGAATTTCTTTGCGGTAAATCTTGTTCCGCTTATAAAGGAAACCTTAAAATCGGGCAATAAAAAGCAAATTAAGAAGCTTATGGAAATGCTCGACTCGGGATTTATAAACGGCGATAAGGATACCTCGGATATCGCGCTTGCGGTTCTTGCCGCGGCGGTATATAAGGATGAGGAATTAAAAGCCGCCGCACTTTCCGCGGCAGAGGGCTTTAATTATCTTAAGGAAGCCTTGGTTCCCTTTATCCCTGTTTTCGAAAAAGATAAAAAGCTCGTCGGAGCCCTTGTAAAATAAGAAAAAAAGCTTGACCTTACGGGTGTTTTGTGGTATAATCACATTACCTCTGTGAGGTCTTTTTTATTCTTAAAAAGGCCGTTCAGTCGCGGTTGTACTTTATATTGTATTGTGCTTTCCGCAGGGCAACAATATGTTGCATTTGCGGTACAGTATCGTTCAGCCGTAATGAGGGAGGCGTTTACTTTTTCGTTAAATTCGAAAAAAGCAAAAAATATTTCCGTAAAGCGGGAGGTGCCGTTATGAGAGTAAAAGTAACACTCGCTTGCACAGAATGCAAGCAACGCAACTACAACACAATGAAAAACAAGAAAAACGATCCTGACAGACTTGAAATGAATAAGTACTGCAGGTTCTGCAGAAAGCACACCTTGCATAAGGAAACGAAGTAAGGAGGGCGAATGATGAAAACCGTAAACAGAATTTTACAGATTCTTGCAATCGTATTCGGACTCGGTGCAATCGTTCTTTTCTTCCTGCCGTTTGCTCAGATTACTACAAACGGCAACGCAGTTACCGCTACCGGCGCTCAGCTGGCGTTCGGCGGCAAGCTTGACGGATTTGATTCCGCGCTCGCAAAATCGGCAGATATTCTTTTCTGCTTCATTCTTACGGCGTTCGGTTTCATTTTCAGCGTATTTTCCTTCAAAAAGAAGGGCTTAAGATATGCCGCGTCGGCTTTCGGAATTGTTCCGGCAATCTACATGCTCGTTATCGCGCTTTCAAGCGCAAACAAGTTTGTCGATACAAGACCGCTTCCGAATGTAACTGCCGTTGAATACAAGGTCTTCGTTTTGCTTACAGCAATCGTGCTCTTTGCGTTTACCGCATGCGCCGTCGCCTATCTTTTGGTTGACGACTATCTTGAGGTAAAGGAATCGAAAACGAAGAAAACGATTTTTAAGAGAATAGCCCTTTTCTTCCGCGATTATAAGAGTGAGATCAAGAAGATCGTCTGGCCGGGACCCAGAGATGTAGTTAAAAACACCGTAATAGTTCTTATTATGTGCGTGCTTATCGGCGTTCTTATTTGGGTGCTTGACTTCGGTATAGGAAGATTGCTTGAACTTATCCTTAATAAGTCTGCGTAAGGAGGAAGTTTGATGTCCGAAAACAGCGAGGCAAAATGGTATGTAGTCCATACCTATTCAGGCTATGAAAACAAGGTGGCTTCGGATCTTGCGACTATGGTTGAAAGCCGCGGTATGCAGGATCTTATACAGGATATAAAGATTCCTCTTGAAACAGTCACCGAGGTTAAGGAAGATAACCAGAAAAAGGAAGTCGAAAGAAAGATTTTCCCGGGTTATGTTTTCGTTAAAATGATCGTTACGGATGACAGCTGGTATGTCGTAAGAAATATCCGCGGCTGCACGGGATTTGTAGGACCCGGGTCTAAGCCCGTTCCGCTTACCGAGCAGGAGGTTGCCGACTTGGGCGTTGAAAAGCACAGCGTAGAAGTAGGCTACAGCGAGGGCGATATGGTCAAAATCGTCAGCGGACCGCTTGAAGGCTACAGCGGAACCGTTAAAACGATCGACACCGCAAACAACAGCGTTTGCGTGGTTCTTTCGATGTTCGGAAGAGAAACACCCGTTGAGCTTGAGCTTGACCAGATCTCTCTTTCAGACTAAAAAGTGTTGACAGTTTGTTTTATTAAAAGAAATTTTCACTGTTGACTTCTGGCAAATAAAGGCTGTCTGCGGTAAAGGTAAACCGTCCGCAAGACAAAAAACCTATTTGTCAAGTGGGAGGAGAAAGGAAGAGTCCTTCTCCGCCAAGTGTTAAAAAACACGGTTACCACGATTAATGGAGGTGCTATTTATGGCTCAGAAAATTACAGGTTATATTAAATTGCAGATTCCTGCCGGCAAAGCAACACCGGCTCCTCCGGTAGGTCCTGCACTCGGTCAGTACGGCGTTAATATCATGGAATTCACAAAGGCTTTCAATGAAAGAACAAAAAATGATGTAGGCCTTATCATTCCTGTTGTTATCACGGTTTATGCAGACCGTTCATTCACATTCATTACCAAGACTCCGCCGGCTGCCGTTCTTATTAAGAAGGCTTGCGGCATTGAGTCCGCTTCGGGCACACCGAATAAAACAAAGGTTGCCAAGATTACAAGCGAGCAGGTAAGAAAAATCGCAGAAACCAAGATGCCCGACCTTAATGCGGCAAGTATCGAATCAGCTATGAGCATGATCGCAGGTACAGCGCGCAGCATGGGCGTAGAAGTAGTCGATTAATTCTCTCTCGTGGGAGGAAAATTCCGATTTAACCACTTATTGGGAGGTAAATTTAAAAATGAAACACGGAAAAAAGTATAACAATAATGTAAATCTTATCGAAGCCGGTAAGTTTTATGATGTTGACGAAGCAGTTGCCGTTGCCGTAAAGACAGGTACTGCAAAATTTGATGAAACAGTTGAAGTTCATGTCCGTCTCGGCGTTGACTCCCGTCACGCTGACCAGCAGGTAAGAGGCGCTGTTGTTCTTCCGAACGGTACAGGTAAAACCGTAAGAACACTCGTTATCGCAAAGCCTGATAAGGTTGA
This sequence comes from Ruminococcaceae bacterium UBA737, assembly GCA_002297415.1. Classification (GTDB taxonomy): domain Bacteria; phylum Bacillota; class Clostridia; order Oscillospirales; family Acutalibacteraceae; genus UBA737. Next base: position 8,179 of record DBKZ01000058.1, read on the forward strand.
AGAGGCTCTCGCGGCAGGCGCTGATTTCGCAGGTGGCGAGGACATGGTTGCTAAAATCCAGAAAGAAAACTGGCTCGATTTCGATGTAGTTATCGCTACACCCGACATGATGGGTATGGTCGGCCGTCTCGGTAAGGTTTTAGGTCCGCGCGGACTTATGCCTACTCCTAAGGCAGGAACCGTTACACCTGATGTTGTTAAGGCTGTAACCGAAGCTAAGGCAGGTAAGATTGAATACCGTCTTGATAAGACAAATATCATTCACTGCCCGATCGGTAAGGTTTCTTTCGGACCTGAAAAGATTAAGCAGAACTTCGATACTCTTATGGACGCTATCGTTAAGGCTAAGCCGGCAGCTACAAAGGGACAGTATGTTAAGTCCTGCGTAATTGCTACGACTATGGGCCCCGGCGTTAAGCTCAATGTCGCTAAGTTCAGCGTATAATTTTTTAAAATAGTAAAAGCATCTTTCCTTAAATTTAGGAAAGATGCTTATTTTTTTTAACAGTCATTTCAAGAGCCTCTACGGCTCTTGGAATTTCAGGCATAAAATCCATATACCATAGCCTAGTCTCTTCAATATATCTAAGCTTAAAGCTTTTGTCGGTGCAGTCGGCGGTCATTAAATTGTGGAGCCTGTCCGCCCCTTTCACGGCAAATGCCATCGGGTCGGATTTAATTCCCGAAATATAATCGGACATTATAATTTTATCGGTCTTAGTTAACAGCTTAACGGCCCTTAAAACTCTTTTACCGCCTAAATCTACGATTTCCTGCTCGGTTGCGTCGGTATCCTCAAGCAAATCGTGGAAAAGCGCTGTTATTATATATTCGGAACCGTAGCCTTTATCGCTAATGATTTTCGCGACGGCTTTCGGGTGGGTTATATAAGGCTCGCCGCCTATTCTTTTTTGCCCCGAATGCTTTTTTTCGGCAAATAAAAGCGCCGATTTTAAAGCCTGCTCTTCTTTTGAATTCATAGCTTAGGCAGTGTAGGCTGACATGAAATCGGCTATTTCCTTTTCACAGCCGCGCATTGCAAGAATTGTCATTTCAAAAAGCTTGTCAAGCTCCCAGCCTAAATTCTCGGCTCCCGTTCTTATAACATCTCTTGAACAGCCTGCGGCAAATTTCTTGTCCTTGAATTTTTTCTTAAGGCTCGAAACCTCCATATCGCAGACCGATTTTGAAGGTCTCATAAGAGCGGCGGACCAGATAAGTCCCGTAAGCTCATCGGCGGCAAAAAGCACCTTTTCCATTTCCGCCTCAGGCTTTATGTCGCAGCAGATTCCGTATCCGTGAGAGCAGATTGAGGTTATCATATCCTCGCCTACACCTGCGGGTTTTAAAAGCTCGGGCGCTTTTTTGCAGTGCTCTTCGGGATAAAGCTCGAAATCTATGTCGTGCAAAAGTCCGACAATTCCCCAGTAATCCGCCTCGTTGCCGTAGCCTAAAGCGTCGGCATAGTATCTCATAACCGCTTCAACCGTAAGCGCGTGCTGAATGTGAAACGGCTCTTTATTATACTTTTTTAAAAGCTCAAATGCTTCCTCTCTTGAAATATTGCTTTTTCTCATATTAAGACTTCCCTTGCGAAATAAGATTATATCTGTATTATAATGTATAAAAAACCGATTTTCAAGGTGTGAAATCGTTTTTTTAATTCAAAATAATCATAGCTCCGCAGTGCAAAAAAATAAAGGCTTTAATATAAATTTTGTTATATTGATTTTTTAGTTTCTTTGTGATATTATAAACAGGATAAAAATAGTAGGAAGCGGTAATTTGAATTGGTTTAATTTTTGGGGATTGATTTTTGTTTCAATAATTATGATACCTAATATCATTTTCGCTGTTAAATGCAAGGACGGATTTGAAAACAAATTCAATAATAAATTCGTTGAAGCTCTGGAACAGACGGGCCGTTTCGGCTGTTTTGGATTTATGATTATAAATATTCCGAAAACTGCATTCGGCTGGGCAGATCGCAAAGCATTTGTCGCATATTTAATAATTGATATTGTTCTTATTTCCGCCTACTGTATTATTTGGGCAGTGTGCTTTAAGAAAAACAGCCTTTTCAGGGCGATTTCGCTTTCAGTCATTCCGTCGGTTATGTTTTTATCAAGCGGATTGCTTATAAGGTCGGTACTGCTGACGGTTTCGGCAATTATATTTGCACCGTGTCATATTTTAATTTCGTATAAAAATTTTGTAAATTCAAAGTAGGGAGATAATTTTATGGATCTTAAGGGTAAAAAAATACTGTTTTTGGGAGACAGCATAACTCAGGGCGTAGGCGTTGAGGACTTTAATGATGTTTACTTTAAACAGCTCGAAAGAAACACAGGTGCAAATTGTATAGGCTACGGAATAAGCGGAACAAGGTTTTCAAAACAGCCTGAAACGGATTATTTTGATGAACAGGGAAATTTCTGCACCAGATGCCTTAAAATGGACGATGAGGCGGATATAATCGTCGTTTTCGGAGGAACCAATGATTACGGCCACGGAAACGCACCCTTCGGAAAGCCTGCCGACTGCACGCCAGAAACCTTTTGCGGAGCGGTTAGCTTTGTCGCAAAAAGCCTTATTGAAAAATACCCGAAAGCAACGGTTGTTTTTATGACCCCTACCCACCGCACAACCGAAAAGGGCAGAATAAAAAATGAAAACGGAATAAGAAACGACCTTGAGCTTGTCGATTATGTTGACGCGATAATAAAAATCTGCGGCGAATACTCGGTTCCGGTGCTTGACCTTTACAGGGTAAGCGGAATTCAGCCTAATATCGAAGTAAACAGAGAATTATATATGCCCGACGGGCTTCATCCTAATGTTAACGGAAACGCGAAAATCGCAAGCCGCCTTGAAGGATTCTTAAAAAGTCTGTAAAAAAATCCTCGCAATCGTTTTTTGATTGTGAGGATATCTTTATATCTTTTTCTGATAAAAATAAATGCCTAAGTGCCTTTTGAATTTAATTCCTACATCCTCTAAGAAGCCGGATTTTTTAAATCCGTGCTTTTCGTGAAAAGCGATGCTGGGCGCGTTCTCTTCCGTAATAAGCGAAACTATCATTTCTATGTTCTGCGCCTTTGCGCGAACGATAAGCTCGTTTAAAAGCGCAGAGCCTGCGCCCTTTGCCGTCTCGGCCGCAGAAAGATAAACCGATAAATCCGCCGTTATCCTGTATGCGGAACGGGAATTATATTCGTCAAGATAAGCATAGCCTATTATTTTTCCATTGCTTTGGGCAACCAAAAACGGATACTTCTTTGTAATATTTAAAATTCTTTCCTTAAAAGCAGGCAGGGTAATAGGCTCTTCCTCAAAGGTTGCGGTTGAATTTAATATATAATAATTGTAGATTTCAAGACACTTTTCAGTATCGTCTGAGTCAAATCCGATATCCCTGATTAAATATTCCATAATTTTACTCCGTTTTAAAAGGACATTCTCTAAGCCGAGAATGTCCTTTTAAATACTTTTTTATAAGATGTATTTTAATTATACATTCTTGTTTTCGCCCTTGCCGAGGAGAACATTTGTGATGATTCCGAGGATAAGAGCGCATGCGATAGAAGTGATTGTGATTTTTCCGAAAGAAACCGTAAGTCCGCCGATACCGCAGATAAGGATTACAGCTACAACGAAGAGGTTCTTGTTGTCACCTAAATCTACATCCTGTATCATCTTAAGACCCGATACCGCGATAAATCCGTAGAGTGTTATGCACACACCGCCCATTACGCAGTTAGGAATTGTAGCAAGGAAGGTTACGAACGGTCCGAAGAAGGAGATTATGATTGCCATAACCGCTGTTGCAAGGATTGTTACAACCGAAGCGTTTCCTGTAATCGCAACACAGCCTACCGACTCGCCGTATGTGGTGTTCGGGCAGCCGCCGAATACTGCACCTGCCATTGAGCCTACGCCGTCTCCGAGAAGAGTTCTGTGAAGTCCGGGGTCCTTAAGAAGGTCTTTTTCGATAACCGTTGAAAGGTTCTTGTGGTCGGCAATGTGCTCAGCGAATACAACGAATGCAACCGGTACATAAGCTACCGCAACGGTTGCTATGTAGTGACCCGAAACTTCTTTAAGACCCTTAGCCGCCTCAAGGAAGGTGAAATCGGGAACTGCGAAGAGGCTCATATTCTTGAAAACCTCGAAGTTGATAATTTGGAGCGCTTTGTTGCCTGTCTGAATTCCGATTACGGTGAAGATTGCCGCAGCCGCATAGCCTGCGAGAATTCCGATGATGAACGGAATGAGCTTAACCATTTTCTTTCCGTAAACCGAGCAAAGTGTAACAGTAAATAATGTAACGAGACCGCATACAAGGCAGATAAGCGGATTTGCCGCCGAATTGCCCTCTGCATTTAAAACCTTGCCCTTTGTAAGGTCGCTGATAGCGTTTCCTGCAAGAGAAAGACCGATTATTGCAACTGTAGGTCCGATTACAACGGCAGGCATAAGCTTGTTTATCCAGTTGACGCCTGCGAATTTAACTGCGATTGCGATAATTACATATACAAGACCTGCGAAAGCAGCGCCTAAGATAAGTCCGGCATAGCCGAGCTGCATTGAAACGCCGCCTGCGAAAGCCGCGAGCATTGAACCGATGAATGCGAATGAAGAGCCTAAGAAAACGGGGCTTCTGAACTTAGTAAACAGAAGATAAACGAGTGTTCCTATACCTGCTCCGAAAAGCGCCGCCGACTGAGACATTCCGTTTCCGACGATTGCCGGAACGGCGATTGTTGCCGCAAGGATCGCAAGGAGCTGCTGGAAAGCAAAGACGATTACTTTGCCGAATCCGGGCTTGTCCTTTACATTGTAGATTAGTTTCATATTCTTTCCTCCATATTTTGCACACTCTGTTGCAAATTAATATATTAAAACGGACCTTTGCCCGATTTAATCGAATAGCTCGACGCTTATACCGTCGTCAAAGGGCGGAAGCTTAACGGATATCCGCTCTGTCTTTGCCGTGGGAACATTCTTTCCCACATAATCCCCTCTTATAGGAAGTTCTCTGTGTCCGCGGTCTACAAGCACCGCAAGCTGTATGGATTCCGGTCTGCCTCGGCTGAAAACCGCGTCAATCGCGGCGCGCGCCGTTCTTCCGGTATACAGAACATCGTCAACTATTATAACGGTCTTGCCCGTTACATCAAAGGGTAACTGCGTGCTGTGAAGCACGGGGTCGGGCGAAATGTGAATTAAATCGTCCCTGTAAAAGGTTATGTCAAGATTTCCGCAGGGAACAAGCTTTTTTTCGATATCCGCGATATTCGCCGCAATCATTCCCGCGAGCGGAACGCCCCTGCGCTTTACTCCTACGATACATATATTGTCGCAGCCGCCGTTTTTTTCGAGGATCTCGTGCGAAATTCGCTTTATGGCACGCTTTACGGCTTCTTCGTCCATAATAGTTGCCTTATACCGTGACATTTAAACCCTCCTAAACATAAAAAAACGCCGTGCTTAATGCACGGCGTGAATAATCATGACAAAATTCCGGCGCTGAATTCGCGCAGGAACACTATGAAAACCTTGCCGGCATCTCTGTACCGATTTTTAAAGGAATTTTTTAACCTTGCATAGTATATCACAAAGAGCTTTGTTTGTAAAGCCCTTTTTTAAAAAAATTTTAAAAAAATTGTACAGCCTGTCGACAAACGATAACTTAGGTTATGTTGCGGCGTTTACGCCGCATTTTGTTTTTTCGGCGACATGTGCGGCGAAAAAACACCTTGTAAGCGAAAAACCGTTTAATTAAGCGGTTTTTCAAGAACGCTGGGGTGGTATTGGCGGGGATAGAGTGCAGTCCGAAAATCTCCGATTTTCGAGCGAACGGCATTCTAGGCCTTGAGAGTGTCGACTTTTTCGACACTCTCAAATTGTATTTTGTGGTTTTAAAATTATCGGTCTACTACATATATAATATATAGGGCGCAAAGGCGTTAAGCCGCAAAATCGGCGAATTTAACAAAAGAAATGTCAGCCGCTGTCAATTTGGAGCCGATAAACAAGGTTACAAACTTGTAACTATTTGTAACAAGTTTGTTTCTTTGTGCATATTATACAAAATACACTTCATTTTTTGCCTTGACATATACAAGGGAAGTCAATATAATAAGTCTCGTTGCGATTCTTCTGTCGCAGCTTGAATTTAAAAGGAGACGTTATATGCGTAAAATATTAAAATTCGCCGCTAAAAAGACCGCGCGATTTTTCAGACACAGAATTCCGCTTGCGGTATTTCTTTGCCTTGCAACCGCCGCCAGTCTTATGTTCCTTAAAAATTCTCTTAATACCTTCAGAATTTTTGACGGCGAAACAACCCTTACCGTTCGTTCGCTTTCCGCGAATACGGCGGATGTCTTAAAGCTTGCCGACCTTAAATCGGATAACTACAATCTGGTTTCGACTAAGGTAAGCGGAAAGTATACAAAGCTTTCCATAGAATATACATTTCCTGTATATGTAACTGTCGGTCAGTCCACAACAGAGGTTTACACACCTAAGGCTACCGTAGGCGAAATTTTAGGTTCAATGGGCATCGTTCCCGATGAGGACGATATCGTAGAGCCTTCTGTTGATACGGTGGTTGAAAAGACAACATATATTGATTATTCGCGTGTAGAATATGTTCAGGGGAGCTATACTCAGGATATTCCCTATCAGACCGAGACTGTTATCGGCGATAATTCCGCTTCGGGCGTTACAACAACGCTTGTAAACGGTAAAAACGGTGTTTCTCAGGTTAATTACACCGCTAAGGTTATTAACGGCGTTACTGTTGAAACAATTGTAAACAGCACGGTTACCATTTCAAACCCCGTAAACCGCAGACAGGTTATCGGAGCTACGACCACCTCGGTTGCCGCCGCGACAAGCAGCAGTGTTTCGTGCATTTCGACGCTCAGCCCCTCTTCGCCTATTGAGCTTGACGCAAACGGAGTGCCTTTAAGCTACACCAAAAAAATGACCGTTCAGGCAACGGCTTATACCTATACCGGACATAACTGCGCAACCGGCGTTGCGCCTCAGCCGGGATATATTGCGGTAAACCCGAAAGTTATTCCTTACGGAACAAGAATGTATATAGTTTCTTCAGACGGAAGATTTGTTTACGGCTATGCCGTAGCCGCGGATACAGGCGGATTTACCTCGTCAAGACCTAACAATGTCGATTTGTTTATGGCTACAAAGGCGGCTTGCTCGGCTTTCGGAAGAAGAAATGTTGAGATTTATTTTCTGCCGTAAATATTCATAACTAATGAATACTTAAAAATGAATAATGAATAATACAAAAAATCCTGCCGCTTTTGCGGCAGGATTTTTTGGTGGAGACAACTGGACTTGAACCGGTGACCCCTTGCATGTCANNAGTCCCGTTCCGAGGAACAGGACTTTTTCTGGTGAGGATGAATGGATTTGAACCATCGACCCCTTGCATGTCAAGCAAGTACTCTGACCAACTGAGCTATGCCTCCGAAAGTATAAATCTATTATGCCACAAACTTTTAAAAAAGGCAAGAAAAATTTTAAATTCGTGCGGTTGAAAAGAAATAAATAGTATGATATATTAGTAAAGAACGGAGGGATAACCTTGAAGCCTGTTTTATATTTTGTAATTCCCTGCTTTAATGAAAGCGAGGTTCTGCCGATAACAGCGCCCGAGTTTCTTTCCTGCCTTGACGAAATGCAGAAAAGCGGAACGGTTGACGAAAAGAGCAAAATTCTTTTTGTGGACGACGGCAGCAGCGATAAAACATGGGATATTATAACCGAATTAAGCAAAAAGGACATAAGATTTGCCGGTCTTAAGCAAAGCCGGAACAGAGGGCACCAGAGCGCGCTTCTTGCAGGGCTTATGTATGCAAAAGACTTTTGCGATATTACCGTTTCGGTTGACTGCGACGGGCAGGACGATATCAGCGCCGCTAAGGAAATGGTAAACGAATACTTAGACGGGTGCGAGATAGTTTACGGAGTCCGCAAAAGACGGGATACCGACACCGCGTTTAAGAGAATTACCGCGCGCGGTTTTTATAAATTTATGAATTCAATGGGCGCAAACGTGGTTTACGACCACGCCGATTACAGACTTCTTTCAAAGAAGGTTTTAATGCACCTTGCGGATTTTAAGGAAACAAATCTTTTTCTGCGCGGAATGATTCCGCTTGTCGGCTTTAAAAGCACAAGCGTTTATTATGACAGGCTTGAAAGAAAAGCCGGAAAAAGCCACTATCCGCTCAGTAAAATGTTAGCCCTCGCGGTCGACGGGATTACAAGCCTTTCGACAAAGCCTTTAAAGGTCATTATGACCTTCGGGCTTATAGTTTCGCTTTTAAGCTTTTTGGGCGTTATTTATGCGCTTGTTTCCCACGCTTTGGGGAAAGCGGTCGCAGGCTGGGCAAGTATAGTTTGCATTGTAAGCTTTATGGGCGGAATTCAGCTTGTTTCTTTGGGAATTATCGGCGAGTATGTCGGGAAGACCTACAAGGAGGTCAAGCGCAGACCGAGATATATTATCGAGGACACTACAGATAATTTAAAATAAAAGATAAAATAAAAGAAAAATTAAAAGGCTCCCTTCTTATGCGCCAGCATATAGATGGGAGCTGTCGTTCTAGATGCTAGAAATTAGATTTTAGATATTAGACTGATGTGTGCCTTTCGGCACGAAAATTAAATAAAAATTCATTTAAGTCTAACATCTACCATCTAATGTCTAATATCTAGTAAGTGGGGTATTCAGCCTCCCTTGCCTAAAGGGAGGGCGGACCGCGGTCACGCGGTGGAGGGATTTTTCCTTTTATTGTACATGAACATTAAAAGAAATGTTCTATATTTTCACTTTCAAAATCTTTAGCATATCCCCCTGTCAAAGCTATCCGCTTTGACATCCCCCTTTAGGGCAAGGGGGACTTTTTTAATGTGCGGCTTTGCCGCTGATATAACCAAACCCTATC
>DBKZ01000031.1 GCA_002297415.1 Ruminococcaceae bacterium UBA737
TGCAAAATTTTCATTTGATAGGGATTCATTTCTCTAAAATCCGAATTATCCAATATTTTAAAACATTTATCGGCAAAGCAATCAGCTTTTTTGTCCGCCTCATACCAATAATACTGCTTTAATTCTTCACGCAATAAGTCATAGTTCATAGCATTACTTCCTTTCACCGTAATTATATTTGCTTTTATTATGCATTGCAATGGAAAATAAATATAAAATGGAAAATTTGAAAATAAAAATGCTTGAAAACCGTTGTTAAACTGGTATAATATTCTTAAGGACGGTAAATATAATGGAAAATTTTGAAATTAAGAAAATATACTCGCTGCATATTTATGCCGCGGAAAAGCAAAGATGGAGTGCAAACTCTCCGAGACAGGGCTGCTATTTTTCTTATCAAATCAGCGGAAAATATAAACACATATTTAAAAATAAGGAATTGACTGCCTCTGCGGGAACAGTCCTTTTCATTAACAATAAAGATTCTTACAGTGTAATTGAAAAAGAAAAAGGAAAGGCAATTTGCGCTGTAATAGAAATTGAAAATGCTCCCGAATCGTTTTCTTTTGATACCGGAAATGATAAATCCTTCACCAAGCTTTTTAATTCCTTGCTGCTGTATTCGGATGTTTTGGTTAAAAGCAACTATTATATTGCAATAGGAATACTTTATGAATTGTTTGGAAAGGTATTAAAGGAAAAAGAAAAGAGAAATATTTCATGTTTATCAAATTTGATTGTTGAAAAGACATACGGTTATATTAGAAAAAATTTCGCAAATCCTGAGCTTAATATGAAAGAGCTTTCTGCCCTAACGGATACTGAAATCCATAAGCTTAACAATATGTTTAAAGAAAAATACGGCATTCCCTGCTGGCAATATGTAATGTCAGTGCGATTTGATACGGCTTGCAATCTTTTAAAGGCTACCGATTATTCGGTGAGCGATATTGCGCAAATGTGCGGTTTTTCAGATCCTTACTATTTTAGTAAGGCCTTTAAAAAAGCTATAGGAAAAACTCCGCTGGAATTTCGAAAAAACAAAATAAAAGTTATAAAGGACTGAAAATCAGCTAAGAATATTTTGAATTATCCAAGTTAGACAGTTTCTTTTTTCCATGAATGTTTCAAAGCCTAAAATATGAGTGCCGAAATAAGCGGTTATTTTATTCTTTCTGTCAATAAAATAATGCGCTCCCGCAGCACCGCCCCAGCCGAAATCGGTACGCGGATATTCTTTAACGGAACAGCGCTGTCCGTAGCCGTAACCGTAATTATCCTTTACCCAATATGAAGGCATTTCGCGCTGTTTTAAAGTAAGCTGATTTGTAAAAAGCAGGGAAGCGGTTTCGGCTTTTAATAATTTATCGGTTCTTATTGCCTCTAAGAATTTTGTATATTCGTCTACAGTAGAAACACAGCCCGCACCTCCGCTTTCATATTCGGTTCCTAATCTGTATGGATTTTCGTTAAATTCTTCGGCAGACTCGGTTTCAGTATTATATTTATACTGTGTGCAAAGCGATTTCTTTTTTATTTCAGCATAAGAAAAAGAAGAATTTGCCATTTCAAGCTTATCAAAAATATTTTCCTTTACAAAGTCCGAAAATCTTTGATTTGATATCTTTTCCGTAACCGCCGCCAAAACATCGTGGCAAAGGCTGTATTCCCACCTATATCCCGCCTCAAATAAAAGCGGCTCTTTTGCAAGATATTTCATAACATCCAAGGTTCTGCATTTTCCGTCGGTTTCTTTTTTGCAAAGCTGAATTGAGGGAGAATTGAGATCGTAGGAAAAGCCTGCGGACATGGTGAATAGATGCATGATTTTTATTTTATTTTTCGCTTTTTTAATTCCGTTTTCCGTTTTAACGGTCATTTCGGAAAATTCTGGCAGGAATTTGCAAAGCTCGTCATCAGGGCTTAAAAGTCCTCTTTCAACAAGCATTAAAGCGGCAGTACAGGTTATAAGCTTTGAGCAGGAATAGATATTATAAATTTCGTTTCCTGTAGGCTTTAAACTCTTGCTTTTGTCCGTGAAGCCGTCTATTTTGCGGTAAACACATTCCCCGTTTTTCATAACCTTGCAGTCATAAAAAGGAATTCCTGATTTTAAAAATTCATCAAGCTTTTTGTCAAGCACTGTAAAATCATACATATTTTTAATTCTCTCCTCCGCAAATTGAAATAATTGCCCTTGCAATCATTTTTGCTGCCGCAAGTAGGGTGTTAATACTGTAGCATTCATTGTTCCCGTGAGCCTCTTCGCTCCCGTCGCCGTAAAGAACTCCGCCGAAAGCAACATAATTGTCTTTAATATGAGCATATGTGGCACCGTCGGCAGCATAAGGTGCGTCATCTCTTCCGGTAAACTCTTTATAAACTCTGCAAAGTTCTTTAACAATATAGCTATCTTCGCTGACATAGTGAGGTTCCGATATGTTCGAAATTTTTGCAGGAACGGTAAAGTCTTTCATTATCTGCTCGGAGATTTTCAGCGAGCTTTCCTTTGCATTGACGCGGCAGTTTGCCGAAAATGAAGCATTACCGGATTTATAATCAAAAGCCAGCAATGATAAAACCGCCTTATCTTTGTTTAAGCCGAAATTTTCCGCAAAAAATATTCCGTGCGGAAAAAGCTTTGAAATTTTTCCGAATATGCTGTCCTCGCCGTCAAGAAAAGAAAGCACCTTTAAAAGCGCCGTAAGCGGATTTATGCCCCAGTGCGGATGTGCTGAATGGGTGCTTTTGCCAAAAACGGTAAGCTTAATACAATCTGACATTTTTTCTGTTTTATATGTGACATCTTTAATCGCAGATATTTTAGATTCGATTTCTTCGACCTTATAGTTTTTGATTTCGGCAGCCGCCGTTTCCGGGATTACATTTAAAAACGCTCCGCCCGCAGTTACGGATTTAATATTTTCAGACTCATATTTAACCTCGCCGCAAATATCAAATTTTCCTGTTTCCGAATAACCTACGGGAAAACAGCAATCTGGCGCAAAGCCGTATTCCGGCAGGGAATTAGTTTTAATATAATCCTTAAAATCGTTCATGCCGTTTTCTTCGTCAGAGCCGAAAAACAGTTTAACTCTGTTTTTAAGCTTAACTCCGCATTCCTTTAAGGCATAGAGCGCATAAAGCGAGGCTATTGTCGGTCCCTTATTATCGAGCGCTCCTCTGCCGAAAATGAGATTGTCTTTCTCAACCGCATCAAATGGGTTGGTATCCCATTTTTCTTTATTTACGCATACAACATCGGTATGGCATAAAATTCCGAGCTTATCTTCGCCGTTTCCGAATGAAGTGCATATAATTTTATTTTCGAAGTTTTCGGTTTCAAAGCCCTTTTCTTCGACTTTTTTGCCGATAAAGCTTAAAGCCTTAAAAACATTTTTTCCGTAAGGCATTGAGCTTTCGGGATCGGATTTAAGACTCGGAATGTTTATAAAATCCTTTAAAGTCTTAATCATTTCGTCTCTTTTTGAATCAATAAAAGCATCAATATTTTTAAACATTTTTCTGCCGCCTTTTCTTTTAAAATTCTATATATTTAAGCCAGTTAAGCAAAAGTTCGTTCCACTCTGCGACATGCGCTTTGATTTTGTCGTTAGGGTCATCGTTTGCAAGGCCTATTCCGTGCCAGCCTTCGGGGAAAATATGAAGCTCGGAAAGAATATTTTTCTCTTTGAGCGCTTTAAAATAGTCAATGCTGTTAAAAGCATGAACCTCGCTGTCAGAAAAAGAATGCCATATAAATGCAGGCGGTGTTTTATCGGTTATAAGATTTGCAGGTGTTAGCCTCTTTGCTAAATTGCTTTTTTGCCCCGATAAAAAGTTTTCTGCAGTGTCTTTATGATAATATTCTCCGTTTAGGTATATAACAGGATAGCATAAAATCTGAGCGTTCGGAATAAAATTCTCTTTGCTTATTTCATCATTGCAGCCTGCCGGTATGTCTTCAAAATAGGTCGAAGTAAGTGCCGCAAGGTGTCCGCCTGCCGATGTTCCCATTATTGCGATTTTCGATTTGTTGATTTTAAGCTCTTTTGAATGAAATCTAATAAACTGTATAGCTCTTCTCGAATCAAGCAGCGGATAGGGAAATCCGAACGGCTTTACTCGGTAATCGGCAACAAAGGCGGTAATTCCGTTTTCGGCTAAAAACTCGGCATATTTTTCTCCGGAATGCGGAGTTCTCATCATATAGGCTCCGCCCGCTAAGACCAGCACTGCACAATCCGACTTTTTTATTTCGGGGAAATATCCCTTAATCTGAATGCTTTTGCCGTTTTCACCGAGCGTTTTGCCGCTCCATAAATCATACTCTTTAATTTTCAAAATAAAACCGCCTCATTTTTCAACAGTCCTTCTGATAATATCATTCTGAAGATCTGTATCAAATCTTGTAAAGTAACCCGAATATCCCGTAACCCTTACAACAAGGTTTGAATATTTTTCAGGGTGCTTCTGAGCCTCTTTAAGCTCTTCCTGGGAAAGGTAGTTGATTTGCAGCTGCATGCCGCCGTTTTTAAGAAATGTATGATAAATTTCCGAAAGCTTTGTGATTTTCTCATCGGTGCTTATCATGCTTTTGTCGAGCTTGATATTTGAAACTATGCAGCCGCAGAATTTTTTATAATCAAGCTTCGAAATAGAATTAAGCAGTGCAGTAAGTCCGTTTTTGTCCTTGCCCTCGCTTTGGGTTATTCCCATGGTAAAGGCGTCGCCCGAACGCCTTCCGTCGGGAGTTGCTTTCGTAAGTTTTCCGAAAATTATATTCGGATGTGTGGCTCCCACAAATGAGCCTGTTACCAATGTATTGATATCATCGCTTTTAATTTCGTTTCTTATTTCATAAATTGAGTCAACGATTTTTTCTGCAATGCTGTCGGCATAATCATCGTCGTTTCCGAAAAATCTTCCTTTTTTAAGAATTATGCTTCTTTCGTTTTCGTAGCCTTTATAGTCGCTTTTTAAAATTTTTAAAAGCTTTTCTAAGGTGAAAATCTTTTCATCAAATACAAATTGCTTTATAACAGAAAGCGAATCCGCAGCATTAGAAATGCTGTTGAATGACATGGTAAGCCCGTAATATTTTGAGCCCTTATCCGTTATCGGTCTGCCGCTTTCTATACAGGAGACGCTTAAGGCAGAGNNNCAGAACATTTATATCCTTAGCGATTGCTTTTGAATAATTTCCGTATTCCTTTACAATTTTGAGCATATCCTCTTTTAAGTGTTTTTTGTAAATTCCGAAAATCTCTTCGAAGGTTTGTGCTTTTAAAAATTCACTGTCATCATATATAGTCTGCTCTAAAGCGTGAAGCAGGTTTATATGGGCTAAATCAATTCTCGCTCCGCTCGGCAGACACCATTCGTTACAGCCGACTACGGTATAATTGACCGCGTCCTTATAGTCTATTCCTATATCGGTCATACCCTTTATTCTCGGCTCGTCGTTTACAAAAACTATCCATTGGCATTTTGCGTTCAATTCGGTAATGAATTTCATAGTTTTTGCAGAAGTGTATTTCGTATATCTGAATGATGCCTGCGGTCTGAATGTCGGCAGCTCTGCTATACATTCAAGAATTATTTTCGAAAGCTCGTTGAATCCGTCGATTCCGTCTTCCCTGTAGCCGCCGACAACAAGATGATTGTGACCGCTTATCGGTAAGGCGGTGTTATCCATCTGAGTTTCGAATACTTTTATAAAAAGCTCTTCAAGCAGTTCTCTTACCTGCTCTTCGGTGATAATTTTATCGGTAATATCTTTTTTATAAAACGGATAAAGATATTGGTCAATTCTCCCTAAGCTGTCGGGACAAAGTTGAAACATAAACCATACAGACTGAACTGCCTCGTAGAACGATTCCGCCTTGTGCATGGGGACTTTTTTAAGAATTTTACAAAGCTTACTGTCAGTACAGATTTCAGAATATCTTTCACTTAAATTCCCGAGTGATAAAAGCACCTCTTTCATAGCCTTTTGCAGTTCGTTTTTCGAATTTTGCCTGTCGATAAGGTCAATATAACCCTTAAGTCCGTTTTTTAAAATAAAATCAAAGTCAAGCACAATATGCGTCCACCCCCAGTAGAAAAGAGAGGTTGGCTTGCTGCAGCAAAGTGCAGACCAGTATGACGATAAATTTCTATGACCCGCGCGTCTGTAAAAGTCTGCGT
>DBKZ01000073.1:0-2205 GCA_002297415.1 Ruminococcaceae bacterium UBA737
AGGAAGCTTGGTGCAGTATTGATGACGGCGAAATGATTATCAAGCAAATGAATATCAGCCCTTATGACCACGGTAATATTTTTAACCGCGACCCTAAGCGCAGCCGCAAGCTTTTGCTTCATAAAAAGGAAATCATGCGTCTTTTGGGCGCTGTAAAACAGCAGGGCTTAACCCTTATTCCGCTTTCTGTTTATTTTAAAGGCTCTCTTATTAAGGTGCAGATAGGTCTTTGCAAGGGTAAACAGCTTCATGATAAACGGGCTGTCGCCGCTAAGAAGGACGCAAACCGCGCAATAGACAGAGCCTTAAAGGAAAGAAACAGATAAAATTTAATATGGGGCCGTAAAGGTTTCGACAGGGATTTTGAACCGTCGGAAGCGAGTAGCGGTGCGGAACCGCTTTAAAATCCGCAATTTAAAATTAACTGACAACAATACAGTTGCACTTGCAGCTTAATTAAGCTGCCGTCTTTTCCGGAAGTACCGCGATCCGGAACGGGCGTCAATCAGCGGTGAACGTGAATTACCGCCTGCCGAGGCGGTAATCATGAATTTTTCGGCTACCGAAGCTGTAAGCTTGTTGCTTAACTTACAGCGGAGGGAATTTTAATAAGCATCTGCGCTCGGAGATGCCGACGGGAATTGATTTTTGGACGTGGGTTCGATTCCCACCGGCTCCACCAAAAATCCCGCTCACTTTTTGTGAGCGGGATTTTTACTTTTCCGCTATTCACTAAAAACATCTATTTTATACGGTCTTTATAAAAAGGAACAACGGTTTTCGACAGAAAGCCGTTGTTCCTTTTTATTTTTTTAACTTTCTCCATTTAGCTTGTAAATTACAGTTGAAATAACAAATTTTTAACCAATCTTATGTTGCATTTATATTTAAAGAATGCTATAATGTAATTAAATAAATGAATGTTCATACAATAAATAGAAAGGGCTTATAAATGAGAATACGAAATGTCGAACAGTATCTTGAAAAGAAAGAGAATATTATGAGAAAATGTTTTGAGTGTTACGCGGAAAACGGACTTAGTAAAACGGGAATTAAAACCTTAGCCGAAGCCTGCGGTTGTACTCAGGGAAATCTTTACATATATTTTAAGGACCTTGACGATCTGATAGTTCAGTCAACGGAATTTTGCATGTCGAAGGTGGAAGACGAGTTTATGCAAAAAGCGCCTACAGACCCTCAGGATATAGAAAGATTTATAAATGAGGTCCCTTATTGGACCGCTAAAGAACACGGTAAAAAATACCGTCTGATGTATCAGATTTATACCCACCCTAAATATATTGAATACGGCAAGAAGTTCTTTAAGGGCGTTACAAAAAGATATACGGAATATGCAAAGCTTTTGGAACCTAAAATCGGAATCCTTTATACCACCATAACTCCGCTGATTTTCATATTTGTCCGCGCCTGCGTACACTATGCCATGTTTGAGGATGAATATTATTTAAAATCTCAGATGGAGGTCTTAAAACAGGGTGTCACTCTGTTTGTAAATAAATACCGCACCGGAGGTAATGAAAAATGAGAAAACGAATTCTAAGTATTTTGCTCGCCTTGTGTATGGTGATTTGTCTTGTGCCGATAAGCGTGTTTGCCGAGGGTGTATACGATGCCGCAGATGAACACCTGAGATATGCGCTGAATGATACCGCATATAGCGTTTTTCGGTTGATAAATAACATTATAATCAATCAACCTTTGGAGATCACCCGTGAAGTCACACTGGACCTCAACGGCTATATGTTGCAAAAGTATGAAAGCGGTAGCGTCTTTGTAATCAAAGACGGCGGCCATCTGACCATCATCGACAGCAACCCAACAGAAACAACATATAAGTTCAAGGACAACGGCTCAGGCCTGTGGGTGTTTGACAGCGATGGCGATAAGGCCGTCCGCGGCGGTGTCATCACCGGCGGCACGGGTCTTACAGACGGGAACTATGGCTACGGCGGCGGTGTGTACGTAGATGGCGGCGGCGAGTTTACAATGACCGCCGGCAATATCGTGGGCTGCACTGCCACGGGAAATGATGCCTATGGCGGCGGTGTGTACGTGGCTAAAAACGGCACATTCGAGATGTCCGGCGGCTCTATCGCGGGCTGCACGTCAGTCGCCTCCTATCAATATGGGTATGCTTTCGGCGGCGGCATCCGCAATGATGGCGAAGTGCGAGGTGATATTGGA
>DBKZ01000073.1:2342-11115 GCA_002297415.1 Ruminococcaceae bacterium UBA737
GACGCCGGAACGCTCACCATCAGCGGCGATGTGACGATCATCGGCTGCACGGCTGGCGGATTTGGCTCGGACGCCATGTATGTGAATGCTAACAATGGCAGCAGCATCACCGGCGGCACATTCTACGGCAGCATCACAGATCGCAAAAACAGGATCAGCGGCATCACCGTGAAGTACCACCTCAACAGCAACGAGGACTACGCCACGCAGGTCGTGCAGTCCGGCGATAAAATCACCCTGCCCGACCCTGCAAAACTCGGCTACACCTTCGATGGCTGGTACAAGAACAACATGAAGTGGGACTCCGGCACCCCCGTCACCGATAAACTCATCCTCACCGGCTGGCTGTACGCTCCCGTAACGAATGAGACAGAGCTGAAAGCGGCTCTGGCGGACGATACGGTGGATGTTATCCGCCTCACGAGCGATATAAAGCTCTCCAATGAGCTGCAGATCACCAATAACCGCAAGGTCACCCTTGACATGGGCGGCTATGTCGTCGACCTGGGAGGAAAGCATATCTCAGTCTCAGCCCTTAGTGGTGACCCGGGGTATCATTCAAACGAACTAACCATCATCGACAGCAACCCCACTAAACCTCACAAGTTCACGGACAACGACGGCCTGTGGAAACCGGATGAAAACGGCGATAAGACCGTCAAGGGCGGCATCATCACCGGCGGCAGCAGTGCTTTAAACGTCGGCATGCGGGGCAAAGTTACCATGAACGGCGGCAGTATCGTGGGCTGTAGCAGCGGCAATTGCGGCGGCGGCGTATTTATTGACGGCGGTGTATTTGAGTTTAACGACGGCGCTGCAATCATAGGCTGTACAGCAACAAGTGCCGAAGGCGGCGGTGTGTTTATGGAAAAAGGCAAATTTACGATGTCCGGCGGTAACATTCAGGACTGCCGTGCGTATTCCAGCAGCGGGGTGTATGTGGAAAGCGGCTTGTTTGAGTTAAAAAGCGGAAGCATTCAGAACTGCCTGTCGATGGACGGCTTAGCAGTTGTATATGTTTATATGGACGGTACATTCACCATGACCGGCGGCGAAATTACGGGCAGCACAGCAAACTACGGTATATATCTAAACGGCGCCAAAATGAACGCAAACGGCGGCACGGTGGACGGCACGGTTGTTGTGACCGGTGGAGATTACAGGACCGGCGTCATCCAAAGCCTCGCCGGCAGCACCGGTGCCACTCTGTTCAAACAGGATGTGACTGTGACCAATGGCGGCGAGATAAAACACGGCGTTTTCTCCGGCACGGTGTCGGTCGGTTACGGCAATGATTCAGGCACGATCAGCGGCGGCACATTCAACGGTCTGATAAAGAATAACAACACGAATTCCCGATTCGGCGGCGTACACAGTCCGCTTGGCATTGTTGGGGAAAAACCGCATAGTGACATCGGGGATACCTACTACAAGGTCATTTTTGATACGGCGGGCGGCAATATGAAATACTCGGAGCGTTATTTCCTAAATGACAGGAAAATATCCGATCAAATCAAGCCCGATGCTAGGGTAGGCTACACCTTCGGCGGATGGGAAAGGGCCGACGGCACGGCGTGGGATTATGTCAAAGATACCGTCACCGATAATATCACATTGTCCGCAAAATGGATACCGCATACCTATAAGGTGACATTTGACGCTAACGGCGGTACGGTTTTGCAAAAGACAATGCAGGCCGCCTACGGCGAGGAGTTATCTAATGTGCCGATACCTCAGCTTTACGGTTATGTCTTTGACGGCTGGTTTGATAAGCAAAACGGCGGCAAGCAATACTGCGACGAAACGGGCAGAAGCACAAGTCAATATGACAAAACTGAAAACTGCACCCTGTATGCGCACTGGAAAGAAGTAAATTGCAAGGTCAAATTTGACGCTAAGGGCGGCACGCTGTCATGCTCTGCAGAGCTTGATAAAAAACAGAATGAGCGTATTGACAGACCCGATAATCCCGTAAGAGAGGGCTATTCCTTCGCCGGCTGGTATAAAGATGCCGACTGCACAAAAGAGTGGAATTTTGATGACCTGATTTCGGGGGATATGACGCTGTATGCAGGGTGGACTGTCAACAGCTACAAAATTACTGTTAAGCCCGATAACGGCGATAAAGATATAGTCATAAGTCGGAATTTCGGTTCGGATATTACCGCTCCGAAACTAACGAAAATGGGCTATACTTTTAACGGTTGGGACAAAGAATTCCCAAAAACAATGCCCGCAAAAGATTTAACGATAACCGCGCAGTGGAAAATAAATCAGTATACTATTAACTTTGATACCGCAGGCGGCAGTAAAATCGCTCCCATTAAGCTTGACTACGGCAAGAAGGTTAAAAAACCTGCCGACCCGACAAGAAAAGGCTACGCATTTATAGACTGGGACGATGGTTTCCCTTCAACTATGCCTGCAAAAAATATAACGGTTAAAGCAATATGGAAGGATATTGAATGCCCTGTTATAACGGGACTTTCAGACGGCAAAGCATATTGTAATGAGGTTAAATTTAAGGTTTCCGATAATGAGGGAATAAAGATTGTAAAGGTAAACGATAAGAAGCTGACTGCTGACAAGGACGGTTATTATACCTTAACTTCAAAGCTTTCTAAAGCGGAAATTTCGGCAGAGGATTTTGAGGGAAATATAACAAAGCTGACGGTTTCTGTTAACGACGGACACACGCTTGATTTAATAAAAGAAAACGGAAAGTATTATAAAAAATGCTCTGTCTGCGGATATGAAACAAAGAAAAACGATGTTCCGAAAATTACAGACGGCGACGGACTTACAGTTACTTTCGGTGACAATAAGCCTTTATCATTCCGCTCAACCGCTCCTATAGACGAATTTATAAGAGCAGAGCTTGACGGTGAGGTTTTAGACGAAAAGCACTACACCAAAAAAGAGGGAAGCACGGTAATCACATTAAATGAAGACTTTATTTCAACTCTTTCCGTAGGTAAGCACACCTTATCAATCGTATCGGTAGGCGGAACAGCGACTGCTGAATTTACGGTAAACGCACCTAATGTAAAAACTCCCGAAACCTCTCCTAAAACAGGATATTCGGAAATAATTATTTCCTTAATCGGAGCAGCGTTTATCTTCGGCGGAATATTTATAAAAAGCTTAAAGAAAAAAGCTTAAAAGCATTAAAGATGCAATCTTTTTAGGTTGCATCTTTTCTTTATAAAAAATAAATGATATAATAATTAAAAAATCATACGGAGAGAAAAATGAAACGGATTTTAATTGCTGAAGACAACGAAAAATTAAGTAACGAGCTTGAAATATTTTTAAATAACAACGGATTTAAAGCGGAAAGTCTTAAAAGCTTTGAAAGCACCTTAACCGATATTTTGAATATAAATCCCGATTTATTGCTGCTTGATATAAATTTACCTAATGCCGACGGCGAGTATATCTGCAAGGAAATAAGAAAAAAATCGGATATGCCGATTATAATTATCACAAGCAGGGACAGCGAAATCGACGAGCTTTTAAGCATAAATAACGGAGCCGACCACTATATAACAAAGCCTTTTAATATACATATTCTCTTGGCTAAAATCAATTCATTGCTTAAAAGAGCCGAAAAGGGCGGAGACAATTCCGACCTGATAAACGCAGGGGAATTTATTCTTAATATAAATAAGAGTACCATCGAAAAGGACGGCAGAATTATCGAGCTTACTAAAAATGAATTTCGGATTTTAAAATATCTTACCGAAAACAAAAATAAAATCGTTTCAAGAGAGGATATAATGCTTTGCCTTTGGGACAGCGACGATTTTATCGGTGACAGCACCCTGACCGTAAATATGACAAGGGTAAGAAGCAAGCTTGAATTGCTGGGACTTAAAGAAATGCTCGAAACCAAAAGGGGACAGGGATATATTTTAAAGGAGAAAAACGAAAATGAGTTTCAGTAAATTTATAAAGGATAAGCTTTTACAGATTTCTTTGATTTTGTTTTCGGTTTTAACTGTTGAGATTTTCTTTATCGCTTATCCCTTAAGTTCTTTTATCAGGATTTATGTTCCGGTTATAGTTTTTATATCGTATTTTGCGGGAATAATTTTTGAGTTTTATAAAAAGAAAAGGTATTACAGCGAGCTTGAAGGCACTCTTGAAAGGCTTGATGAAAAATATCTGATATCCGAAATAATTAAAAAAGCGGATTTTTCAGAGGGAAAAATTTTAAATGATATTATTAAGCAAATAAATAAATCAATGCACGAAAATGTTAATAAGTATAAATATCTTCAGGAGGATTACAAGGAATATATTGAGCTTTGGATTCATGAAATAAAGCTTCCTATCGCTACAAGCAAAATGATAATTGAAAATAATAAAACGCCTGTTACAAAAAGTATAGCGGAAGAGCTTGACAAGGTCGAAAACTATACGGAGCAGGCTTTGTTTTATGCAAGAAGCAATACGGTTGAAAAGGATTATTTCATAAAGGAATGCTCGCTTAAAGAAATTGTCAATGAAAGCGTAAAAAAGAATAAAACCGTTTTAATTCAGCTCAGAGCCGAAATAAACGCGCATAATCTTGACAGCACGGTTTATTCCGACGGCAAATGGATAGTTTTTATTTTAAATCAGTTAATACAAAACAGCATTAAATATAAAAAAAGCGATTTGCCCTTACAGCTTGAATTTTTCAGCGAAGAAAATGCGGATAATACGGTTTTATATTTTAAGGATAACGGATTGGGAATTAAAAAATCCGAGCTTTCAAAGGTGTTCGATAAGGGCTTTACAGGCACGAACGGAAGGCTTTCGGGAAAGAAGTCCACGGGAATAGGGCTTTATCTTTGTAAAAAGCTGTCCGATAAGCTAGGAATTTCATTAAACATATTTTCAAAAGAGGGAAGCGGAACCGAAATTAAAATAATATTCCCCAAAAGCAGTTTCCTTAATTTAAAATGAAACATTACGAAAATGTAATGCTTTTGTAGCGTAAATCTATCGCAGAAAAAAATTTATGCCGCTATAATATAGTTACAATAATCGAAGGGAGAAAAACAGCATGGAAACTGTTCTCGAGGTAAAAAATATTGAAAAATATTACGGCAGCAAATCAAATTTAACCAAAGCGGTAGATAATATCAGCTTTAATGTCGAAAAGAGCGAATTTGTCGGAATTATGGGTGCGTCAGGCTCGGGCAAAACTACATTGCTTAACTGCATTTCTACAATCGACAGGGTCACAACAGGACATATTTACATTAACGGAAGCGATATAACGCGCCTTAAGGGAAATGCCCTTAATAAATTCAGAAGAGAAGAATTGGGCTTTATTTTTCAGGACTTCAATCTTCTTGATACCTTGACTGCCTACGAAAATATTGCGCTTGCGCTTACAATTCAAAAGGTGAACGCAAAGCTCATCGACAAGAGGGTAAAGGAAATCGCCGATAAGTTAAATATCGGTGCAATTTTAAATAAATATCCTTATCAGCTTTCTGGCGGTCAGAAGCAGAGAGTCGCAAGTGCGAGGGCAATCATAACAAATCCGAAGCTGATTTTGGCTGATGAGCCGACAGGCGCTCTTGATTCAAAATCTTCAAAACAGCTTCTTGAAACCTTTACCGCACTTAATGTTAAGCTCGGTGCCACCATTTTAATGGTTACTCATGACGCTTTCACTGCAAGCTACGCCGACAGGATTATATTTATCAAGGACGGCAAGATTTTCAATGAAATCAATAAGGGAACCGATTCGAGAAAACAGTTCTTTGAAAAAATAATCGAGGTTCAGACCCTTCTCGGAGGTGAATTGAACGATGTTATTTAAGCTGTCTTTAAAAAATATGAAAAAGAGCTTTAAGGACTATGCTATATATTTTATCACCTTGGTCCTTGGCGTCGCAGTATTTTATATGTTCAATTCCCTTGATTCTCAGCAGGCAATGCTGCAGGTTTCAAGCTCTACCAAAGAAATGATAAAGCTTATGATTGAAATGCTCGGAATGGTATCTGTCTTTATAGCGGTAATTCTAGGACTTTTAATCGTTTATGCAAATAATTTTCTTATAAACAGAAGAAAAAAGGAATTCGGAATTTATCTTACTCTCGGAATGGGAAAAGCTCAGATTTCAAGAATACTTTTGATTGAAACTGTTTTTATCGGACTTATTTCACTTGTTATAGGACTTGTGATAGGCGTGTTTTCTTCTCAGCTTATGTCTGTTTTGGTTGCGAAGCTTTTTAAAGCCGATATGAGCGGATATGAATTTGTCTTTTCGAAAAATGCCTGCATAAAAACCGTTATTTATTTTGCGATAATGTATGTTGCGGTGCTTATTTTCAATGCTTTCACGGTTTCGCGCTATAAGCTTATTAACCTTTTAACCGCCGTTAAGAAAAACGAACGCATTAAAATGAAAAATCCTATTGTCTGTATTTTTGTTTTCCTTATTTCCGCATTGGGTCTTGCAGGCGCTTATTATGAAGTGACAAAAGGCGTTTTTAAGCTTAAAAATGTTCATGAAACTTCAAGGGCTATCGGCATATCGGTTGTAATCGGAGTTATCTGTACAGTTCTTATTTTCTGGTCTTTTTCAGGCTTTGTTCTGAAGCTTATTCAGTCTAAAAAGAGCGTTTATTTAAAGGGAACGAATATGTTCGTTTTAAGACAGCTCCATAATAAGATTAACACAACGGTTATAAGCATGAGCGTTATTTGCCTTATGCTTTTCGTAACGATTACCGCCTTATCCTCTTCAATCGCACTGAAAAATTCAATGCAGGCGGATATAGAAAAAACAACACCTGTTGATATAAATCTCTATAAAACCGCAAATCTTCCCGAAAAAACAATGGATTCTTCGGGCAATGAAACGGTATACTCTGATGAATTAAGAGAGGATTCAAGAAAAAATATTTCTTACACGCTCTCTCAAAACGGATTTGATTTAAACAGATTAAAGAATATCAATGAAATTCCGATTTATGTTATTGACGGGCTTGACTGGGAAAAGTCATTAGGCGGTTATGCTTCTGAAATCAAGAAAAAATTCCCTATGATGGAGCTTAAAACAAAAGAGCAGATAATAAAGGCATCGGATTATAATAAAATCGCTTCCGCTTACGGAAAAGAAACTTTTTCATTAAAAAATAATGAATATGTTATAATCTGCAATTATGAAAGCATTGCGCAGATGCGGAATGTCGCGCTTAAGGGAAATACCGAAATAGAAATAAACGGCGAAAAGTTAAGACCTAAATATAAAAGCTGTAAGGACGGATATATCGAAATTTCTACAAGCGAAACTAATGTCGGAATTATCATTGTTCCGGACAGTATTAATTTAAGCGCAAGCGACCAACAACTTTGGTTATTAAGCGCGGATTACAGCGCGCTTTCAAAAAATGAAAGAGAAAAAACCGAGGCATATTTTGCTGATGACAATTCTTCTTTAATCAGCAAATTAAACGAAAGCGGAAGCACGCTTAAGGGTGTTACTAAAATTCATTTGATTGAAGCAAGCATAGGTCTTTCAACAATAATTGTTTTCATAGCAATTTATCTCGGTATAGTATTTCTTATCGTAAGCTGTGCTGTTTTAGCTCTTAAACAGCTTACCGAAAGCTCGGATAACAAACAGCGATATATAATTTTAAGAAAAATCGGGTGCGATGAAAAAATGATAAATAAAGCGCTTTTCAGACAGATTGCCGTATTTTTCTGTATGCCGCTTATTCTTGCAGTCATTCATTCCGTTTTCGGAATTCAGTTCGCGCTTTCGATTTTTGAAACTATTGCTTCAAAAAGTCAGCTTGTGCCGTCGGTAATAGCCAGTGTGATTGTGATAGGTGCCGTTTATGCCTGCTATTTTATCGCAACATATTTAGGAAGCAAAAATATAATTAAAGAGGAAAATTGAATTTAATCCTAAGACCGAAAAATTGCGGTCTTAGGATTTCTTTATGGATTTTTTAAAAATTACGCAGTATAATTATTTTAAAAAAGATTTAAAATAATTGTAAGGTTGAGCGCTTTTTTCTGTCTTATAGGGTGAAAGACCCTTTTAAAGTGTTAAAAGGAGGTTTTTGGGTGGAAGATAAAAGAATTGTAGAGCTTTACTTTGAAAGAAATGAATCAGCCATAAAAGAAACCGATTTAAAATACGGTGCTTATTGCTATGCTGTCTCAAATAATATATTACATAATAATGAGGACTCCGAAGAATGCGTTAATGAAACTTGGGTTAGAGCTTGGAACACGATTCCGCCTAAAAAGCCTCAATATCTGCGAATATTTCTTGCGAAGATAACCCGAAATATTTCCTTTAATCTTTATAATTCATACAATGCCAAAAAACGAGGCTGTGGAGAAATTCACCTTATTTTAGAAGAATTATCAGAGTGTATTGCAAGCGAATCTGACGTAGAGGACGATTGCATTGCCAAAGAGCTTGCGCAAATTTTGCGGATATTTGTAAAGGATTTGCCAGAAAGAGAAGGAAATATATTTTTACGGCGTTACTTTTTCGGTGAACCGATATCCGTTATAGCTGAAAAGTATAATATCAGCGAAAACAATGCAACTGTCATTCTGAGCAGGATACGCCGAAAGCTTAAACACCGACTTATAAACGAGGGTTATTTTGATGAATAGAAAAGATTTATTTAACAGCTTTAATGAAATTGACGAAAGTTTGCTTGAACGCTCCGAAACCGCCTGAAAGAATAAAATTCCCATTTGGCACAAATGGGGTGTTTTAGCCTCATGCTTTTTTCTTGC
>DBKZ01000049.1:0-8036 GCA_002297415.1 Ruminococcaceae bacterium UBA737
GACTTTTCATAGCTGGTCTCCTAAATTATTTCAAAAAATGTTTTATAATGGTCGTAGCTTACAAAAACAAGCCCGTCATTAGACCATAAAATTCTTTGTCCATTTCTCTTCCCTGTTTTATAGTTTAAATCTGCTTCATGCCAAATTCGATCTTTGCTACAAGGCAAACGAAAATCTACATTATCATAAATTCCGCCATAAAGCATCTTATTAGGAAGAAAATTAGAAAGCCACTTGCTTTTTCTCCAACCTGCTTTAATTGCTTCTTCAAAGCTAATATAATAATTTGGCAATTTATTATATTTTTTTATATACCAATCTGCACCGTTTAAACCGATGTTTGTTGCTGTACCTGATTTTATAGCTTTCATTGGTGTAATTAAACATCTGCAGTTTGGATGCAAAGGCGGTTTTTTATCAGGGCTTTCATTTATGTTCCATATTTTCCCGTGATATGATTTACATTCGAGACAAGTCTTTAAATCCAGAGAAGCAATCCAATTTTTATAATTATTGCTTTCCCTGAAAATCGGATTCCAATTTTTTCCATTGACAATCTGCAATAATAAGTATGCAAATATATCTAAATTCAATTATAATCACCTCCTGTCTAGGAAATGATTATAATTATTAGATATGCGACATTTACCGACGAATATTCAAAAATTACTGCCCCTTTTTAATAACAAATGAAAAATCTATATATCCGTTTGAGCTGTCAAAGAAAACATTTGAAATATTTTCGGGGTATGCGGCATTTACAGAAGAAAACGCGAGCGGAATTATTCTGTTAGAATTTAGGATTTTTTTCTGAGCGGAGGAAAGGTCTGAGCCGTCAGCCCCGAAAAGCTCCAAAAATTCCTCGGGTCTTGAGCTTTTTGCCTTTACGGGGAAAACCGCAAACTGCAAAGTCTGATTTTTAAGCTCGGACATTAAAGCGTCCTTATTTGAGCTTGGCTTAATATTTACAAACGCGCTGAGATTTTGCTGCCAGTGCGAAACGATTGCGGAAACCGCGGATTTAATGCTTTCATCGTCATAATAATAAAGCGTTGCCGAGGGAAATACCTTGTCGTCCGTTCTTTTTACGGCCGAGGATATAAGGTCCTTAGCCTTTTCGATGTTGTATTCCCTTTCATAGGCAGGCAGGTCCGTATTTAAGCCCTCTGTAATTATATCGGGATAAATTCCGTCTGCGACTTCAAAGCCCTCAGGCAAAAGCTTTTCATAAACCGACCTGCCCGTAGCACAGCTTATCGCAAGCGCAATATCCTTTGAAAATTCCTGACCTACAGTCATCACAATAAGGCTGTTTTGGCAGGATTTTACATTTAATCCTTTTTCCTTTGCACTTTCGGTTTCTCCGTTTTTTAAAAACGCCATATCAACGGTTTGGTCGGCAATCAGCTCGGGCGCGCGCTTTTCGGTGTTAAAAGAGAGGAAAACCGACGCGTTAAGCGCGGAAAACGAACCCTTATAATTGTTGTTCTTATAAAGCCTTATGCCGAAATCGTCCGTATTCCATCTTCCAATATAATAAGAGCCGTTTGCAAGGACGTATTTTTTTTCAAGCCCGTATTTCCCGACGCTTTTATTAAAAAACTTTTCGTTACACGGCATGCAGACGCTGGTTGTAAGGGTATCTAAAAAGAATTCGTCCTCGCTGTCAAGCGTTATTTCAAGCGTGTACTTATCTACGGTCTTTACGGCAAGGCTTTCCTTGTCGGTACTGCCTGAAAGAATGCTCTTTGCATTGCCTATGGCTTTAAGCCGCTCTGCAAAGGGCGCGGCTGTTTTCGGGTCGACCGCCCTTTTGAATGCAAAAACGAAATCTGCGGCGGTAAGCTTTGTTCCGTCAAAATATTCGGAATTTTTCTTTATTTTAAACGTATAGGTAAGCCCGTTTTTTTCATAGCTTTCGGCAACGCCGTTTGTAATCTTCCCGTCCTTATCCTTTCTGAGGAGCCCCTCAAAGGTATTGCGGACGATTAAAAGCTCATTATCGTTCGACGCGGTCTGAGGGTCTAAGGAAACGGGTTCGGCTGAAAGATTAAAATATATACATTCCTTTAAATATGCCTTGCCGCAGGAGCAAAGAGAAATTAAAATTATACCGCAAAGCATTAAAGACAAAAAATTTAAAAGCTTTTTCATTATATCACCGTTTTTAATTATATAGTAATATGTTGCTTTTTTCAAGGTGTAAAGAAAAAAACTTGACAGGCGGTTTAAAATGTGGTAGAATGTCATGGTATCAAAGAATTAAGAGGTGCGTTCCCGTGCAAAAGGATCTTCATGTTTCTTCGCTTCTGGATGTTTACGGGTTCGCTTTAAGCAAAAAGCAAAGAGAGCTTTGCGAGTTTTATTTTAACGACGATCTGTCGCTTGCCGAAATCTCGCAGAACGAGGGAATAACAAGGCAGTGCGTGTGCGACCATATAAAGCGCGCCGAAAAAAGGCTTTATGAGCTTGAAAAGCAGTGCGGATATGAAAAAAAGTTTTCTTCCCTTAAAGCCCTCGCAGCTTCTGCAGAAAACGGAGACGAAATCGCAAACAAACAGATTTTAAAGATAATAAACACACTTTAGAAGGGCGGTGCAATATGGCTTTTAACAATCTTCAGGATAAATTGGGCGGAATTTTCAAAAAGCTCAGAAATAAGGGAAAAATTTCCGAGAGCGATGTAAAAGAGGCAATGCGCGAGGTAAGGCTCGCCCTGCTTGAAGCCGATGTAAACTATAAGGTTGCAAAGGATTTTACCAATTCCGTTGCCGAAAAATGCGTCGGCGAAAATGTTTTCGAAAGCCTTACCGCCGCTCAGATGATTATGAAGATCGTCCGCGACCAGCTGACCGAGCTTATGGGAAGCGAGCAGGCGAGACTTAAAACCTCTTCAAAAATTCCGACAGTTATTATGATGTGCGGTCTTCAGGGCTCCGGTAAAACAACCCACAGCGCAAAGCTTGCAAAATATTTAAAGGCTAAGGGCAGCAGACCGCTTCTTGTCGCCTGCGATATTTACAGACCTGCCGCTATTGAGCAGTTAAAGGTTGTCGGAAGCGCTGTCGGAGCGCCGGTTTTCGAAATGGGAACCGAAAAGCCCGAAAAAATAGCGCTTGAAGCGGTAAAGCACGCAAAAGACCACGGTTATGATTATGTTATTTTAGATACCGCGGGCAGACTTCATATCGACTCCGAGCTTATGGATGAGCTCAAGCGAATAACCGAGACTGTCGATGTTACCGACACCCTGCTTGTAATTGATTCGATGATAGGTCAGGACGCGGTAAATGTCGCTAAGGCGTTTAACGATATTCTTGAGATTGACGGCGTTATTATCACTAAGCTTGACGGCGATACGAGAGGCGGCGCCGCGCTTTCGGTAAAGGCGGTTACAGGCAAGCCTATCCTCTTTGCGGGCACCGGCGAGAAGCTTGACGATTTAGAGGAATTCCACCCCGACCGCATGGCTTCGAGAATTCTCGGAATGGGTGATGTTTTCTCGCTTATAGAAAAGGTTGAAAACGAGCTTGACGAGAAAAAGGCTCAGGAAACCGCCAAAAGGCTTCAGGAAAACAAGTTTGATATGAACGATTTGCTTTCCCAGTTCCAGCAGATTCAGAAAATGGGAAGCATAAAGAGCCTGCTTTCGATGATTCCCGGAATGGAAAGCAAGCTTAGGAATGTCGATATTGACGACAGGCAGATGCTGAGAGTCGAAGCGATTATAAAATCAATGACCAAAAAAGAGCGCGAAAAGCCCGATATTATAAACGGGTCGAGGAAAAAGCGAATCGCCGCAGGCTGCGGGCAATCTGTTGAGGAGGTCAATCGGCTTTTAAGGCAGTATGAGCAGATGAAAAAGATGTTCAAGCAGTTAGGCGGCAAGGGCGGCAGGCGCAATGTTATGAGAAATATGCGCAATATAAATATGCCCGGCAAATTCGGTTTATAAGGCTTTTGCCTTTTAAATATTTACTTTTTATTCGGAGGTGTAAATAATGGCAGTTAAAATCAGACTTCGCAGATTAGGCGCTAAAAAGGCTCCTTTCTACCGTGTAGTTGTTGCAGATTCAAGATTTCCGCGTGACGGCCGCTTTATAGAAGAGATCGGATATTATGATCCTACCAAAAATCCGGCTGATGTAAAGATCGACGCTGAAAAAGCAAAGCAGTGGATATCAAACGGCGCTCAGCCCACCGATACCGTTAAAGCATTGCTCAAGAAAAACGGCGTTCTTTAATAAGGAGATTATTTATGCAGGAACTTTTAAAAAACATAGCCGCGGGACTTGTAAAAGAGCCTGAGGCTGTTTCCGTTACGGCAGACGAGCCTAACGACGAGGGCGTAACAGTTTATCATCTTCATGTTGCTGAGGACGATATGGGACGCGTTATCGGAAAGCAGGGCAGAATTGCCAAGGCTATCCGCACCGTTATGCGTGCGGCGGCTAACCGCAGCGGTGAAAAAATATCCGTTGAGATAGACTGATATAATTTTTTTACGCCCCCGAAGCTTTCTTTCGGGGGTAATTAAATTTTGCAGTAAAAAAGGATGGTTTTTTTGAAAAAAGAATATCTTGAAGCAGGGAAAATCGTCGGTACTCACGGAATAAGAGGAACTTTAAGGTTAAACCCTTGGGCGGACAGCAGCGAGAGCGTATGCAACTATAAAAGATTTTTTATAGACGGCGATAAAAAAGAGCTCTCCGTCGTTTCGGCAAGACCCCACGGGGCAGTTGCGCTTATTGACATTTCGGGTGTTGATTCGATAGAAAAAGCCGAAAAATTAAGGGGTAAGACCTTTTATATAAAACGGGAGGACGCTTTTCTTCCCGAGGGCAGGTATTTTATTGACGAGCTGAAAGGCTGTAAGGTCTTTGATTTTTCGGGCGGAAAACCGCTCGGAGTTTTAAGCGATGTTTCTTCAACGGGCGCCAACGATGTTTGGCATATTGAGCGAAACGGAAAAGAATACCTTATCCCCGTAATAGACGATGTGGTAAAAGAAGTGGACATCGAAAACGGAATCATTAAAATTTCACCGCTGAAAGGGATTTTTGACGATGAGAATTGACATCATGACGCTTTTCCCCGAAATGTGCGAATCGGTTTTATCCGAAAGCATTATCGGCAGAGCGAGAAAGACCGCTAAAGTGGAAATTGTTTGCACGGATATAAGGGCTTTTTCGGGGAATAAACATAATAAGGTGGACGATTCGCCCTACGGCGGCGGAATGGGTATGATTATGGCGGCTCCCCCGATTTATAACTGCTTTAAAAGCCTTTACGGCGAAAACGAGCCGAAGCCGCATTTGATTTATATGTCTCCCAAAGGCAAAACGCTCACTCAAAAAAGGGTGCGGGAGCTCTCAGAGCTTAACAGAATAGTAATTTTATGCGGCCATTACGAGGGGATTGACGAAAGGGTCATAGAAGAAATCGTAGACGAGGAAATTTCGGTAGGCGATTATGTTGTGACCGGCGGAGAATTACCCGCAATGATTTTAACCGACGCGGTTTGCAGAATGCTTCCTAAGGTGCTTTCCGAGGATATCTGCTTTGAGGACGAAAGCCATTTTGACGGCCTGCTTGAATACCCCCAGTACACAAGACCGCCCGTATTTAACGGAAGAGAGGTTCCGCCCGTTCTTTTATCGGGCGACCATGCGAAAATCGCCGACTGGCGGAGAACCGAACAGCTTAAAATAACAAGGGAGCGCCGCCCCGAGCTCTTTGGGGCCCTTGAGCTTTCGAAAAAGGATTGCAAGCTTTTAGGGCTTAGCTTTAAAAGCCCCAAATAGCTACATTTTTTTACATCATTTTTAACAAATAGCAAGTTAGTTTTTACGAAATCATTGGGGGATTATTAGAACTTATTAACAAATTGTTGACGATTTCATTAAATGTGGTATAATCTATATATCGCGTAAAATGATTTTTACCTGTAAGGATAAGGAGAATTGATATGTGCGTTAAAGATGTTGTTATTAAAAATCAGGTTGGTCTTCATGCCCGCCCTGCAACCTTTTTCATTCAAAAGGCAAATGAATACAAGTCTTCTATCTGGGTAGAAAAGGACGATAGAAAGGTCAATGCCAAGAGCCTTTTAGGCGTGCTTTCTCTCGGAATTGTCGGCGGTGCTACTATTCGTATAATCTCTGACGGAAGCGATGAAAAGGAAGCGCTTGACGGACTTGTTGAGCTTGTTGATTCAGGCTTTTCTGATTGATTTAATTACAACTCCGGCTTAAAACGCCGGTACATATCCGGGTGTGGCGCAGCTGGTAGCGCGCTTGACTGGGGGTCAAGAGGCCGCAGGTTCAAGTCCTGTCACTCGGACCATATCGAGTGTTCTTAACCAACCTGAGAGTTGGATGAGGACACTCGATTTCTTTTTGCCTTTTTGTACCTCTTTGTATGTATGAGCAGGAATTTGTCCTGCTCTTTTTTGTTATGCCGATCGTGCGTTTGAAACATATTCCACGGCAACGCCCTTGCGGGTTTCTTCTCGGTAGTTGTGTCTGCTCCAAAGGCTCGGCAGTTCCAGATACCCTACAAACTTATACTGTCGATGAGTCTGTTATTCCGGGAAATTATACTGTTGGATTTATTTTCCGTTCGGCATATAACTACGATGAAAATTTGGTTACATTCACCGTCGTTCCGGCGACTGTAACGGTTAAGGCAAAGTCCGTCCCTGTTAACGGAATTGCGCTGGACAGAGAAACGGCAAGCATCGGAACCGGCGAAACCCTGGCGCTGACACCGATATTCTCCCCCGAAACAGCAACGAATAAAAACGTAACTTGGGCGAGCAGCGATAAGACAGTTGCAACTGTTGAAAACGGCATTGTAACACCTCTCAAAAAGGGTACAACAACTATTACGGTTACTACCGAGGACGGCGGCTTCAGTGCATCTTGCCTTGTGACAGTTAACTGCTCGCATCTGAACACAACAGATGTTCCTGCCGAAGACTCTACCTGCATTAAGCGTGGTCATAAAGCATATACCGTTTGTAATGATTGCGGTGAGGTCACACAGGGTTCCAACAGTGAATTATCGCTTTGCTCCATGTCGTAAGCAAAAGTATGTAATAAAGGGCAAACGAAGTCATCGCATTCGCCGCAATGCTGCAAGCCTTTCTTTTCACAGCAGGATTTCACGGGGCAGCTATCCGCCCAGAAGGGTTTATCCATATTCACGCACCCCTTGCAGCCCATTGCTTCACGAAAACTGCAATCGCTGCACAATAATCCACATCTTGACTCGATCATACTCGAATTCCTCCTACTCAGAATAACTGTCCCGGCAGCTTCAGCTTTTCCTTCTTCGGGAAGGTCGCTTCAAACTGTTCAAAGCCATCCGGATCTTTTTCACAGACAAAATAGCCCTCCGGGTCTTTGTAAGTGCCGGAGATACCGTCCAAAAATCCGGGTGTCAGCTCCTTGATGAGAAAATAATCCGCTTCAGGGTAATCAGCGTACCGAACGCCCTTTGTTTTTGCCGGAACAAAGCCGGACTTGCCATAAAACAGAATGTTTCCGGTGATAGCAAGTGCTCCTGCACCCATTTCCTTCGCTTTTTCCATGGAATAGTCGAGCAGCTGCTTTCCGTAGCCCTGCCTCTTGTATGCGGGCGCAATGCCGATGGGACCGAAGGTCATGATCGGCACCTTCCGTCCATCATCACATTCAATTTCCGACCGCACATAGATGACCTGTCCGATCAGCTCGCCGTTCAGTTCCATGACGAAGTCCAGTTCCGGCACGAAAGCCGGGTCATCACGATAGCAGTGGAGCACATAGTGCTCCATGCAGCCGGGACGGTAGACATTCCAAAATGACTCGCGGGTCAGATTCTCAACAGCTCTGTAATCGTCTTTCGTTTCGGGGCGAATAGTAATATTATTTTCCATTATAATTGCTCCTTTGTAAAATTATTTTATTCTGATTTAATTAAAAACAGGTGAATGCCAAGCGCTGCGTTGAAGCCCGTAGCAGCAAACACACTGAAACGCTCGACCACGCCGA
>DBKZ01000049.1:8118-9996 GCA_002297415.1 Ruminococcaceae bacterium UBA737
AAGAACGGCAATTCTTGCTTTTTACCCCGGCGACGATGATCACGGTCAGCGACATGATGGACAGCAACACCACCAAAGCGGTGACGGCCATGTGCATCACATCCTGAAACGCACCGGCATAGCCGCTGCTTGACAGCGGGAACATCCGATAGCCGACCGCCGAGATCCACTCCATGATGGCGAACAGATAAATACCTGAACGGAGCAGTTTGGTTTTTTGCCTCTGAATACCAATGCAGACGACGGTCGCACATACGACCTCGCACACATTGTAAAGGGCGCTGAGCTGATTCCAAAGCGCCAGCGACGGCGCATTGGCGGCGCTCAGGTCGCTGACCGCCTGTGCCAGTGGGTTATAGCCGGGGTAAGCCAGCGGCGCAAATACTACCGCCGCCGTGTATGAAAGAAAGCTGACAATGCCGAGCAGTCCCAGCTTCTGTATCAATGATCTCTTCATGTTTTTCCTCCTAAAAAAGATGCAGTGCGAGACCGCAGAAATTACGGTCAGCACTGCGTCTTTGCGTCTGGCTGATTTATGATCTCTATCCTGAAATTCTGCGCACTGATGATGCTCTCCCGTTTGCACTTCGGGCAAAATAGGGGGAAGTCGCGCAGCACCGTCCTTTGCAGGAGCCGCAGCCGCGTTTTTGCGCCGCAGACCGGACAAAGGATCCATTTTTTCTCCGGACTACTCACGGATTTCACCTCTTTGCGCATTCCCGCCATGAACCATACGAAAAAAGAGCCGCACATGGTTTCTGAGCTTTTTCAAGCACTCTTGTTCTCTTTCCGGCTGGCGGTCGCAAATGCCGATGAGCGTCAGCACCGGTGCGACATACATCATGGCAAGCGTGTCCGGATCTTCAGCGCAAATCTCACCGGATTCAATCAGGGCACGGAAAATACCGGCGTGGTAGCGCAGGATGCGTTCTACATAGCGCCCCGAATAGAGAGCCGCCAGCTCCGGCGAACGGAATTGCTCAATGGTCATCATGCGGCGGAAACGGCTGATCGTTTCGTTGTGAAGGGAGTATTCAAATATTTGCTTCACCTTTTCAAAGAGGGCATCCTCCGTGGTCTGTGTAAAAATCGGAATATCCTTCCTCGCATCCTGCACATGGATGTCGATCTTATCGGTATCAGACTCATAATGCACCGCCGTGGATTTCACAATGGCATCAAAAATAGCCTGCTTACTCGTAAAGTGATTGTACAGCGACGGCGCTTTAATGCCGACTGCTTTTGCAATCTCGCCTACGCTGACGGAATCGTATCCCTTTGCGGAAAACAGCTCCAAAGCCTTATTGAGAATTCTTTGCTTTGTATCCTCCTGTTTCATATTCGCACCTCACTAACTAATGTTCGTTAGTTATATTATAATCGGATTTTGTAAAATGTCAAGAGGTACGAAAAAGTTCGGATATATTTCAGAATAAAGTACGTCTGTTTATCGTCGGCAGCAGAATATTCTCGATAAAGTCAATGCGGTCATGTACTGCCGGTTTGAAGAAGGCAGATACAGTTTCCCCTTTTTCAGAAAATAATCCGTGCAATCTCCATCATCACGATTTTCAGCATCGCACCGCTCGACATCACATAGAACCAAACCTCGCGCATCTTTTGCGTTTTTGCGATCAACGTGGCAACGGCGGCAATGATAATCAGCAGCGCACCGACACAGCCGACGATGGTGGGAATACTGACGAGTGGGAACAGCCCCGGTGCACAGCTGCCGTCGATGGTATGCTGGATCGTCTTATCCAGTCCGTCCCGCGCCGCCGCTAAGCAGCATACGACAAGTCCGAACACCAGCAAGACTGCGCTCCTACGTCCCCAATACTGAATATTCGTGCGGTTGAAAGCTGACCAGCCGATAAA
>DBKZ01000046.1:0-512 GCA_002297415.1 Ruminococcaceae bacterium UBA737
ATCCTGCTCCTGCCGGGTGAGCTGCGGACGGTAGTCCTCAGGGGTGCGCGTGACGACGGCGACCGCCGCCGCGCTGTGCTCCGCCAGCTCGTCCATGCTGAGCGAGGAAAGCGGAAGCTCGTGGCCTGCCGGGTGCTCCAGACACCAGCTGCGGTATTTGTGCGCCAGAAGGCCGTCCGGCTTCACGCGCTCGCTTGCGGCCAGCGCGTCGAGAACGCAGACTCTGCGCCACGGCTGCATGGCCTCGGTGCAGCAGGCGGTATAGATCTGCCCCACGCCGAACACGGCGATGGGCAGTGGCTCCGCACCTTCCGCCGTCAGCGGGAGCGTGCTGCGGACGTTTTTCAGCAGCACCATGCTGCCGGCTGCGGCGGCCCGGGCGGCCAGCGCATTGTCATTGATCCTTGGGGTATATTCCATGACGTATCTCCTGTCATTGATCCGAATTTTGATTGCATGTATATCATAGCACAAAAACGGGAATTTGGAAGCGGAAAAATGATTCCCCGCCA
>DBKZ01000046.1:519-8082 GCA_002297415.1 Ruminococcaceae bacterium UBA737
CGGAAAATCCGTCTTTTTACAAAATGTTCACGCATCGGCCGGAGGATGGATTATAATAACGACAGTTGACAGGGATACATATGATTTTCCGGGCGGAACGCTTTGCGGCACGGTGTGTCCCCGGCAGCCGGCGCGGCTCCCGAAGGGGAGAAGAAGCAGCGGCTCCGCGCGGAAACGATAGAAGAGAAGGAGAATGTACGATGGCAAAAAAGATCCTGATCGTCGAGGATGACCACAATATTTCCGAGCTTTTGCAGCTCTATCTTAACAACGAGGGCTATCAGACCGTGATCGCCAACGACGGCGGCGAGGGCATCGACCAGTTCCGGAAGTTCCAGCCGGATCTGGTGCTGCTCGATATCATGCTGCCGGTGATGGACGGCTGGGGCGTCCTGCGCACCATCCGTCAGGACTCCAAGACGCCGGTCATTATGCTCACGGCGAAGGGCGAGACGACCGATAAGGTCACCGGCCTCAAGCAGGGCGCCGACGACTACATCACGAAGCCCTTTGAAATGAAGGAGGTTCTGGCCCGCGTCGAAGCCGTCCTGCGGCGCACGTAGGAGGGCGAGGGCAGCAAGGAGAAAAAGCG
Organism: Ruminococcaceae bacterium UBA737; assembly: GCA_002297415.1. Taxonomy (GTDB): domain Bacteria; phylum Bacillota; class Clostridia; order Oscillospirales; family Acutalibacteraceae; genus UBA737. Next base: position 1,112 of record DBKZ01000046.1, read on the forward strand.
CCGTCTGGTGTTCGACAAGCTCATCATCGATCTGGATGCCTTTGAGCTGATCGTGGACGGCAAGCGCGTGGAAACGCCGCCGAAGGAGATGGAGCTGCTGTACCATCTGGCCTCAACGCCGAACCGCGTCTACACGCGCAATCAGCTGCTCGACGAGGTGTGGGGCTTCGACTACTTCGGCGACTCGCGCACGGTGGATGTGCACGTCAAGAGATTACGTGAAAAGGTCGAAAATGTCAGCGACCAATGGGCGCTCAAGACCGTCTGGGGCGTCGGATATAAATTTGAGGTAAAGTAATGCGTCAGAGGCTGTTCGGAAAATATTTTTTGACAATGGCTTTGATTATCGTTTTCAGCTTCGGGGCTTTAATGCTTATTTTAACCCTTGTTTATAACGATTATGTTGCCGACCTTAAGTATGATTCGCTTAAAAAGGTCAGCACTTCGGTTTCCGATTTTGCGGGCAACCAGCTAAACGCCATTGAAGAGGCTCAGAATAACAGAGGGCTTTATTATATAGTTAAAAATGTTTCGGGAATTAACGATAATGATGTTTTTATAACCAATAATTACGGAATAATAAAGGTTTGCAGCTGCGAGGAATTCGGGCAGACGGGAACCTGCGGCCATTCGGGCAGTAAAATCCCCGATACCGTTCTTAAAAATCAGGGACTCGGCGGAAATAAGGGAATAGGCGATCTTGACCTTTATAAGGAACAGCAGTATTTTTATACCTGCAGAATTTTCAATTCCGATAACAAGCAGATAGGATTTGTCGTTTCGACCTCATCGCTTGCAAGCGTTAAACAGCTTACGAAAAAGGTTATAAGATTTTTCCTTTTCTCGGCTATTGTCCCCGTAGCACTGCTTTTCTTTGCGCTTTACGGAATGACGCTTAAAATATCAAGACCGATTAAGCTTATGTCGGACGCGTCAAAGGCTATGGCAAAGGGAGATTTTTCAAAGCGAATTCCTGTTACGAGCGACGATGAGATAGGCGAGCTTGCGGTTTCTTTCAATCAAATGACAAATTCTCTTTCAAGGCTTGAAGAAACAAGAAAAAGCTTTGTCGCGAATGTTTCGCACGAGCTAAAAACCCCGATGACAACCATTAGCGGCTTTGTCGACGGAATAATTGACGGCACTATTGAGCCTGAAAAGCAGAAGTATTATCTTACTATTGTTTCAGAAGAGGTTAAAAGGCTCTCTCGAATGGTACAGTCAATGCTGAGCATTTCAAAGCTTGAATCGGGCGAGTTCGTTTTAAAATACGAAAAGTTCGATTTCCGCGAGCTTTTGCTTAGAATTGTTGTAAGTCAGGAGCAGAGAATTGAAGAGAAAAAGCTCGATATCGTAGGTCTTGACTCTATAGAAAGCGTTACCTTAAACGCTGATAAGGACCTTATTTACCGTGTTATTTATAATCTTGTCGATAATGCGATAAAATTCACCGATGAAAAGGGCACTGTCACTTTTTCTCAGCAGACCGACGCAAGAAATCTTAAATTCGTTATAAGAAATACGGGAAAGGGCATTCCCGCAACGGAATTGCCGCTTGTATTCGAAAGATTTTATAAGCTTGATAAATCAAGGTCCGCAAATAAAACAAGCATGGGATTGGGGCTTTATATTGTTAAAACAATTGTCAAAACTCACGGCGGAACAATCTCGGTGTCAAGCGTTGAAAATGAATTTACCGAGTTTACGGTCACATTGCCTTTGATTAAATAAAAACCACTGATTTTCATTGAAACGGAGTGTAATTTATGAGTGATGAATTAAATAAAGACGGAATTTTTGAAGATAAAACGGAAAACCCGAACGAACAGGAAAATTCCGAGAATTTAAGCGGGGAACAGACAGAAGAAAAAGAAGAGCAAAAAGAAGACAGCTTAAATGAAGAAACAGCCGAAGATTCGGAATTCTCTTCCGAAAATGATATTTCCGATTCGGATTTAAAAGAAGAAAATCAAAGCTATTCGGCAGGAGATGTAGAATCCCTTAATAAAATCGAATATTCAAGTGACTTGCCGGCTGACGATTATAAGCCTGCCTCAAAGGGACTTAAGCTGTTTGCGCTTGTTATGGCGTCTGTAATGCTTCTTACCGCTACATGTCTTGCAGGGTATTTTATCGGAAGAAACAGCACATCCGCTTATGCGAGAAATAAAAAGGTGGATGTTAGTCTTGCGCAGGTTCCTAAGGACGCCGACGCACTCACTCCTGCTCAGGTTTATGAAAAGGTTAAGGACAGTATAGTGGGAATTATCGTTTATAATTCCGCAGGCTCTTCGGCTAACGCAACAGGCGTTATAATTTCCGAGGACGGATATATCGTCACCAACGACCATATTTATTCCGAAATAGGCGCTCCTAAATTTCTTGTTTATTTAAGCGACGGCAGCGAAAGAACGGCTCAGTATGTCGCGGGCGACGCGATAAGCGACCTTGCGGTTTTAAAGCTTGATAATAAATCGGGCATAACCGCCGCTACTCTCGGCGATTCCTCTAAGCTTATCTGCGGAGAATCGGTTGTAGCCGTGGGCAGACCAAGCTCTGCACAGGACAATTCGACTATTACGAGCGGAATTATTTCTCTTACCGAAAGACGGGTTAAAACCACATCTAACTATTCTGCAAAGCTTATTCAGACCGACAGCGCGATAAACCCCGGAAGCTCGGGCGGTGCGCTTGTAAATATGTACGGACAGGTAGTCGGAATTACATCGTCAAAGCTTGCGGGCGTTCAGTATGATTCCATAGGCTTTGCAATCCCCACCACAACCGTATCAAGGGTTACAAAACAGCTTATTTCATCGGGAAAGGTAACCGACCGCGCAAAGCTCGGAATAACCTACCAAATGATAAATACAGCCGCCGCCGAGGCTAAGGGTCTTGATAATACGGGACTTCTTGTAATCTCGGTAGGTGAGGACAGCGACCTTTACGGCAAAATACAGCAGGGCGATATGATAACCCATATCAACGGAACCGAAATCACCTACGACGATATGGTATTAAATATTATTGACGATTGCAAGGCAGGCGATACAATAAGGGTAACGGTTGACGATTCAAACGGAAACACAAAAGAATTTTCCGCAAAGCTTAAAGCCAATATCGGCGAGTCAAGCTATTCGTCGGTAATAAATTCCGATTCCTCGCAGGGCTCTTCATCGTCGGATTCGTCCGATAAGAAAAAATCCTCGGATAAGGAATTTGATTTCCCCTACGGTGAATAATTAAAAAAATCAGTGTGAAAGGACTTTCTCTTTTTCAAAGAGAAAGTCCTTCATATTTTTATCTTTTTCGGGAATAATTAAATGTACCGAAAGGATGATTTTATGAAAATAATGAAAAAAGCGGTAAAAGCACTGTTTTTTTCTCTTTTGTTTGCAACCTCAGTGCTTTTTTCCACACTTTATATTTTAAGCCGCGATGTTGCGTCAACATATAAAATAAACTTGGGCGAAAGCTTTGAAATAAATTCGAAGCTTCCTGTAACAGCGGTTTATAACGGCGCAAAGTTCACTTCCGTTTCGGCTAAATCCGTCGGAGAAAACTATAATGTCGATTTAAAGCTTTTCGGGTTTATTCCGTTTTCGAGCACAAATATCGAAATTGTCGACCCCAGCTATGTAACGGTTCTCGGTAACCCGTTCGGTATGAAGCTTTATACTCAGGGCGTTCTGGTTATCGAAATGCAGGATGTAAATACAAAAGACGGCACTGTAAACCCCGCAAAGGACGCAGGGCTTAAAATAGGAGACTATATTCAGTCAGTCGACGGAATTTCGGTTGAATGTAACGAGGACCTTGCGGAAATCGTCGCCCAGAGCGCAGGAAAAGAACTGCTTTTTAAAATAATAAGAAAAAAGACGGTAATAGACCTTAAAATAAAGCCCGTTATCGATTCGTCGGATAATACCTATCACCTCGGAGTTTGGGTGAGAGACAGCTCGGCAGGAATCGGCACTCTTACCTTTTACAGCCCTTCCGATAATGTTATCTGCGGCTTAGGCCACGGGATATGCGATGAGGATACAGGCGAGCTTTTAAAGCTTGATTCGGGAGAAATGGTGGGTGCCTCGATAGTTGCCGTAAAAAAAGGAAACGAGGGAGACCCGGGGGAGCTTAAAGGCAGATTTACAACAAGCTCGATTGCCGATATCAAGGAAAATAAGAATGACGGTGTTTACGGAACTTTAAAGGGCGAGCTTTCTTTCGGAAACTTAACACAGGTTGCTATGAAGCAGGAAATTACAGACGGCGAGGCGCAAATTCTTTGCACGGTTTCCGGCGTTCAGCCGAAGCTTTATTCCTGTACCGTTAAAAAGAGAAATTTAACCTATCTTTCAAAAACTCAAAACCTTATTGTCACGGTTACCGACCCTGAGCTTTTAAAGGCTACGGGCGGAATTGTGCAGGGAATGAGCGGAAGTCCAATTCTTCAAAACGGAAAGCTTATCGGCGCCGTAACTCATGTTCTTATCGACGAACCGCAGACAGGCTACGGAATTTTTGCGGAAAATATGCTTAAAGAGGCTCAAAGCGGAACGGATAAGAACACCGTAAAGGATGCGTCATAATAAAAAATATCGGGTGAAAATCACCCGATACATATTTGAATAATTATTTATATTTTTCAGCAATTTCCTCATTTATTTTAGCGTCCATAATATCAATAAGCTTTAAATCTTTTATCGGTATTTTGCGGCATTCACCTGCAAATTATATGAATTTCACTTGTTAAGTTATTAAGGATATGCTATAATAAATATAATTACAAATTTAGCAGTTGGGGATAATTTTAATGGCACTTTTTAACCGAAAAGGAAAAGCCTTGGAGCAGTTTCTTCATTCTCAGATAAACGAAGAGGAAATAAGGCTTTTAGCACAGGAATACACCATGCCCTTTAAAGAGCTAATGGCTTATTACAGATGTGCGATGATGGAAGTCGCGACAAAGTTCAATGTTTTAAACGAAGAGCTTTCGCTCCAGTATGACCGCAATCCTATAGAAAATATTAAAACAAGACTTAAATCGCCTGAAAGCATACTTGAAAAATGCAAGCGTAAGGGCGTTGCGATAAATGCAAAGAGTATTGAAGAAAATCTTTATGATATTGCAGGCGTCAGAGTTATATGCGCCTTTCCGTCGGACATTTATATGATGGCGGACGCACTTTTAAAGCAGGACGATATAAGACTTATCACCCGTAAGGATTATATAAGCGAGCCTAAGGACACAGGATATCGAAGCCTTCACCTTATTGTTGAAATTCCGATTTTTCTTCATGACGAGAAAAAATTCATGAAGGTCGAGGTACAGTTCAGGACAATTTCAATGGATTGGTGGGCGTCCTTAGAGCATAAAATCAAGTATAAAAAAAGCTATAAGCTGACTCCCGAAACAGAAGCGGAGCTTAAGGAATGTGCAAAGGTCAGCGCCGAGCTTGATGAAAGAATGGAACGCATACATAAAAATGTCGAGCAGGCGGAACAATAAAAATAAAAAACGGAGAGTAAAATGAGCGATATTATAAGAGCCGCTTGCGCGGTGCCCGATACGGCGGTTGCAAACCCCGAAAAAAATACCGAGCGGATTATTGATTTTATGCTAAAGGCTAAGGAGAAAAATCCCGATATAGTGGTTTTTCCCGAGCTTTGCATAACAGGCTATACCTGCGCCGACCTGTTTTTTCAGCAGGCGTTGCTGTCTGACGCGTTAAGCTGCTTAAAGAAAATAATTTTTGCTTCTAAAGATACTGAATTTATTACGGCTGTCGGTCTTCCGCTTACTTTAAACGGAAGTCTTTATAACTGCGCGGCAATTATCAGCGGCGGAAGACTGTGGGGAATAGTTCCTAAAACCTATATTCCCACCTATAATGAATTTTATGAGCGCAGATGGTTTACCGCAGGAAATAAGCTTAAAATCTCCGAGATTAAACCGCAGGAGCTTTTAATTTCCGATATTCAGTCAGAAAATATTTTTGTCGGCACCGATATAATTTTCGATACAGGTTTCTTTAAATTTTCAGCTGAAATATGCGAGGATTTGTGGTCCGTTATTCCTCCGAGCAGATATTATGCGCTTGGCGGAGCGGAGGTTATAATAAACCTTTCCGCAAGCAACGAAACGATTTCAAAAAGAGAATACAGAAAATCTCTTGTTGTAAATCAATCGGCATCGTGTTTGTGCTCGTATGTTTATACATCGGCAGGCGCGGGAGAATCGACTACAGACCTTATATTTTCCGGAGCGGGCATAGTATGCGAAAACGGCTCTGTCACAGCAGAAAATCAGAAAAAAATTGATAATGAGTATATTCTTTTTGCGGATATTGATTTAGGAAAAATCCGTGCCGACAGGCTTAAAATTAAAACCTTTTCCCAGAGCCGAGAGGAGCTGACCAAGGAATTCAGAACGGTTTTTGTCAGTGTCAAGGAAAAAGAAAATGACCTTGAGTTTTTAAATGTCAAAAAGCTTCCCTTTGTTCCCAAAACCAAGGAGGACAGACAGAAAAGATGTCTCGAAATCTTTGAAATGCAGGTTATGGGACTTAAAAAGCGCATTGAGGCAACAAAATGCAGTCCCGTTGTCGGCGTTTCGGGCGGACTTGATTCAACGCTTGCCTTGCTCGTAAGCACCGAGGCGGCTAAAAGAGCGAATATTGAAAATTGCACTGTAACAGGAATTACAATGCCTGCCTTCGGCACAACCGACCGCACCTATAACAATTCGCTTAAGCTTATGCAGACTTTAAAAATCAAAGCTGTTGAAATCCCGATTAAGGACGCTGTTTTGCAGCATTTTAAGGATATCGGTCAAAATCCCGACACCTTGGACCTTACCTATGAAAACTCGCAGGCGAGGGAGCGCACGCAGGTTTTAATGGATTACGCAGGAAAAACAAAAGGCTTTGTTGTAGGAACCGGCGATTTAAGCGAGCTTGCGCTCGGCTGGT
>DBKZ01000046.1:8103-9135 GCA_002297415.1 Ruminococcaceae bacterium UBA737
CATGAGTATGTACGGCGTAAACAGCTCAATTCCGAAAACCCTTATCAGGTGGATGATAGAAAGCATTATGCAAATGCAGAGCTTTGAAGAAAGCAGGGAAGTATTAAGCGATATTTTAGATACCCCCATAAGCCCCGAGCTTCTTCCTCCGGATGCGAGCGGAAAAATCTCTCAGCAGACCGAGGAGATTGTCGGACCATATGCTCTTCACGATTTCTTTTTATATTATACCGTCCGTTTCGGATTTGTTCCCGAAAAAACCTACAAGCTTGCCCTTAAGGCTTTTGAAAATGATTTTGATAAGGACATCGTTAAGAAATGGCTTACAGTATTTTATAAAAGATTTTTCTCCCAGCAGTATAAAAGGAGCTGTCTGCCCGACGGTGTAAAGGTAGGAAGCATTTGTCTTTCTCCGCGAGGGGATTTCAGAATGCCGAGCGATGCGGAAGCTGAGCTTTGGATAAAAAAAGCTCAAATGCTTTAAAATAAGCTTTTTACGGCAGTCTCTATTTTTTAAAGAGAACGCTTAATTTCAGTAGAATCGGACTCTTTTAACAGTAGAGTCCGATTTTTGCTGTGTAGATTGAAAAAAACCTTTTTATGCCATACTATAAATTGGACGGGAAAATCCCGCAAAACTAAAAAAACGGTGATGACATGATAAAGCTTTTTACTGATACTTCTGCAAATCTTACAAATGAGATAATAAGTCTTTACGGTATAAAGGTAATACCTTTCGGATACTCAATAAACGGTAAAGATATCGAATATAACGCAAATTCCGATTTTGACGGAAAGTATTTCTATGATTCTATGAGAAACGGCGCCGATGTTAAGACCTCAATGATAAATTCAGCGCTTATTTATGAGGCGCTCGAAGAGGAGCTTAAATCGGGTAATGATGTAATTTATATAACAATGTCCGGAGGAATAAGCGGAACCGCGCATGCGGCAAGGCTTGCGGCGCAGGAGCTCAGCGAAATTTATACCGACAAAAAAATAGCGGTTATGAATTCTCTTGCCGCATCCTTG
>DBKZ01000091.1:0-2212 GCA_002297415.1 Ruminococcaceae bacterium UBA737
AAATTTCCCGACTCAGAGGTCGGCCACCTCCCGCATCAACGCATGTATAACGCCGCAATTACGCAACGTACTTTGTTATAATATCATAAACAAAATATAAAATCAAGTGTTTTTTTAAATTTTTTTCTTTTTTACGGCAAAAACCGTCACGAACAGAATTACATTCGTAAGAACCACCGCAAAAACCAAATAAAGAGCTATTCTTTTATTGCTTTTTTTATTCGGTTTTTCGGTTTTTTCCTGTTTTTCTTTTATTTCGGCTTTTCTTTGCTCCTCGGCTTTTTTCTCTTCCTCAAGCCTTTTTGCTTCAAGCTCCTCCTGCTCCTTGTAGGTTACGATATTCTCAAACATATCGTTTTTCAAAACATCCTCGCCAACCTCGGATTTATAAAGCCCGTAAAGGCAGGGAGAATATTTTTTTATTGAAGAGGCTTTTGTGTTTTTGCCGTCCGAGCCGTTAAGCCAAGCCTTAAACCAAGTGTTGTGCTGAGATTTATGCTTTTCAAAGCCCTCCTGAGTTACATTAAACGCGGTTCTTCCGCCGAAGCTTTCAAGGGGAGTATCAATATTTAAGCTTATCTGATTTTCATTATATAAATGTACATAATATTTTTTTACGGTATGAACGCCGTAAGCTTCGGCAATATCGGGGCAGAAGCTGTCATTTCCGGAATTCATAACCGCCTCTGTAAGAGTCGCCGCGTTTAAAATATGCTGACCGTGACCGTATTCGCCGCCGAAATCATGGCCTACTGCTACAAGCGGCTTATATTTTCTTATAAGATAGGTTTGATACCCGACCGCGTCGGCATAAGAAAATCCTGCCTTTGCGAGATTTTTAAGGGCGTGGTCCTTATCGTCCGCCCAAGCGTCGGGAAAAGCGCTGATTTCGGGATAATTTCTTACTCCCACCGTCCAAAGTCCGCTTAAAAGCTCATGGTTTCTTTTAAAGTTTACATTATGGTTGGTAAAATACGCAACCTGAACATTATATTTTCTTTCGCCCGCATACAAAGGAAGAAGCCCCGCAAAGAAAAGCTGTTCATCGTCGGAATGGGTCGAAACTAGCAGAAGGTCGGCTTTTTCGCAGGGTTTGCTCCAATCCTCGACATCAGATGGCAGAACGCCGTCCGAAAAAGCGGAAATTTCGCTTACCTCGGTGTTGCTCGCAAATTCAATTTCTATGTTTTTAAAATTACTTAAAGAAATTTCCTTTAAATCGACAAGGCAGTGCAAAAAGCTGTTTTCAATTTCGTTTCCCGATATTTTAAAGGAATCCGCTTTTTTTAAAAATATAATATATATGTATCTTGCCTCGTCTTTTAATTCAAGACTGTATTTTCCGCTTAATTTTTCGTATGACAAAAAATCGCCGTCAAACAGCTTCATTGATGACGGCGACATATTTATATCAAGCTTTGACGCTTCTTTTTCCTCTGCGCTTACAAAAAATCCGAAAACTGAGAAAGTGCAGACAAAAATCAAAGCTAATGCCGCAATTTTAATTTTTAATTTCATAAGCTCTCCTTTAAAGCTTTTTTTCAAGGCAGACAAGCTGTATGCCCTTTATTCCGTTAAAATCGCAGGGGACAATATCGGCTTCCTTGTAGCCGAGCTTATTATAAAGCCTTCTTGCGTTTAAGTTTTTCTCGTTTGTATCCATTCTTAGATGCGTACAGCCGGATTTAAGAGCATATTCCTCATAAAATGCCACAAATTTAGAGCCTATGCCCTTTCCGCCCGCGTCGGGGTCGACCGCCAAGGTATGAAGCACCATAATTTTATCACCCTGAACATCCTTATACTCCCAGTCGGCATTACTGTACTCGGGAACCTGAATCTGATTTATTCTGGCGCATGCCAAAATTTCGCCGCTTTCCTCACACACAAAGAAATCGTCGGCGGATATTGCGTCCTCAACCGTTTTAACCGTCGGGTAAACCCCTCTTATCCAGCCTATAGAGGTTTTCCCCTCCTCTTCATTTAAAAGAACCTTTGAATAAACATTATATGCTTTTTTAATATCGTCTGCATTTGCTTTTCTTATAATCATAATAATTTACCTCTGACTTTTTAAGTAATACTATTATAAAATATTTTATCTTTAAGTTCAATATTAAAATTCGTGTGCCTATCGTCTAAAGGGGAAGCTTGGGGTTCAGCAGAAACTAAAGCAAGGCTCCCTTCTTATTGACGAATGTCAATACAGAGG
>DBKZ01000091.1:2223-12812 GCA_002297415.1 Ruminococcaceae bacterium UBA737
CGCGCTTTATGCGCGACTGAGGGGTATTTGCCTCCCTTGCCTAAAGGGAGGGCGGACCGCGTTCGCGCGGTGGAGGGATTTTTCTTTAGTTTTACCGAAATTCAAATGAAATTTTCCATTTTTAATTTTCCATTTTTAATTTTTATCCAATCCCCCTGTCAAAGCTATCCGCTTTGACATCCCCCTAAAGGCTAAGGGGGACTCTTAAATGTGCGCCTTACGGCGCTAAAATTATATTTACTTTTCATCCGAGCGAAATACTGTCAATCTTTTTAAGCTCTTCTTCGGAAAATTCGGTATTTTCGCATGCCTTTATATTATCAAGAATTTGCTTTGATTTTGACGCGCCGATAAGCACCGAGGTTATTTCCTTTTTTGAAAGGAGCCATGAAAGCGCCATTTCTGCCAAGGTCTGTCCTCTTGAAATCGCAATAGAATTAAGCTCGGAGATTTGCTTTAATCTTTCGGGAGTTACGGCGGATTCCTTTAAAAATCTTCCGTCGGTCTTAATTCTGCTATCCTCGGGGATTCCGTGAAGATAGCGGTCGGAAAGCATTCCCTGAGCCAAGGGGCTGAATGCTATTATGCCCTTTTTAAGCTTATAAGACGCGTCTTTAAGACCGTTTTTCTCAACTGTTCTGTCAAAAATCGAATAGCGGTTCTGATTTATGACAAACGGGCATTTTAGCTCCTTTAAAATTTCTGCCGCCTTGTAAAGCGTTTCGCCGTTATAATTCGAAAGTCCGACATAGAGCGCCTTTCCGTCCGAAACCGCCTGAGACAGAGCCGACATTGTTTCCTCTAAAGGCGTTTCCGGATCGGGGCGGTGGTGATAAAATATATCGACATAATCAAGACCGAGTCTTTTAAGACTTGCGTCAAGCGATGCTAAAAGATACTTGCGGCTTCCGAAATCCCCGTAAGGTCCGTCCCACATGGTGTAACCGGCTTTGGTGCTGACGATTATTTCGTCGCGGTAAGAGGAAAGCTCTTCCTTTAAAATTTTGCCGAAATTTCTTTCGGCACTGCCGGGGGCGGGACCGTAATTATTAGCAAGGTCAAAATGCGTAATACCGTTATCAAAAGCGGTAAAAATCAGGCTTTTCATATTATCAAAGTCCGCATTGTCGCCGAAATTGTGCCAAAGCCCCAAGGAAAGCGAGGGAAGTTTAAGTCCGCTTTCTCCGCACCTTACATAAGGGATAACATTGTATCTTTCAGAATTTGCTGTGTACATAAAATATCACTCCTGAAAATTTATTTTAATCAAAACTAAAAAGTATTTTTTGAATGCTTTCGTTGAACATATTGTTTTTAGTCACGGCTGTAACCGCCGTGAATTCCTCTTTTTCAAAAGAGGTCTCGCCGCCTACAAGTGCGGCGGCATTTTTAACCGCAAGATAGCCCATTGCAAAGGGATTCTGAACTATTAAAACATCCATTTCGCCCGTTTCAAGCATGGAAACGGAATTTATATTTGAATCAAAGCCGACGGCGCAAACCTTATCGGAAAGTCCTAGTTCCTTTACCGCCTCGCCGATTCCGAGGGTTATCCACTCGTTAAAGCCTGCCAGCATATTTATTTCCTTATGCTCGGAAATAAGCTTTATTGCCGCCTGCTTTGCGCTTTCGACATTGCTTTCAGCAGGGCTTGACGCGACAATTTCCGCATTTTCGGATTCGCTAACCGCTTGCTTAAAGCCTTTTTCTCTTTGCTGACCGTTTGCGGTGGTCTCCAAAAAGCTAATAAGTCCGATTTTTATATCTACATTACTGTTGAAAGTATCAATGCCCGCTTTTGCCGCCGCTCTGCCTGCCTCAAGGCTGTCGGTTCCTATAAACATATCTACAAGCCTGCTTGATACTCCGCTGTCGACGGTTATCACCTTAATTCCTTTTTTAGCGGCTGCTTCAACCGACTTGTCAGAACGGGTATAATCTATCGCGGAAAGGACAATCGCGTCGGCGCCGTTTCTTACAGCTTTATCTATAAGTGCGTTTTGCGCCTCATAGTCCTCTTCGCTTTCGGGGCCCTCAAATGTAAACCTGACATTATATTCGGTTGCCGCGGACTGCACTCCGCTTTCCATTTTCTTAAAAAAATCGGAATTTACGGATTTTGCGATAACGGCGATATATATTTTTTCATTTTTATCCGATTTACAGCCGCAAAGCGAGAACATTAAAACCAAGCTTAATCCTAAAGCGATTATTTTACTTATTTTCATTTATTCTCACCGCTTTCCTCAATTCTCGGAATTCTGACCGTTACCTCGGTTCCCTCGTCAAGCTCGCTTTTTATGCTGAGCCCGTAACCTTCGCCGAAATAAATTTTAAGCCTGTCATTGACATTCTTAACGCCTATTCCGCTCGAATCGCTTTTTTCCTTTTTAAGAATTTTTCTGCACTGCTCCTCGGTCATTCCGACGCCGTTATCGGAAACCGTAAACAGAATATCGTCCGAGCCGTCATCGGCTTTTTTAAGGGTTATCTTAATTTCGCCCTCGTCCACCATGCGGTCAAGACCGTGGTAAATAGCGTTTTCTATAAGGGGTTGCAGGGTTATCTTATTGCAAAGAAACTCAGTAAGGCTTTCGTCGATATCGAACGAATAAGTAAACTGATCGCGGTATCTGTAGCTTTGGATTATAAGATAGCTTTTGGCGTGGTTTAACTCATCGCGAATGGGGATAAGCTCTTTTCCTCTGCTTATGCTTATTCTAAACAGCTTAGCGAGAGCGCTTACCATTGCGGCGGCGTCCTTATTTTTCCCCTGCTCGCACATCCACTGAACGGAATCAAGCGTGTTATAAAGAAAATGCGGATTTATCTGCGCCTGCAGAGCCTTAAGCTCGGTTTTTCGAAGCTCGGTTTCCTCATTTCGCACCTTTTCCATAAGTTTTTTAATTTCGCCCGACATGTGGGCAAAGGAATTGTTAAGCTCTGTAAGCTCCCTGACCGAATTGTTCCTTATTTTATATTCAAAGCTGTCGGCGCTGTTTTCAAATTCATTCATATCCTTAATAAGTCTTTTTACAGGCTTATTGAAAACCCTCTGATAGATAAGCACTACCGCAACGCAGACAGCAAAACAGCACAAAAATGCAATGGTTACGCTGAAAAATATCTGCGCGGTCTTTTCGTCCTCAAATTCATCGGTGTAGCTGATGCCTATTATTTTCCATTTCCCGTCCGAAACGGAGCTTACGGCGGTTATTTTTTTACCCTCTGTAACAACTCCGCCCGAAAGCCTTTGCGCGGGCTCGGTGCTTTCGGATTTAAGACCCGAAAACAGCATTTGCTGCTGAGGATGGTAAATAACATTTCCGCCGTTATCCGCGATATAGCAATATCCGTGGCTTCCGACGCCGACCTTATCTATATAATCCGCAAGCTTTACAAAGCTGAAATCGACCGCTATATAAACGCCGTTTTCAAAAACGGGATTATCCGCCTTTTTTGCGGCTGTAACCACCCACGGATAGCTTCCCTCAAAGAGGGTCTGAACATGGGGCTTTGAAAGAGAAAATTCGGGCGACGCGTCAAAGCCTTTCTTGTCAAAGGACAGATCCTTATAAATATTTTTAAGTTTTTCTGAGCTGTTGCCCGTGCAACGGACTATTTCGCCGTTTTCCCCGTAAACCGCAACCGAAATAATATCGCTCTTGATTTTTAAAAGAGAGCTTATTTTATCCGCGAATTCCTGACCCGAGCCGGCTTTCTCGGCGAGGTCCGCTATCCCGTCAAGCTCATAGCGCATTGAGTCAAGGGTATTATTAACCGCGACCGCCGCCTGAGTGACGGTCTGCTCGGTATTAACCTTTGCGTTTTGCTTAAGAGAATTGCTGTAAACCGAGGCAAAGACAGCAACGGTGCAGGAAACGGCTGTCAGCGAAGCGGCGACTACCGCCGCAACCGTCAGCGCGGAAAGGCTGATTGCGGGCTTTAAGCGTTTTTTCATTGCGTTTCCCTCGACTGTCTTAATTTATTCGGCGATTCGCCGTAGAATTTTTTAAAGCAATAGCTGAAATAATGCTGGTCGCTGTAGCCGCATTTTTCGGAAATTTCAAGCATTTTAAGAGAGGAGCAGACTATCATATCATAAGCCGCTTTCATTCTTTTCTCGGTTAAAAGGGTGATGAAATTCTTGCCCTTTGTCTTTTTAATAAGTGCGCTCAGATAATTCGGGCTTACAGCAAGCTCATTGCTTACGGCGGTAAGCGACAGCTCCTCGTCTCCGAAATTTTTATCTATTATTTCGATAACCCTGTCGCATAAAACCTCGCTGTCCCTTTTCTGCGAGCTTTCGATAATTGATTTTGCGCTTATGCAGAAGTTTAAAAGCTCGGTTTTCATAACGCTCTCACTGCTGTATGAGGTCATACGCGAAAATATCGGGTTATCCTGAATAAGCTTCATAAGTCCGCTTTTATCCGAAACAGCGCTCACGACCCTGTAAACCGTGGCAATTATCTGCATTACAAGCAGATTTGCGTTTTCGGGGGTATTGTTTTCATAAAGTCCGCTTATAAACCCGTCCAAAGCCTGCTTTGTCCCGACCTTAAGAAGCTGTTCAAGGCTTAAGGTCGTTTTTTCGGCTAAATCGAACTCAAGCTGAGTGTCGCTTTCCTGATCGTTTATAAATCTTACCTCGCCGTTTCCGTCGGAGGTGTACCGCCTTGCGGTGACTGCCTGAAAATAAGCGTCCGAACAGGCGGAAAGCTTTTTAAAAGCTCGGCTTACACCTATTGTACAGGTCTGATTAAGAAGCCTTTTTGAGGTCTGAACGATTTCCTTTAAAGGAAGCTCAAGCGTGAAAGTCGGGTCCTTATCATCATTTAAAACAAGCAGTGTTACGGCTCTGCCGTAAACAACAAAGCTTTCAGATTTAAGATATTTAGACATAACATTCGAAATAAATTCGATATGCTTTGAGGATGTGCATTCGGTTTTTTTAGCATCCTTAAATTTTGAGACCATAACGCAAAAGCCGAAATTCTCAGCGTTCTTAGCGAATATTTTAAGCTCCTCAGCCCTTGAAAGCAACTCTTCCTCATTAAGCTGGGATTCGTTTGAACCGAGCATAAGCGGCATTAAAAATTCGGAGACCTTAGACCTTTCAAGCTGAATTTTTAAGTCCTGATCCAAAAATTTTACCGAGTTTCCGATTTTCTCATCCATTTTCCTATGAATTTCAAAAAGCTCGTGCGACATTTCCTCGGAAGAAATAGGCTTTAACAGATAGCTTATAACATTGTAATCAATCGCGGTCCTCGCATATTCAAAGCTGTCATATCCGCTTAAAAATACGATTTGCGTAGCAGGCCGCATTTCTCTTACCTGCCTTGCCAGCTCAAGTCCCGAAATCATCGGCATTTTAATATCGGTTATAATAAGGTCGGGCTCTAAGGTTTCTATAACGTCCAAAGCCTCAACGCCGTTTTCCGCCTCTCCGATAACCTCGAATTCCGCCGACTCCCAATCTACCTTTTCAACAAGAGCATGCCTTAATTCCACCTCATCGTCAACAACCAAAACAGTATATTTCATAACATGCTCCTTTTACTTTTTATTTTCATATTAAGTGTGACAGGACTCGAACCTGTCACACTTAATATAACATTTTTAAAATAAATTTTCAAGGCGGAGTAACAGAACAGCCAACCCTGCACCTTTTAATTGCAGAGTTGGCGTTTTTCATTTAATTTTTAATCCATTTTGCGTAAAGAGTCATTGAGCCCGAAACGGTGTCGGTGCTTTCCCAGCGCTCGGTGCAGGCGCTGTCCTTATACCAGCCTGCGAACTTAAAGCCTTCCTTGACGGGGTCGTTCTCAAAAGGAACGGTATCGGAATATTTAAGCTTAACGCTTCCAACCGCCGAGCCGCCGTCCGTATCGAATTTAACGGTAAATCCGCTGTGACGGACTATGAACACCGTCGCCGCTATCAGCACCAAGCTCAGCACGGCTACCATTATATTAGCGCTCCTTACCGACATTTTGACCTTTGCGTAAAGTCCGCCGTTTTTTTTCGGAGTATTATTTAAGGTTTCGTTTTCCGTCACATTTATCACCTCTTATTATTTACGGGCAAGGTATTTGCGCATATCAATAGCGCAGGCAACAAGGATTATAAGTCCCTTTATTACATAAAGCATATTAGCGTCAACGGAAAGGAAGTTAAGACCTACGAATATTATCTGCAATAAGAACACGCCTATTACAATTCCGCTTATTTTTCCTGTACCGCCTACGAACGAAACACCGCCGATAACGCATGCGGCAATTGCGTCCGATTCATAGTTAAGACCTGTATTAGCAGAGCAGGAAGCAATTCTTGCGCCCTCGATAAAGCCTGTTATACCGTACATAACGCCTGCAAGGACGAAAACAAGAACAATTGTCTTAAATACATTTACGCCCGAAACATTAGCCGCCTCTTCATTTGAGCCTACGGCAAACATATTTTTACCGAATTTTGTTTTATTCCAGATAACCCACATTACAGCCGTAAGTATTACCGAATAAAGCACATACTTAGGAACCGCAACGCCGCCTACGGTAAACAGAGTTCCTCTTACAAAATCGGTATAGGAAGAATCAAGTCCAGAAAGGGTCTGACCGTTATTTCCGCCGATCATAAGATACATAAGAACAAGACCGAACACTATAAGCTGGGTTGAAAGGGTAACTATAAACGGATGAAGCTTGAATTTAGCAACGAAAAATCCGTTTACAAGTCCGACCGTCGCTCCGACGGCGATTACTATCAAAAGCACCGCCCAAAGAGGCATAACGGGTAAATTCGGGAATATTTTTTTCGCATAGGTCGTCATCTGAAGCAGGGACGCTGCGATACATGCGGTAAGACCCACACAGCGGCCGGCTGAAATATCGGTACCCGTAAGCACTATCGCTCCGCCTATTCCCAAGGCTATCGGCAGCTTTGCGGCTGTCAGCGATATGATATTAACGACCGACGATACCGACAAAAATGCCGGAACTCTTATTGCGATATAAATAATCGCTATTGCAATGATAATATACATTGCGTTATTGAACAGCAGATCCGTAATCATTCTGCGCTTATCGGCACCGGAGGAATTTGAGAATTTTTCCCTCCATGCCGCAATGCGGCTTTTTTTCTTTAAAGTTGCAGCAGACATATTTATTCCTCCGTTTTTATGCAAATTTAGCGGCAAGCGCCATTATTTCTTCCTGAGTCGCTGTTTTTGCGTCAACCTCTCCCGCAAGCATTCCGCCCGACATTACGAGAATTCTGTCGCATACGCCCAAAAGCTCGGGCATTTCCGAGGAAACCATTAAAACGGTCTTTCCCTTTTCGGCGAGGTCGATTATAAGCTGATAGATTTCATATTTCGCGCCGACATCAATTCCTCTTGTCGGCTCGTCAAGCAAAAGCACCGTGGGGTCGGTAAGAAGCCAGCGCCCCAAAATCACCTTTTGCTGATTTCCGCCCGAAAGCGATCTTATTTTAGTCTCCTGAGACGGAGTTTTTACATGCATTGAATCAATGCACCACTTTGTGCTTTCCTTTTGCTTTGCCTTACTGACAAAGGGTCCGTTTTTGCACTTATCAAGGCTCGATATCGTCGCGTTTTCCCTGATATTTAAAATTCCGAAAATTCCCGTAGCTCTGCGCTCCTCGGTTAAAAGAGCAAAGCCGTTTTTAATTGACTCTCTGGAATTTCGGTTTTTAACGGTTTTGCCGTTAAGCTTAATAGTTCCGTTATGACGGGTGGCAACGCCGAATATATTTTCAAGAAGCTCGCTTCTGCCCGAGCCGTCAAGACCTGCAATTCCGATTATCTCGCCCTTTCTTGCCTTAAAGGAAACGCCTTTAAGCTTTGAATACATCGCCGTAAGATCGTCTACCTCTAAAAGCACATCGCCGATTTTATTGGATTTTGGCGGATAGATATTCGTAAGCTCACGCCCTACCATAAGCTTTATAATTTCATCGGTGGTAAGGTTTTTCGCCTCTTTTGTCGCTATCCATTTGCCGTCACGCATTATAGTGACCTCATCGGAAATGCGGAGAATTTCTTTCATCTTATGTGAAATATAAATTATTCCGCAGCCCTGAGCCTTTAACATATTTATTATTTTAAAAAGATGCTCGACTTCGTCCTCTGTAAGAGAGGAAGTGGGTTCGTCAAACACTATTACTTTCGCGTTATAAGAAACCGCCTTTGCAATTTCAACCATCTGTCTTTGAGAAACCGGCATTTTGCTCATAACCGTTTTCGGGTCGGCATTTATTTCCAGCTTCTCGAAAATTTCTTTCGTTGCGGCATACATTTTCTTTTCGCTGGTAATCGGAATTCCCTTTGCCACCGTCGGAAAACGCCCGAGCCACATATTATCCATTATGTTGCGTTTTAAAGCCTGATTAAGCTCCTGATGAACCATCGCAACTCCGTGTTCAAGAGCTTCCTTTGAATTCTTAAAATTAACCTCTTCGCCTTCAAGGAAAATTTTTCCGCTGTCCTTGGAATAAACTCCGAAAAGGCATTTCATCAGCGTGGATTTTCCGGCGCCGTTTTCTCCCATAAGGGCATGAACCGTTCCTGCTTTTACCGTCAGATTTACTTTATCAAGCGCCTTAACGCCCGGAAAAGCTTTTTCGATATCCTCCATGCGCAAAAGAACGGGAGCGTTATTTTCAGAAACAGTCTTTACTGCGTTATTTTCATTTGCCATTTTTATTCCCCCGTCTGTAATGTCTTTTTCGGGGGACGGCTTTTGTGCCGTCCCCTTTATTTAGGTTTTTATTCTTATTCACCGGTGTAGGTAGCGTAAGGAATATTTACTCTCCATGTTCCTACAACATCGTCGGCATTTACACCGTCAAAGGTATCCTTTGAGTCTAAGAAATTCTGAGCGATAGTTGTAATAACGGTTGCCATTCCCTCGGCGTCCTGCTTGATGCTTCCTACCATGCTGCCGTTTTTGATAGCTTCCTTAGCGGCGTCGGTAGCGTCAACTCCGAAAACGGGGATTGTTTTGCCCGAGCCCTTATTGTAGCCTGCCGCCTGAAGAGCGGAAACAGCGCCCAATGCCATTTCGTCGTTGTTAGCGATTACAAGCTCAACCATGTTTTTATTAGCTTCGCTGTACTGAGCGAGAATGGTTGACATATAGTTTGTTGCGGCTGCGGATGACCATAAGCCGTCCTGATCGACGAGATACTTATTTGTGTTTGAAGCGTCATAGAATGAAAGCTTCTCTTTTCCGCCGTCTGTAAGAACCTTGTCGGCGTCCTCAACACCGTACTGAGTTCGGGCGATAGCCTCCATGTTTCCTTCCTGACCCTTAAACATTACATAGCTGATTTTTCCGTCGCCGTTTAAATCAAGCTTGTCAAAGTTTTCAAGAACATATTTGCCTATCATTTCGCCCTGCATGTGGCCTGCCATTTCATAATCGGTTCCTACGAACACGCATTTGTCATAGCTTGAAACAACCGATTCCTCAACCGAGCGGTTAAAGAATATTACCGGAATGTTCTGAGCCTTCGCAAGGTCAACGATGTTCTGAGCGGCGTCGTTTGAGCCTGTATCAACAACATTTACTATAAGCGCCTTTGAGCCTTTTGCGATAGCTGTTGTAACCTGCTCGGTCTGGGTCGTCTGATTTCCGTTTGCGTCATAATTCTGGAAATTGATTCCCGCTTTCTTTAAAAGCTTATCCATTGAAGTACGAACGCTTGAAATGTAGGTATCGGAATAGGTGTAATAGAACACCGAAACCTCACCCTTTGAAGACGAGCCTCCGCCCGAGCCGCAGGCTGTCAGTCCTAAAACCAGTGCAAGTGCCAGAAAAAGTGTGACAATTTTTTTCATTATGTTTACCTCCTTTAATTACGACCTGTCTTTGTCGTTGTCTATATTATAGTTCGGTGCCGAAAAAAAGGAAATGTGATTTTTTATTTAAAATGTATAAAAAATTATCCACCTTAAACCGCAAACTGTATTTTTTGTAATTTAAAGGAAATTTTAAATCAGATTATCTTTATTTTTAAGGCTTTGTATGCTATAATAAATCTGCGAGTCGGCCGTGCGGTCGCGCGGTTTTAAACCGTGAGGAAAGTCCGAGCCCCAAAGAGCAGAATAGCAGCTAACGGCTGCCGAGGGCGACCTTAGGGAGAGTGCAACAGAAATATACCGCCGATTTTATCGGTAAGGATGGAAAGGCGAGGTAAGAGCTCACCGCGTCTGAGGGTAACCTCAGGGGCCTGTAAACCCTATTCGGAGCAACGCTGACTGCAGCTATACACCTGCTCGGTGTGCTGCGAAAAGCGGCTTGAGCGCAAAAGCGATTTTGCGTCGAGATAGATGACCGTGCAAGACAGAACTCGGCTTACAGACCGACTCGCAATTTAGATATTAGACTCTAGACGGTAGATGTTAGACTTAAAAGAAGTTTTATTTAAGCTTAGTGCCGTAAGGCACACATTGGTCTAATATCTAAAGTCTAATGTCTAGCGTCTAGAATAATACCCCTCAGTCGCGCATAAAGCGCGACAGCTCCCCTCTGTATTGACTTTCGTCAATAAGAAGGGAGCCT
>DBKZ01000091.1:12849-13106 GCA_002297415.1 Ruminococcaceae bacterium UBA737
AGCTTCCCCTTTAGACGAAAGGAAATTCCCCTGTTAGGGGAAATGTCCGCATTAGCGGACAAAAGGGTTCCCGTCTTCCTGAGGAAAAGGTGGATTTGCCGAAGTCAAAGACGGAAGGGTTTGGTTATATCAGTGCCGTTAGGCACACATATTTTATTCATTCTCGAACACCTCTCTTATCAGCCTTACCCCTAACTTAAAACCTGCTGTAAAGGCTCTTACTTCTTCTTCACAGGAAACCTCGGACTCCGCTTTTT
>DBKZ01000061.1 GCA_002297415.1 Ruminococcaceae bacterium UBA737
CTGTTATTGCTATTTGCCGTATAGGAAGACTCTTTCTTAAGAGAGGTTTCTATAGCAAGACCGAACGGATCATAGGTCCAAGTTTCATCCTTAAAGGTGAAATACCAGTTTACATCGTTGAACTGAGCGTTCTGAGCGGCATTGATATGCTCAATATGCTTTGTGCCGTCATAAACTATGTCGGAAGCGCCGCCGTAAAATCCGCCGGCAAATCCGTTTTTGAAGGTGGTGTTTACAAAATAGATATCCTCTCTCGGAACTCTGTAAACAAAGCTGCTGTTTCTGTTTACTTCTATTGTAAACGGACTGTCAACCCTTACCCAGCCTTCCTTTTCATTGGTTTCAACAATTTTCCTTGTCTGTCCGACGCCCGAGCCGCCTGTTACAAACAGCTGAACTCCGCACTGCTCGCCCCAGCCGTACAAGCCGACATCTACGGTTTTTAAGGTTACGCCGTCCCATTTGCCGTCCTTATCAAGATACTGGGCAAAGTGGCATATACCGCCGTTATGGTCGGCAACAAACAGCTCTCTGTTATTTGTTGTGTTGTTTCTGAAGGTGTTATTTTCGAGGTAAATATTTCTGCCCTGCAGAGCTGTACAGCCGCCGTCAAACACATTGTTTTCCCAGATCGCATTGCTTGAAATACAGGTCTGATAGGATGCATTTTTAGAAACAAGATTTGTTACCCTGACATACTTTGTTCTTGCATTATAGCAATAGAAAAGTCCGCCCTGAATTGTTTCTTTATTAAGGAAATCAAGCTTATCCATCTGCAGATTTTCAACATAGCCCTTGCCGAAAGAAATAATATTATGATTATTTTCCGCAATCGTCATAGCCTGAGCTTCGGCATTTGAAACCAGCATATTCATTCCCGAAGAGCCCTGTGTTACCTTACCTGCCAACGGCTGCCAATAGAATTTAACATTTGAGAAATAAATGTTTTTAACACTTTCGGTGTCCTTGCCCTGACAGTCAGCCATGAAGAATATAGGCGCGCGGGTAGCGACTACTTGGAAATCCTCAAAGGCAACATTGCTGTCGAACATAAAAAGTCCGTTTTCAGGCATTGCGTTGTAATTAAACCTGTACATTACGGAAAGGAAATGGGTTTTATTTACTCCGTCTCCCTTTATTGTGATGTTTTCGGGAACATAAACAGTGTATTCTATTCTGTAAACTCCCTCGGGGAAGTAAAGCACTCCGCCACCTTTTTTGCTTATCGCCGCAAGAGCGGAAGCGATTATAGGCGTGCAGTTCTGGTCGTCAAGACCCGTTGCGCCGAAATCCTTGATATTATAGACTGTATCGGGGAAGGAATTCCTGATATTTCCGTCCACCTTGATATCTGACGGAATTGACCAGCAGGTGCTGTCTCCGAAGCCGTTATAAACGCTTACCTCATAGGTTCCGTTTTCAATATCATGCGGAAGGTCAACGCTTACCGAATAATCCGACTGTACCTCTTTTACATCAAGATATCTTGTCGCTTTAGTCTTTTTATTTGTAAGGCGGACCTTAAGCTCGTCTAAAGCTTTGCCGTTATCCTGATCGGGAGCTATATTCTCGCCGATTATTCTTATTTCCTCGCCCGCCGCGGAAGAATCGCCGTCAACACCCATTACATAGTCGATATAAGGAGCATTTATATAAATGACCTTATCGCCCGAATCGGTATCGTCGTCATAATCATAGAGCTTTAATGCAAACATGCAGTGCTTAAGCTCGGTTCCGTCGGCTTTTTCGGTAGGTAAAATAACCTTTAAAGAATCCGTAGTTTTCTGAACAATATTAAGACCTATAGCAACCGATATATCATCCCATGCGGGAGAGCCTGCGCTGTAGCTCGGAGCCACCGGCTCCTTTGTATGCTCGCCCTTCTGAACTCCGCCGAAATCATGCCAAGTTCTGTCGATATAATCGGAAACTGTTTCACCTGCTATCTCGGTTCCGTTTTCAAAAGGAATTACTTCAACCCTCGAAACATTCTCCGCGATATTACTGCCTCGGATAACGAATGAATCCCCCGGCTGTAAGAATGTATTTGAGGTATAGGTGACATTTATATCGGAGACGGTCTTATCCTCGTCCCAGTCGCCCTTCATTTCATTAAGATCGGAAGCGCAGTTTTCAAGCATTCTTTCGTATCCCTTATGCTCATAAGCGAGGCACAGATAGCTTTCTGCCCTTGCGCTGTTAAACACTATTCCCTGATTGCATTTCTTTATATAATCAAGATAACCGATATCGTATTCCATTCTCGGCAGACCCTTAGTAGCAATAGCGGTTTTTATAAGGTTTTTGCCGTGCCAAGTAAGGACGGAGCCTGCAAAGGAATAAACTCTTGAAAGAATTCTTGCGGCATTCATTTCATAAAAGCATCTCGGGTGCCAAGTCGCGCCCGACATTCTGCAAATTTCGCTCGGGCACCAAAAGGGTGTAACCGCGGCGCTCAGCGCTTTTCTGCAAGCCGAAATAAGCATTTCCCTGTTTTTCTCAACAAGACCTACAAAGGCAAGCTCCTCGGCTCCTGCTAACAAAAACGGCTTATTCAAATCCCTTTGTCTGCGCCAATTATTTTCGGGCGGAAGCAGATAGTCCTCAATAAGCTTTTCCGGCTCATCCTTTAAATGCTTTTTAGCCGAGCTTTTAAGCTTACCGAAAATTTTATCGAAGGGCGGTTTTTTTACCTTTTCGCGGATAGCCTCAAGCTCTTCATTATCAAAGTAAGCGAAGGTCTGAACCGAAAAGTCGTTTTCATTATTAAAACAGCCCTGCCAATCGGAACCGAATTCGTATTTTCTTGTGCTTTCGAAGGCTTCTTCTTTTGTATTGCAAAGTCCGAGCCAAGAAAGAGAAACGAACGCTTCCCGATTTTGCTCGGCTCCCGAAAGCTCGATTATAAGCATTGAGACCTCATTGCCGTTTATCGGAAAATCATACTCGACCTTGTCTGTCAAAAGCTTCGTTCCAAGGTCTTTGATTTCTCCGTCAACCTCGGCTGTGATTTTAAGCTTACAGTTTTTATGACAAGAGCAATAAACTCTTAAAACATCATAGCCCGAAACCGAAAGCTTGCATTTTCTGCTTAGCTTTAAAGATGAGCTCTGATTTTCCGGAACGAAAACAATATCGAGCGCCGCCCAGCTCTGCGTTATTTTATAATCGGAGCAATTTAGATTTTCTACCCTATAGTTTTCTTTAAATGTAGAAAACTTCTTATGGTCGGAATATGACTCGCCGCCGTCAAAAAAAGGTTCAAAAACACTCTCGTAACCGTTTATCGGTATACTGTTCATCTGCTTCTCCTTTCTTTATTATTTCATCAAGCGCCGCCGCTGTCTGCGGAAGAGAGGAAAATTTATCGTCGTGCATAAATTCAAGCAAGAGACAATGCGGAGCTCCTTCAATTTCCTTTAAATAGGATTTCCATATATCTATACCGTCCTCAAGAGGATATCTCTGAGTTTTATCCCAATTGAAAACATGAACATTTTCGATATACTTTTTCAGCTTTTTTATACTTTTAAGGTTATAATCAAGGCTTTTATACTGATTAGGCTGCCAGCAAAGCCTTAAATTCGGCTGATTTACGGCTTCAAAAAATTCAAGCGCCGCATTATAATCGTCGGTAAGAGTAAAGGGGTGGCATTCAAGCATAAGGACAATACCGCTTTTTTCGGCGACCTGAGCAAGCCTTGAGGTTTTTTTGACGTATGATTTCCATTCGCCGTCTGCAATAATTTTTTTCGAGGGCTTCCCTGGGGGCCAGATACGCATTTTATGGGTATGCAGTGCCTTTGCGGTTTCCATATAGCAGTTAAGCTCAGAAAGCCCGTCTCGGTCTATTCCGAAATATGTACCGTATGAGCTGACAAACAGACCCTTTTGCGCGGTTTTTTCAAAGACTTCCCTTGCATTTTCAAGGTTATTAAACGGGACATGCACATCCGAGCCCCATTCAATACATTCAAGACCGCTTTCCGCCGCGCTTTCGACAATTTCCTCAGGCGTTTTATCCCTGAAAGAAACCGAAACGACACCCTTTTTAAAGCTTGTATTTTCAGGCTCATTTTCGGTCTTTTTGACAATTTGCACATTATACACCCCATTTTCTATAATTATTATAAACAAAACAGTATGATTTTTTAATATCAAAAATTGACCGTTTTCATCATTTTCTTATTAAAAATTAACATCTACCCCCCCTCCGCAGAATTTTTTTAGAAGAAAATTCCAATTGTAACATTTCACAATTTTATTCAACTATTTCAAAATTCAAAAAACATTATAGCCTAATTTAAGCCGAAAAAAGGCAAAAAAGCATAATTTTACGGCTTGACAGTACGCCAAGCCGTAAATATAATATATTTATGATTTTTTGAAAGGACCTTGCTTTATGTTTTACAATATCAAGGGAGAGCAGATTTTTTACATGCAGGACAGATTTTCGGAAAGTCTCAACATTCTGTCCGCAGGAAAGACCCTGCCCAATCCTAAGTGGGAAGCGTTACACATAAGCAACGAAATAAACAGTGCTTACACCTTTGAATATATATTGGACGGAGAAATGATAATTGAAACCGACAAACAGCGTCTTACCGCGCGCAAGGGCGATTTTTTATTCATGAACAAGACCGCGACGCACTATTCTTATTCATCGCCGGACAAGCCGTTTAAAAAATATTTTTTGGTTGTAAACGGCAGTTTTATCGACGAAATCGTCAAGCTATACAATTTAAACAGCAGAACTATAATCGAACGGCTCAATGTTTCAGAGGAGTTTAAGGAAATCTTTGACAACATCGACAAAATGGAAAAGGCGCAGATTTACGATACCGTCACCTTAAATATTCTGCGAATCTGTCAGAAGTATTACCATTTAAAGAACGCAGGCAGCGATATTTCGGACAGCAGCTCAGGCTCTTCGGTAATTCACAGCATTGCCGCATATATAAATGAAAACATAAACAAAAATATCACCGTTAATTATCTTTCCGAAATATTCCATTTTTCTCCTGCGCACATAATCCGCATTTTCAAGACAAATTTCAATATGACCCCGAAGCAATATATTTTAGAAACGAAAATTGATGTTGCGAAAAAGCTTTTATCCTATTCGGCAATTTCCATAGAGGATATTTCGAGAAGAGGTTCTTCTTCAAATTATGT
>DBKZ01000069.1:0-514 GCA_002297415.1 Ruminococcaceae bacterium UBA737
CCTCCCTTGCCCTAAAGGGAGGCTGTTTTAACCTTTAACTAAAAATAAGTTCAATAAATCGGAAATTTACGGCAAAGCTCGCTTACCTCTTCCGATATTCTTGCCTTTGAGCCCTCATGATCAAAAACAGTATCGGCAATCCAATTTGCAATAATATCCATTTGCTCCTCTTTAAAGCCTCTGGTGGTAACGGCAGGAGTTCCAATCCTTAATCCGCTCGTTACAAAGGGACTTAAGGTTTCATTAGGAATTGTATTCTTATTCGCGGTTATATGTACCTCGTCAAGATAAGCTTCAAGCTCTTTTCCTGTAATTCCTGTTTTTGAAAGATCCAAAAGCATAAGGTGGTTATCTGTACCGTTTGATACAATTCTTATGCCGCGGTTTTTAAGCCCGTCGCAAAGTCTTGCGGCGTTTTTGACTATCTGCTTCTGATATTCTTTGAATTCATCGGTCATTGCCTCGCCTAAGGCTACCGCCTTAGCGGCGATAATGTGCATAAGCGGACCGCCCT
>DBKZ01000069.1:586-3038 GCA_002297415.1 Ruminococcaceae bacterium UBA737
ATCATTCCTCCGCGCGGACCTCTTAAGGTTTTATGGGTAGTAGTTGTTACAACATCCGCATAAGGCACGGGAGAGGGATGAACGCCTGCCGCTACAAGACCTGCTATATGAGCCATATCGACCATTAAATAAGCGCCTACTCTGTCGGCGATTTCTCTTATTCTTTTAAAGTCGATTATTCTTGAATATGCGCTCGCGCCCGCAATAATAAGCTTAGGCTTGCATTCAAGAGCGATTTCTTCCATTTTATCATAGTCGATAGTTTCGGTTACGGGATCTACGCCGTATGGCACAACATTAAAATATTTTCCCGAAATATTAACAGGTGAGCCGTGAGAAAGATGTCCGCCCTGAGATAGATTCATTCCCATAACGGTATCCCCCGGATTTAAAAGTGCAAAGAAAACCGCAAGGTTTGCGTTTGCTCCGCAGTGGGGCTGAACATTTGCATGCTCCGCACCGAAAAGCTTTTTAGCTCTTTCTCTTGCGATATCCTCGACAATATCGACATACTGACAGCCGCCGTAATACCTCTTTGCGGGATATCCCTCGGCGTATTTATTTGTAAGAATTCCGCCTGCCGCAAGAAGCACCGCTTTAGATACGATATTCTCCGAAGCTATAAGCTCGATATTTCCGCGCTGGCGGTTAAGCTCCTTTTCACAAGCCGACGCTACCTCGCTGTCAAAAGAAGAAAGCTCTTCAAAAAAATTCATTCTTTTACCTACTTTCTTAATTTCAGAATTATTTTAATTATAATAACATATATTTATTTTGTTTGTCAATGAAATTTAAAACACAATTTGTCCGCGTATCAAATACACTTTTTAAGTGATATTTCAATTTTTGTTAATTATTTTAATTCAAAGCCCTTAAACAATTAAAAAAATAAGTTTTTAAATCTTTAAAGCAAAAAAAGTGTAGCATTTTAATGGCATTTGTGATAGAATATCTTCATATTTAAAAAACGGAGGGATTTTTCTAATGAAAAAAATCGTAGCAATGCTGCTTTGCCTCGCAATGGCTCTTACCTGTCTTGCAGGCTGCGGCACAAAAAGTTCAAGCGGCAAGCTCACAGCTTATGTAATTGCTGAAAAAGGCGATACATATTCCTTAGGACTTGCTAACAACTTCAAAACTGCTTTTGAAGAACTCGGCGGAAAGGTTGTTATGGAAACCTTCCCCACCAACACAACAAACTTCTCTGACTATTTACAGAAGGCACTCGACAACAATGCGGATGTTATTTTCGCTCCTAACTCAACAACCGTTGCCGCAAACCTTCTTAAGAATGCAGACGACCTCGGTGTTGAATGCCCGATTCTCGCAGGAGACACTTGGGAATCCTCGGTTATCTTAGACGCTATAAAGGGAACCGACCTTGAGGTTTACTGCTCAACCTTCTTCGACGAAAACGATTCGTCTTCCACCGCTGCTTCCGATTTTGTAAAGGGGTTTAAAAAATGGCTCAATGACAATAAGGATTATTATGAAATGAACGGCGGAAACGATATAGTTGCCGCTGTATCCGCTCTCGGATTTGACGCTTATAACGTTGCTCTTGCTGCACTCCGTGCGGCTGCCGAGGAAAAAGGCGCCGACCTTACATCTGTCGATGTTGCAAAGGCTTTATGGACCCTTACTTATGAAAACGGCGTAGCAGGCAAAATTCAGTTTGATAAAAACGGCGACGCTATAAAAGACAGCGCTTATATCAAAAAAGCAGGCGACGGCAAGTTTGAATTCAAGAAGCTTCAGACTGTTAAGAACGACGCTGTTCAGGCTACCGCTTTTGACTACGGCGACGCTCAGGGAATCAAGCTTGACACCGCTAACAAGAAGATAGTTGTCGGCGTTTATGAGCCTACTTCTGGCGCTAATGCCGCAGGCGGAAAGCAGGAGGTTATCGGAATTCAGTATGCTAACTCTCTTGACAACACCGTTGAAATTGCAGGTGAAAAGTACACCGTAGAGCTTTATGTAAGCGATAACGGCTCTTTGGAAGAAAACGCTGTTACAGCCGCTTCTAACATTGTAAGCAAGAAGGCTCTTATTTCTCTCGGTTCTTACGGCTCGGGCGTTTCCATTGCCGCTGCCAAGACCTTTGAAGCAGCCTGCATGCCCGCAATCGGAATTTCCTGCACAAACGCTTCTGTTACAGAAGGAAACAACTATTATTTCCGTACTTGCTTCCTCGATCCCTTCCAGGGCTCTGTAATGGCTAAATTTGCTTGGGATTTAGTAAAATAATTAAAATTTAATTTTTATAGTACGGTAGGAATTACCTGCCGTACTTTTTGTATTGAAAGGTTTATTTATATGAATATTGTTCCTTACCTGATAAGAGGCCTTGCAACAGGCGGACAGTTTGCGCTTGTTGCCATAGGCTACACTATGGTTTACGGTATTCTGAAGCTCATTAACTTTGCACACGGCGATTTGTTCATGGTTT
>DBKZ01000002.1:0-4405 GCA_002297415.1 Ruminococcaceae bacterium UBA737
TGCTTGCTCTTGTTATAATGTCAAGATGGCCTATTGTAATCGGGTCAAAGCTTCCGGGGCAAATCGCTATTCTTTCTTTCAAAGTGACTGCTCCTTTTTATAAATCGTGACATGTATTTTACCGTATTTGTATTTCTTAACCGCTTTAAAGTCTAAAGCCGTATCGGGCAAAACGGTTTCGCTTGGATGCTCGCAAATTATAATTCCGAAATCGCTCATAACATTTGCGGTTTTAATCAGCGCGTCGGATAAAACGCCGGAATTATACGGAGGGTCCAAAAAAGCTATGTCAAACTTTTTTGAAGAGGTTAAAAGATAAGAGGAGTAGTCCGCTTTTATTACCTCGGCAAAAGCATTAAGACCTGTTTTATTAAGGTTTTCTCTTACAGCCTTAAGAGATATATCCGATATATCGACAAAAACCGCGTTTTCGGCGCCTCTGCTTAAAGCTTCGATTCCTAACTGACCGCTTCCCGCAAATAAATCAAGAATTCTTCTGCCCTCAATATCAAACTGAATGGAGCTGAAAATCCCTTCCTTTGCCTTTTCGCCGGTAGGTCTGACAATGTCGTTTCCCGAAACGGTAACAAGTCTTGTTCCTCTTGCTTTACCTGTTATTACACGCATTCGATAAAACTCCAAAATATAATTATTTTATTATATTATCACACTTAAAAGGGTGTTTTGTCAATACTTAATTTAGCTTAAAAAGCGGTTTTTTAAATAAAACCCCTTATTTAAAAGGAAATTTTGAAAAAATACTTGATTTTTTTAACCGTTTGTGTTATTATATTTTAGCATTTTATTTCACCTTTTCCCAAAGGTGGGTTTAGTGCCGACAAATTTTATCGACATTGAAGCGGGCGGTCCTCTGTTATAAGGCATGAACGCCTGAAAAAAGTCAGGGAGGAAATTATAAATGGATGCAGTAAAAGAATTAACTCAGAGCATGCTTAAGGAAAACGCTCCGGAAATCATCATCGGAAGCACCGTTAAGGTTCATGTTAAGATCAAGGAAGGCGAGAAAGAGCGTATTCAGGTTTTCGAAGGAACCGTTATCGCTAAGAATAACAGCGGAATCGCAGAAACCTTTACAGTTCGCCGCTTGTCATACGGTGTAGGCGTAGAGCGTGTTTTCCCCGTTCATTCACCTATCGTTGATAAGGTTGAGCTTGTAAGAAAAGGCCGCGTTCGCCGTGCTAAGCTTTATTATCTGCGTGACAGAGTCGGTAAGGCTGCTAAGGTTAAAGAGCTTATCGGTTAAAAAAGTAATATTGACTTTTTAAAGTTGGGGGATTGCGGCGGTAAGCTGTTTTCCCCTTATTTTTTTAAAGGAGGTTTTCTCTTGGAAAGCAAACACGAGGCAATTGAAGAAAAGGAAAATAAAAGCGAAAAATTTTCTTTAAAAAATGAAATATTCGAATGGCTTGAGGTCATAGTTTCCGCTATGATTCTTGTCGTTCTGCTTTTTACATTTGTTTTCAGAATTGCCACTATTGACGGACCCTCTATGCAGAACACTCTTCATACCAATGAGAAGGTCATGATTTCAAATGTTTTTTACACGCCTAAATTCGGCGATGTAGTGGTTATTTCAAGGAACGCCGATAATGATGTCAAGGATAAGGACGAAAGCGATAAACCGATAATCAAGCGCATTATTGCAACTGCAGGACAAACGGTGGATATCGACTTTGAAAAAGGAATAGTTTATGTTGACGGAAAGGCGCTTGACGAGCCATATACCAAAACGCCGACTAACCTTAAATATGATGACGGCGTAACATTTCCGCTGGTAGTTGACGAGGGGTGTGTATTCGTCCTCGGAGACAACCGTAACGATTCTTTAGACAGCAGATCCGCAAGGATAGGCAATGAGGGAATGGTTGATACAAGATATATTTTAGGCAGAGTTATTGTAAGAATTTATCCTTTCAGTAAATTCGGAAAGCTCGGCTGACAGGAGATTTTTCGGGTGACAAAGCAGGAAGTTTACGATTTTTTAAAAAATAAAAATACAGAGTTTGAAATAACCGAGCATAAAGCTGTATTTAATATGGAAGAGCTGTCAGAGGTTGAAATTCCGTATCCTGAGTATGACGCGAAAAATCTCTTTATGCGCGACGATAAAAAGAACAATTATTATTTAATAACTGTTATAGGAAGCAAAAGAGCGGATTTAAAAAGGTTCAGAAAAGAAAACGGAACCAGACCGCTTACCTTTGCCTCAGAAAGCGACCTCAATGAAATTTTAGGTCTTAAAGCGGGCTCTATTTCACCGCTCGGTCTGTTAAACGATAAGGATTTAATAGTTGAGTTTTATATTGACAGCGACTTTTTTAAGGGAAAAAGCATAATAGGCGTTCATCCTAACGATAATACTGCGACGGTTTGGCTCAAAACCGAAGATTTGATAAATATTATTAAGGAAAACGGAAATAAAGTACATATAGTTGATTTTTAAAACGGGAGAAATAAAATGGCGGAAATTAACGGAACTAATAACAATATAAATTGGTTCCCCGGTCACATGGCAAAAACAAAGCGCAAAATATCGGAACAGCTTAAAATGGTTGACGCAGTAGCTGAAATTGTTGACGCACGCATTCCGATAAGCAGCAGAAATCCGGATATTGCCGAGCTGATAGGCGATAAACCGCATATCATAATTCTTAATAAATGCGATATGGCTGACAAAGAAGAAACCTTGAAATGGATAAGGTTCTATAAAAAAAGCGGAATTGCCGCCGTTGCCGCCGACTGTAAAAACGGCAAGGGAATAAATGAGTTTAAAAGCAGTATATATGACCTTTTGGCGGAAAAAACAGAGAAGAACAAAGAAAAAGGCATGGCAGGCAAAGCGCTCAGAATTATGGTTGTCGGAATTCCGAATGTCGGAAAATCCTCTTTCATAAATAAGCTTACAAAGGGCTCAAAGGCTAAAGTGGAAAACCGACCGGGGGTAACACGGATGAATCAGTGGTTTAAGGTCGATTCGGGTCTTGAGCTTCTTGACACTCCGGGGGTTTTATGGCCTAAATTTGAGGATAACACCGTAGGCGAGCATTTAGCAATTACAGGCGCTATTACGGACAGAATAACCGATACCGAATACCTTGCGATGAAGCTTCTTGAAATCCTTTCTAAAGATTATCCCGCTTTGCTTGAAAACAGATATAAGCTAACGGATTTTAATGAGGATTCTTATGATATGCTTTGTACCGTAGGCAAAAAACGGGGAATGATGATTAGGGGCGGCGAGGTTGATACCGAGCGCGCGGCGAATATGCTTCTTGAAGAATACAGAAATCTTAAAATAGGCGTCGTAACCCTTGAAAGGATAAATTCAGATGCCTGATTTTTCTTATGAAACGGATGCAAAAAACAGAGGATATAATATAGTCTGCGGTGTTGACGAGGCAGGCAGAGGACCTCTTGCGGGACCCGTTTGCGCGGCGGCGGTAATTCTTCCCGAAAGCTGTGTTATAGACGGGCTTAATGATTCAAAAAAGCTAAGTGAAAAAAAGAGGGAAGCGCTGTTTCCTGTAATAATGCAAAAGGCGATTGCATACAGTATTGCATTTGCAAGCGTTGAGGAAATTGAAAATTTCAATATTTTAAATGCTACATATCTTGCAATGAACCGAGCGGTTGAGGGGCTTAAGGTAAAGCCTGATATCGCTTTGATTGACGGAAACAGAGCACCTTTAAACGCACCTGTTTTTTGCGAAACGATTATAAAAGGAGATTTAAAATCATATTCTGTAGCAGCGGCTTCTGTTCTTGCAAAGGTTTCAAGAGACAGGCTTATGCTTGAATATGATAAAAAATACCCCGAGTACGGCTTTGCCGCACATAAGGGCTACGGAACAAAAGCTCATTACGAAGCTATTGAAAAATTCGGAATTTGTGAAATACATCGCAGGTCTTTTTTGAAAAATGTCTTATAAAAATGAAAATGCAAAGCTTCTCGGCAAGCTCGGAGAAGAAAGAGTTGCAAAATATTTAAAATCCAAGGGCTATATAATTTTAAAAAGAAACTGGCGCGACAGATTCGGCGAGGTCGATATAATCGCCGAAACAAAAGAAAATATAGTTTTCGTTGAAGTAAAAACACGGAAAGAGGACGCAATGCTCAGCGGACTTGAAGCGGTTGACGAAAAGAAAATGCGCCTTATTAAAAATGAAGCTGTTATGTTTACCAAAAGACTGAATACCGATTCTCAGCCGAGAATTGATGTCGCAGAGGTAACATACTGTGAAGGCAGAGACGGTAAATATGAATGGAAGCTTAAATATTTAAAATCTGCTTTTTAAGCAAAGCTGACAAGTTCGAACTCGCCTGAAACAGAGTAATTTCGGCATTTTTCGGCTTGTCGTCATAGCAAGGCTGGCGCCTTGCAAA
>DBKZ01000002.1:4445-14681 GCA_002297415.1 Ruminococcaceae bacterium UBA737
GTTCAAGTCCTGTCACACTAAGCGAGTGATAATTATGAAACTGTTTGACCTTCATTCCGATACGCCCTACAGGTGCTTTACTGAAAATTTAAAGCCTGACAGCAAAATGTTATCCGCGGGAATAAATCAGACCGATTGTTTTGAAAAATGGGAGCAGTTTTATGCCGTCTGGATAAAAGACGATGAGACCGAGCCCTTTAAAATGTATGATAAAATTTACTCTTCTTTTTTAAAAAAAATAAAATGCTGTGAAAAAAAGCCCGAGGTTCATTTTGCCTTAGAGGGCGGAGCCGCAATTGAAAACAATGATTTGTTATATAAATTAAAATCCGATAATATAGAATACATTACTCTTACTTGGAACGGGAAAAACAAAATCGCCTCGGGTTGCAAAGCGGACGGAGGGCTTACTGATTTCGGCAGAGAAACGGTTAAAATCATGAATGAATTAAAAATTGCCTGCGACCTTTCGCACAGCAATGACGAAAGCTTTTATGACGCTTTATATTCAAGCGATTATCCTATAATCACTCATGCCTGCTTAAAAGAAATCTGCCCGAACCGAAGAAATTTTACTTTAGAGCAGATAAGACTGCTTTTTGAAAAGGGCGGCATTTTTGGAATTTGCTTTTATCCGGAATTTACAGGCGGAAAAAATGTATTTGAAAATATATACAGGAATGTGTATAATATTCTTGATATGGGATTTAAAAATAACCTTGCTATAGGCTCTGATTTTGACGGAGCCGATATGTCAGACGATTTAAAGAGTTCAAAAGACACTTTAAAGCTTTATGAATATCTTTTAAATAAGGGTATAGATAAAAACACACTTGACGGAATTTTTTATAATAATGCTTATAATTATTTTAAAAATCTTAAAGCCTGAAATTTAAAAACCAAAGGGAGAAGAAAATGGATTACATAAGTACAAGGAATAAAAATTTAAAGGTTTCTTCGGCTTTTGCCATTGCAAACGGAATTAGCACCGAGGGCGGACTTTTTGTGCCCGAAGAAATTCCGGCGCTTTCAGCCGAGGATTTTGAAGCTTTAAAAAAGCTTGATTATATCGGCAGAGCTAAGGCGGTACTTTCAAAATTCCTTACCGATTTTACAGATTCGGAGCTTGAAAAATGCTTAAACGGAGCATATAAAAACACATTTGACGACGATTGTCCGGCACCCATGGCAAAGCTCGGAGATAAAACTCATATTTTAGAGCTTTGGCACGGACCGACCTGCGCATTTAAAGACCTTGCTTTACAGCTTCTTCCTTATCTTATGACGGTTTCCGCGAAAAAGGTTTCCGACGGCGTTAAAACCGTAATTTTGGTAGCAACCTCGGGAGATACTGGAAAAGCAGCGCTGGAGGGCTTTAAGGATGTTGAAAATACTGAAATTATCGTATTTTACCCCGAAGACGGAGTCAGCGCAATGCAAAAGCTGCAAATGGTTTCTCAAAATGGAAATAATGTACATGTCTGCGCTATCCGCGGCAATTTTGACGACGCTCAGTCGGCAGTTAAGAAGATTTTTACCGACGAAAGCATAATAGAAAAGCTCAAAGAGAAAAATATGAAGTTTTCTTCGGCAAATTCGATTAACTGGGGAAGACTTGCGCCTCAGATAGTTTATTATGTTTCGGCTTATATTGACCTTTTGAATGAAAACGCCGATTTAAGCAACGGCTTTAATGTAACCGTTCCTACGGGAAATTTCGGAAATATTTTAGCAGCCTATTATGCAAAGAAAATGGGAGTGCCGATAAATAAGCTTATCTGCGCGTCTAATTCAAATAATGTTCTTACCGATTTTATCAATTCGGGAGTTTATGACCGCAACAGGAAATTTTTCACCACCTGCTCTCCGTCAATGGATATTCTTATTTCAAGCAATCTTGAAAGACTTTTATTCGACCTTTGCGAAAAGGATGACGAATATGTAGCTTCTCTTCAAAAAAGCCTTTCTGAAAACGGAAAATATGAGGTTTGCGGCGCTGTCAGGGAAAAACTAAACAAGCTTTTCTTTGCCGATTTCTGTACAGACGAGGAAACCTTTGAAACAATTTCCTCTGTCTTTAAGGAATACGGTTATCTTATTGATACTCATACGGCGGTAGCTGTCAATGTTTATAAAAAGTATCTTAATAAAACAAATGATAACATTCCCGCAGTTATAGCTTCTACGGCTTCTCCGTATAAGTTTACAAGAAGCGTGCTTTCTGCTCTCGGCGAAAAGCCTAAGGAAAACGAATTCGAAAATATCGAATTGTTAAAGGCTGTTTCAAACACTCAGATTCCTTCGCCTATAGAAAATCTTAAAAACGCCGAAGTTAGATTTAAAGAAGTTTATAATAAGGATGAGCTTGATAAAGCGGTTTATAATTGTCTTATGTAATGTTCTTTTCTATCCGGCTCTTGTGATTTAAGAGCCGGATATTTTTTTTAGAATTACTGTCTTGCTGCAAAGGTGTCGCAGCAGGTTTCGCTGCAGCAATTAGCAGTGCAGTTGCCGATTTTTATCATACCGGCCTTACATGAATCGTTTTCGGTGTGATGAACACAGTTTTGTACTGAACAATGGATACAATTTTCGGTTTTGCAATCTGACATTAAAATCATCCTTTCCGGCTTAACGCCTTTATTATTATTGACATCAATCATTAAATTATGTAAGGCAGGTGAAAAAATGAATTTATTTGCTACCTCTGATCTGCATTTATCCCTTAATACCGATAAATCAATGGAAATATTCAAGGGTTGGCAGGATTATACGCAGAGAATTAAAAATAATTGGACAAGACTTGTAACGGACGATGATACTGTTGTCATAGCCGGCGATATTTCGTGGGGAAGCAGCCTTGAAGAGTCGAAAAAAGACCTTGAATTTTTAAATTCTTTGCCTGGGAAAAAGCTGCTTATAAAGGGAAATCATGATTTTTGGTGGTCAACCGCGAGTAAAATAAATTCATTTTTTAAGGAAAACGGATTTGATACTTTAAATATAGTTCATAATAATTGCGCAGAAGTAGGGGAATATGCCGTTTGCGGAACGCGCGGCTGGCTTTATGACGGCACGGGAACTCATAATAAAAAAGTGACGGACAGGGAATGCGGAAGGCTTAAAAGCTCTCTGCTTGAAGCCAAAGACAAAAATTTAAAGCCTGTAGTATTTCTTCACTATCCTCCTGCTTACGGAGAATTCAGGTCGGAAGAAATAATCAAAATTTTAAAAGAGTTTAATATAAAGGAAATTTATTACGGACATATTCACGGAGCAGGCTTTAACAGCTGTTTAAAGGAGTGCGAGGGCATAGAATTCAACCTTCTTTCCTGCGACTGTAACGATTTCACGCCTATTTTAGTAAAAAAATTAAAAATTTAGCAAATAATAGTGGAAAAAAGATTTTATTTGTGGTATAATGAAATGCAATTTATGCGGAGGTATAGAAAATGAGTTTAAAAGAGACTAAAAAAATTGATACCAACAGGTATCAGCTTGAAATCACTATTGACGGTGATAAGTTCAAAGAAGCTATAAAGGAGGCTTACCGCAGAAACGGAAAGAAAATAAATGTCCCCGGTTTCAGAAAAGGAAAAGCTCCTTTACATATGATAGAAACTTATTACGGCACCGAAGTATTTTTTGAGGACGCTTTAAATCTTCTTTACAATGATGCCGTTGAGGACGCAATAAAAGAGTCGGGTCTTAAGGTTATTGACGATAAAATGGATTTCGACCTTGTTTCAATTTCTAAGGATGACGGTGTAGATTTCAAGGTAAGCCTTACAACATATCCTGAAATCACCCTTAAGGAATATAAGGGACTTAAAGCGGAAAAGGTTGCCGTTAAGGTTGATGCCGCTGAGGTAAACAGCGAGCTTAACGCTATGGCCGAAAGAAATTCACGCATGGTTTCCGTTGAAGACAGAGCCGCTAAAAAGGGCGATACCGTTGTAATCGACTTTGAAGGCTTTACAGACGGAAAAGCATTCGACGGCGGAAAGGCAGAGGGTCATTCCTTAGAGCTCGGTTCGGGTCAGTTTATCCCCGGATTTGAGGATCAGATTATCGGTAAGAATATCGGTGATGAGTTCGATGTTAATGTTACCTTCCCTGAGGAATACGGTGCTAAAGAGCTTGCCGGTAAGCCTGCGGTATTTAAGGTTAAGCTTCATGAAATCAAAATCAAAGAGTTTCCCGCTATTGATGATGAGTTTGCTAAGGATGTCAGCGAATTCGACACCTTGAAGGACCTTAAGGCAGATTTAAAGAAAAAGGCTCTTGAAAGAAAGAAAAAAGCGGCTGAAGAAGCTGTTGAAAATGAGCTTGTTCAGCAGATTGTTGACGGAATTGAGGGAGATATCCCCGAAGCAATGTTTGAAAACCGCCTTAATCAGTCGGTTGAGGAATTTGCTTACCGTCTCCAGTCTCAGGGAATGAACCTTGAAACATATCTTAAATATACCAACAGCACTATTGACGATTTCAAGAAGAGCTTCCGTCCGCAGGCTGAAATGCAGGTTAAATACCGCCTTGCTCTCGATAAGATTGCAGAGCTTGAAAATCTTAAGGCTGACGAGAAGGACTTAGAAGAAGAGTACAAGAAGTTAGCTGAGGGCTACGGAATAGATGTCGATAAGGTTAAAGCCGCTATTCCCGCAAGCGAGCTTGAAAAGGATATCTGCGCTAATAAGGCTATTGACCTTGTTAAAAACAGCGCTGAGATAACCGAGGTTGAGGCTAAGGCTGAAACTCCGGCTAAAAAGGCTCCTGCAAAGAAAGCTCCGGCTAAGAAAACAGCCGCTAAAAAGACCGCTTCAAAAGAATCAGAAGCAAAAGAAGATAAATAATTGATTATAATTTTTTAAGCTTGCTCATACTAATACGTATAGGAGGTTAGATTTATGAGTTTAGTACCTTATGTTGTAGAACAGACCAGCCGCGGAGAAAGGTCTTATGATATTTTCTCCCGTCTGCTCAATGACAGAATTATCATGCTTAACGATCAGGTGGATAATAATTCTGCAAGCGTTGTTATAGCACAAATGCTTTATCTTGAGGGACAGGATCCCGAAAAGGATATAAGCTTTTATATCAACAGCCCGGGAGGCTCGGTATCTGCAGGTATGGCAATTTATGATACAATGCAGTATATCAAGTGCGATGTCAGCACAATCTGCCTCGGAATGGCAGCAAGCATGGGCGCGTTCCTTCTTGCCGCAGGCGCTAAGGGTAAGCGCTTCGCGCTTCCGAACAGCGAAATAATGATTCATCAGCCCTTAGGCTCCGCAGAGGGTCAGGCAACGGATATTCTTATCCATGCAAATCATATTAAGCACATCAGAAGCACTATAAACGAAATTCTCGCCGCAGAAACAGGAAAGCCGCTCAGCGTTATTGAGCAGGACACCGAGCGCGATAATTTTATGACTGCCAAGGAAGCCGCTGATTACGGTCTTATTGATAAGGTTATAACAAAAAGATAATTTTTAAAAGAACCGGAAAGTCCGCATATTGCGTATTTTCCGGTTTTAAGTAAGGAGCATTTAATGCCTAAGGACAATAATAAAGAAATTCGCTGCTCTTTCTGCGGCAAAACTCAGGACGAGGTTTCAAGGCTCATTGAGGGTCCCGGAGTTTATATCTGCGACAACTGTATAAACTTCTGCAATTCCTTGCTTTTTGAGGATGATGAGGTCGCAGCTAAGAATTCGGGCAAAAATAAAGAAAAAGAAGAAAAGCCCCTTTTAAAGCCGAAAGAAATTAAAGCAAAGCTCGATGAATATGTCATCGGACAGGACGAGGCTAAGAAAATTCTTTCGGTTGCCGTTTATAATCATTATAAGCGTATCAGGGATAACAGGGAAGAGGGCGTTGAGCTTGCTAAGAGCAATGTTTTAATGCTTGGACCTACGGGCGTCGGCAAAACTCTTCTTGCCCAGACCCTTGCAAAGACCCTTGATGTTCCGATTGCAATTACCGACGCAACAACTTTAACCGAAGCAGGCTATGTCGGCGAAGATGTCGAAAATATTCTTCTTCGCCTTATTCAGGCGGCGGATTATGATATAGAAAAAGCCGAGCACGGAATTATTTATGTCGATGAAATTGACAAAATAGCAAGAAAATCCGAAAATGCCTCTATAACCCGAGATGTTTCGGGCGAGGGAGTTCAGCAGGCGCTTCTTAAAATCCTTGAAGGAACCGTTTCAAATGTTCCCCCTCAGGGCGGAAGAAAGCACCCTCAGCAGGAATTTATTCAGATTGATACAACGAATATTCTTTTTATCTGCGCAGGCGCGTTTGACGGAATAGAAAAGGTTATCGAAAGAAGAATAGGCGGCAGCAGCTTAGGCTTCGGCGCCGATGTTAAATCGCCGAAAAGCATTGAGGCGCAGGCGCTTTGCGAAACCGCAACTCATCAGGATCTTGTTAAATTCGGTATGATTCCCGAGCTCGTCGGAAGACTTCCCGTTATTGCAACCCTTAAGGGAATGGATAAGGAAACGCTTGTTAAAATCATGACAGAGCCTAAAAACTCTATTATCAAGCAGTATCAGGCGCTTTTTGCAATGGACGGGGTAATTCTTGAATTCGAAAAAGCGGCCCTTGAAAAAATCGCCGATTTAACCGTTGAGCGCAAAACGGGCGCAAGAGGTTTAAGGTCTATTATCGAAAATATTTTACAGGATATTATGTTTGAAACTCCGTCCGATGAGGATATCGAAAAAATTATTATCACAAAAGAAACCGTTGATAATAAAAAACCTGAGATTATAAAAAAACAAGGTTGATTA
The DNA here is from genome assembly GCA_002297415.1 of Ruminococcaceae bacterium UBA737. Lineage (GTDB taxonomy): Bacteria > Bacillota > Clostridia > Oscillospirales > Acutalibacteraceae > UBA737. Next base: position 11,246 of record DBKZ01000002.1, read on the forward strand.
AAAATTCCGCTTTTCTGTTTATGAAAAACGGAATTTTTGTCTTTTTAAAATCTTTTTTTAAGCTTTTCAAGAGCCGCTTTTTCAATCCTTGAAACATAGCTCCTCGAAATATTCAGCTTTTTGGCAATTTCCTTTTGCGTAAGCTCATCATAGCCGTTAAGTCCGTAGCGGTATCTTATTATTTCAAGCTCTCTGTCGTCTAAGGTCTTGTCGATAATTTTGCTTAAATGCTCAAGCTTTAGTTTTGTATCGGTCATTTCTTCGATATCAACTGTGTCTGCAATTACATCTATCAGAGAAAGCGAATTGCCGTCGCGGTCGGTATCTATAGGGTCGCTTATGTAAACATCCTGCGAGGTTTTGCGGATATTTCTGAAATACATTAAAATTTCATTTTCAATACATCTCGCGGAATAGGTAGCAAGCTTTATCCCTTTTTCGGGATTAAAGGTTGTAACCGCTTTTATAAGCCCTATTGTTCCTATGGAAATTAAATCGTCCTGATCGCAGCCGGTAGAATAGTATTTTTTAACTATGTGCGCAACAAGCCTTAAGTTATGCTCGATAAGCTTGTTTTTTGCGTCTTCATCGCCGGTTTCTCTGTATCGCTTAATAAGCTCCTCTTCCTTTTTTGCGGAAAGCGTCGGCGGAAACGCCCCTGCTCCCGAAACATGCAAAGCAATATAATAAAGACTGCTTGCAAGCTTTAAAAAAATATCAAAAATAAAAATAGTTATCACCGCCCCTTGTTAAAGAATATGACTATTAGGGCTTGGCAGTTGCAAGAAAATGCTTTAATCTTAAAATAGTGTTAAAATATATTAAAATTGTTGCTTGTTAAAATAAAAAACAAATAATATAATAAAAGCATAAAGGAGGCTTTGGCTATGAGCGATAAAAAAAGATTTGTATATTTCACAGCTCCTGAGGCTTTAAAGGAAAATACGGTTTCGGGAGATAAATTCAGATTTACGGTACTGACACCTCAGCTTTTAAGGCTCGAATATTCTTCGGACGGAATATTTGAAGATAGAGCAAGCCAAACGGTATTTTTCAGAAACTTTGAGAAAAATATTTTTTCTCATTATGAGGACAACGGTATTCTTACCTTAGAAACCGATAATTTAGTTCTTCGCTATAATGTCAATGAGCCGTTTAGAAATGACACTTTAAAAATCAGGCTTAAAACCGAGCCTGCAAGCGAGTGGTGCTTCGGAGATTATTTTGAAGACCTCGGCGGTACCGCAAAAACGCTTGACGGGGCGGACGGTGCCATTGAGCTTGAAAGAGGAATAATATCAAGAAACGGCTTTTCCGTGCTTGACGATTCCGACAGAATGCTTTTAAATGAAAACGGGTGGGTTGAAACAAGACATAAAAACACTCTTGATTTGTACTTTTTCGGTTACGGCTTTGAATATAAAAAGGCTATAAAGGATTATTATAAGCTTACAGGCTTTCCGCCTATGCTTCCGGCTTTTGCGCTCGGTAACTGGTGGAGCAGATATTATGCTTACACTCAGGAAGAATATGAAAATCTGGTTTTACGCTTTGAAAAGGAAAATGTTCCGTTTTCTGTAGGCGTTATAGATATGGATTGGCATTTGACTGATATTCCGGAAAATAAAAAGGACCATGACCCGCTTTTCCCGGATTCCTATTCGGGCTGGACGGGATATACTTGGAATAAGGAGCTTTTCCCCGACTATAAGGCGTTTTTAAAGTTTTTAAAGGAACACGGACTTAAAACCTCTTTAAATCTTCACCCTGCAGGCGGAGTCTGCAGCTATGAGGAAATGTATAAGGAAATGGCGCTAAAGTGCGGAGTTGACCCTAAGAGCGGAAAAAGAGTTTATTTTGATATTCTTTCCGAAAAATTTATGGAAAATTATTTCGATGTTCTGCATCATCCTTACGAGGAGGACGGCGTTGATTTCTGGTGGATGGATTGGCAGCAGGGAACATCCTATTGGTGGATTCACAAGGAAAATAAGGACGGAAAGTTTAAGGATGAGCGTGAGGTTTTAGATCCTCTTTGGATGCTTAATCACTTACATATTGCCGATATTAAAAGAAACGGAAAAAGACCGATGTTCTTTTCGAGATTTTCGGGGCCGGGAAGTCAGAGATACCCTGTCGGATTTTCGGGAGATACCTTTGTTACATGGGAGTCGCTTGATTTTCAGCCTTATTTCACTTCTACTGCTTCAAATATCGGCTACTCTTGGTGGAGTCATGATATAGGCGGCCACACCGACGGCTACCGTGACGATAATCTTATGATCAGGTGGACTCAGTTCGGAGTATTTTCTCCTATAAACCGCCTGCACAGCACATGCAACGATTTTATAAGAAAAGAGCCTTGGTGCTTTAAGGGCGAAACCGAAGAGATAATAAAAAGCTATTTAAGACTTCGCCACAGGCTTTTTCCTTATATCTACACAATGAACTATAAGACGCATAAGTCAGGCTTGCCCCTTATTTCACCTATGTATTATGATTACCCGAAAAATTCAGGCGCTTATGAGTGCAAAAATCAGTATATGTTCGGCGATTCGCTGATGGTTGCGCCCATAACATCCCCTGATAACAGTATAACAGAGCTCGGAAAAACAGAAGTGTGGTTTCCCGAGGGAGACTATTTTGATTTCTTTAAAGGAACACATTACAGGAGCTTAAAACCGCGCAAATTAAAGGTTTACAGAAAAAAATCCGAGTATCCCGTTTTTGCAAAAGCAGGAGCAATTATTCCGATGAATAATTCTTATAAGCTTTCAAATGACTCAAGTCTTGATATTATTGTTTTTCCGCTTAAAAGCAATAGCTTCTGCCTTTATGAGGACGGTGGAGACGGCAATGAATTCGAAAACGGCTGTTTTGCCCAAACCGAATTTGAGCTAAAATGGAGCAATTCTCCCGAATTCATTATTCATCCTTCACTCGGTGATTTATCCCTCTTGCCGGAAAAAAGAAATTATAAGGTTCTCTTTAGAGGCTTTTCAGAAAAGGCAACGGTTAAAGCGTTTATAAATGATAAAGCGGTTGAAACTGAGTGCTCTTATTCGGAAAATACTTTGACTGTTTTTTTATCTGCAACTGTCAAAGATAAGGTTGTTATTAAAATATCGGGTGAAAAGCTCGTAACCGATAACGGCGATTTGGTAGAAAGATGCACTAAAATTTTACTAAGATCACAATGCGATATTAAAACAAAGGTTGCCGCGATAAACCGTATAAAAACAGTAAATAAAGACTATATTATAAAATCATTAAGTTATGTTGCAGCAAACGGCAGAGAATATGCCGACCTGATAGGCGCACTTAAAGAGCAATTACTGCTTACAGAAGATTAAAAAATAACTCCCGTTCGGAAGAAGTTCCGAACGGGAGTTTTATCATACTAACTCGCCCTCGCAGTAATTATCGAAAGCGGCGG
>DBKZ01000015.1 GCA_002297415.1 Ruminococcaceae bacterium UBA737
ACGGGTCAACCAATTCTTTTATGCCCTTGAATCCGACTTCGCTGGACAGCTTCTTGTCCACCACGGCGCACATGATGCCGGTGATGTAGTCGATGACTACGAAAGCCAGAAGTGCGTAAAGCAAGCCGTCACATCCTCCCAAGAACCATCCGAGCCAGCCGCCAATACCGGCGAACACCACCTGAATGGTCGTCCAGAATTCTTTCATGTTGTTTGTCCTCCTTTGAAATTTGAATTTTTGTATGAAAAAAGACACTCCGCAGAGTGCCTTGATTCCAAATTATGCTGTTATGTTGAAGCGGTAAGCGATACCGAGTACCACGAATTCCATGTGCCGCCGTACCTTGCCCGGATATAAATGCGAGAACCATTGTAGATGGTGTATCGCTGCTGAATAAAATAGCTTTCCGGCTGAAAGACCTCCAGCATACCGATCGTGGTGGTCGGGAAATGCTTTGCAGTGGAAGCAGACATGGCAAAGTAATATCCGGGAGTCAGCACATCATTGAGGTCTGTCGTAGAACCGTCCACTTTGCCCATATGACCGTGGATGTTGTAGCCGTTCATATAAATGCTACCGTCTACATCCAATGTTGCTTGCGGGTCCGGTGTGTTGATGCCGACCTTCTTCTTGCGCAGTGCAATCAGCGGCGTTCCCTGCGGCACAACAAAATACAGATCCAGACTGCTCAGAGAATAGAGCTTGTCCTGGATCTGTAGATGAAAGTCGTAGGAGCTGTTGGAGTCGAGACTGCAAAGTTCCAGATTGGAATAGCTGAAGGATGTGCCGCTTCGTGTTGTGCCGGAAACGATACTGGTGTAGCTGCCATAGCTTGTCTCACTGGTTTTCTTGTACCGATACCGCACATAGACCACGCTGTTTTTCTGCGTCCCGTCCACGGAAACGGCAGAAATGGAGCCGCTGAACTTCAGCTGCATCTCCGCTTCGATGTCGTTGGTGCGGCGTAGCGTCACCGAGGATATCTTCGGCTTAGAGTACGGAATCACCGTGATGGTCTTGGACACGGTGGCGGTGTAACCTCTGGAATCGGTAATGGACAGCGTCACCGTCACGCTGCCGGATTTCTCGACCTTTCCCACCGTCAGCGCAGAGCCGGTGGTGTTGGAAACGGAAATGCCGTTGCAGGAGGCGGTGTAGCTGGAAATGGATGCTCCGTTCTTCGCCGTTGCCGTACCGGGCGTGACCTTCAGTGTAGAGTAGCTTTGCACGAACAGCTGATTGTCCCCGGTGAGGTTCTTGGTGGTCGAGTAGCTGTCCTCGTAGGTAAAGCCACTCAGCGTGGGACCGGAGTTTGCTGCCGTGGTCTGCACCGTGGCGGTTTTACTGGAGGTACTGCCGATTTGAAGCTGCCCATGAAAAGAACTGACCGCAAAGGTGCCGGTAAAGGATTTCATGGATGCCATGGAGTTCAGCAGCGTAGTGCGCTGGTCTGCCGTCAGCGTAACCGTTCGGTTCGCCGTTCCCTTTGACCATGACAGTCCCGTAATGGTAAGAATCGTTATGCTGCCGTTCTTGATTGCCAGCGTGTTGGTGTAGGACGCTTCGTACACAGTCACATTGAGGGTAATGCTCACCGTTGCCGCATCTGCCGTCACCGTACTGACGCTGTTGACCACTGCGCCACCCAGAGTTTTTACATTGGTTGTACCGGAAGTTCCATAGACCTGGTTGTACTGCCGCCTTGCCCGAACCTTTGTGGAGTAAGTTGTATTCGGGGACAGCGAAGAAAGGGTCACACTGGCACTGGTTCCTGCCGTGGTTGAAAACTGCGTCCAGGACGAGCCGCCGTTTACGCTGTACTGCCAGATATCTGCCGTGGCTGTGGAGCTTGCCGAGATTTTGAAGCCGTTTGCGGTGATGGATGAAACGGTAAAGGTTACGGTGGGCGCTGCACGGTCGATGGTGGTCAGCGTCACATTGTAGCTGCCTGAGGGACCGGTGTACTGTCCCCATGGGCTGTTTACACCCCAGTGCCAGTAGATGGGCAGCGTCAGCGTAGGGACGCTTAAGGGAGTACACCAGATCGATTACCTCGTCGGCTGTCACTTTGCCGGAGGACTTCGTAGTCACACCGACCTGTGCGCCGCCGGTTTCGGCGAGGATGCCCAGGGGCTGACCGGTGCCGTTGCCGTTGATGAACGCATCCTCCTCGGCATTGGCCAGAGCCTTACCGAACTGCTCCAGAATGTAGTTCTCCAGATTGAATGCGTTATCGTACGGCAATGCTAAGGTTTATCTTCCGCTGTTTATAATTTCCGTTATGCTTTATGCCTCTGTACTGACGGTTATCTTCGGTACTGTACGGTCTATGATAGATGAAAGCAATGCGGAGCTTACCCGTCAGAATGTTATTTATCTTCAAAATCAGCTTGAAAACGCAAAGGAAAACGAGCTTTACAACAAAACCGTCCGCCATGATATAAGACACCACAACAACAATGTTGCCGCCATGCTTAAAAAGGGCGATGTTTTAGACGCGCTTAAATATATCGAAGAGTATAATATCAGCCTTGACAGCTCTAAGCAAACGGAATTCTGTTCCCATGTTACGGTCAACGCAATTCTTAACAGCTTTTATCAAAAGGCGCAGAATGAAGGCATAGCGGTTTCGGTATCCGCCGATACTAAGCCCGATATCGGAGTTTCCGATACGGACCTTGTAGCAATTCTTTCAAACATTCTTGAAAATGCGGTTAACGGCTGTAAGGAAAGCGGAAAGGAAAAAGATATATCCGTAAATATAAAAACAGTTTCGGATAAAACCGTTATAGTTTGCAGCAACCCCTGCATTGACGAACTTGAAATCGAAAACCTTATGATTAAACAAAAAGGAATAGGAATTTCAAGCGTTTTAATTGCGGCAAGAAAATATAAAGGCGATATCAGCTACCGCTTAGATAACGGAAAGCTTACCGTATGCGTTATATTAAAGCCGAAAAAGACAGTATCATTAAATAACAGTTAAGTCATAAAGCAACCTCAAACCGATTAAACGGTTTGAGGTTGCTTGCACTTATATTTTACCCTTTAGACAAATATATTAAAATACACACAAAAATTCGTTTTATAATAATTTTTCTTCAAATATCCTTGCTTTGTAACACTTTTATCTTAATTTTATATAATGTTATTAGCAAGTGCTTGGGGGTCGGGATATGAGAAGAGGAAGAAAAAACAAGGGCGTAATTGCCATAACCTTTGCGGTAGGGCTTCTTATAAGCTGTTTTCTTCCGCCGAAATGTCTGGTCGCTGTGCTTGCCGTCTGGGTCATAATACTCGGCTGTTCCTGCTCAAAAAGGTAAAAAACGGAGGTATTGTTATGAAAGTTGTACTTATTAAAAGCCCAAAAATTCTCTGCGGATTTCTTCGAATGATATTCGGTATAAAAAAAGAGGCGTCATAAGACACCTCTTTTTTATTATACATTATCCGTTTTTTCTTCGCTTTCCTCTTCCGAATTATCTTCTTCGGTTTTTTCATTGATTTCAAGTCCCAAATTTCTGCGGAGCTCTATATCGTCATCCGGATGCTCCTCATAATACGGGTCAATCATATATTTCTTAATTGCAGGGAAAGTGCAGAACTGAATTATAAGAAATCTTAAGCAGGGCAGGATTATTATTGCAAGCAAGCCCACTATAACAACAGCCAGCGGCAGATTGGCAAGACCGATAAGCACAAGCACGCCTATAAAGAGCGCATAAGAAAGAAGAATTGAAAAGAAGCACGCAAGATTTCCTTTGATATTTATAAAAACGAATTTAAAGCTGTTTTTATAAATATTTTTAAGCGGAAGATTAAAGGTAATAATCATAGTCCACATATAATACTGCATTACCGTGAAAACAAACGCGATAAAAATACATACGGCAAGACCTATAACATCCGTTACACTGCCAACCTTACTGCTTGAACGGTGGAAAAAGTAGAAATAAACAGCAAACGCGTTTATAACAGTAACAATAATATTTATAATTCCTGCTATAAGCCCCTGTTTCCAGTTTTTCTTTATTGTCTCAAAAAAATCGCTAAGACCGAAGGAATGCTTATCCCTTGCGATATTTCTTGTAACATTGGTTATACCTACATTTGCAAGACCCGAGGTTACTACTGGGACACAGCAAAGGCAATAAACTGCATTTATTGAAATAAATTTCCAGAAGTTACGGAAAAAGATATCAAAGAAAGCAAAGAACGGCTTTTTCTTCGGAGCATCCTTGCTTATTCCCGGACCTTCCTTTTCATAGTTAAACAAACCGAAAAAACCTGCCATTACTTTTTAACTCCTTTTTTACCGTAAACCAATCTTTCGCCGATGAAAATATTCTTAAAGCCCAAGGCATATCCGAGCGCCGAAACAGCAGGAATAACTAAAAGCAAGAGAGCAAGAAGAATAAGCTTTATTGCTCCGAGATCGCCTGCGACAACCTTTCCTTTTCCTAAAATCATATCATAAAAGGCGAAAAGATAGCTTGATGCGATTTTATAATAGAACATATTGAAATTCTTAAAAGCACCGTTTTTAAGGATAATTAAAGCCGCAAGGAACAGTGCATTCGGAATTTCAGCTATAAGGCCTACCTTTAAGCCCTTAAGCATATCCTTTTTCTTTCTTCCGAATTCATAGGCATTTCTGTCATTAGCGCCAAGTCCTAACATCTTAGGATATGCGATAGAATAAACCGCAAAGATATCAATAATCGCGCTTACAATTACAAATACTGCGCGGCCGGCATCCGTAAGCTCCTTTTCGGAAGTTGTGGTTACGGTATAACCCTTATCCTCGTATTCCTTTTTAAGGGTGTCTTCCCCGTCGGAATTCTTATATTCATACAGAAATTCCGATTTACCGTTTTCCTCTTTTGTGCCGAAAGCGGTATACCCAATTTCTTTCGAAAAGAAATTATTGCAAATAACGCTTACGCCGATAATCGCGAACAAGGCGAAAATCGAAATAATAAGCATTTTTGCGAAAAGATTTAATGCAAGCTTTAAATTTTCCACTATTTTATTCTCCGAATAATATAAATTATTATAATAATAACATATAAAAATAAAAAATGCAAGCAAACTTAAAGTCTGCCTGCAATAATTTATTATTTGTTAAAAAATAAGGATGATTGCCGTTACTGCAGCCGCCAGAATTCCTATACAGCAAAGAGAGATTTTGACCCATTTTTTAAGCCTTACTCTTTTTCTGAGCGGCATTTTTCCCGTACAGCCTGAATTAAGCCCTGCGGCAAAGGCATTAGCCGCTTTTTCAAGCTGAGCGGCGCTCATACTCGAACAATTTGAAGAAACATAAAAAACCACTTTCTCAAAGAAACGGCTTCCTGTATCATTGATTTCAATTACGGTCTTATTAACTCCCTTAACCAAAAAACCACCCTTTTTTCTGTCTTACTTTTAATGGTATTTTGAGCAAAAAGGGGCTTTTATATTCAGGTTTACATAAAAAATGTGGATAACTCGGTGGAAATGTTGAAAAATCCCCGTTTTAAAGGCTAAAATTATCCACCGATATACATAAAACGACTTTATGTTAATTTATTTCATTTACACCCGATAAGAATTCGACTGCACGCTCAACAGAATCCTTAGAGCTTCCCCAATCGGCATTTCCGCCTGAATTTCTGTAATCATACATAGTGCAGTACTTTGAAATATCATCGCAAAGCGACCCAAGATAACCCGATGTTATACTGTTAAGATTTTTTATAAACTCCCCGTAATACGACGGCATTGCTTTTTTGTCGGCTTTTTCGCAAAGCATTTTATAATGCTTAAGGCAAAACTGAGGCTGAGCGTTAAAAAGGCTTCTGAAATCCTTTTCCTTTTCGTATGAGCGATAAACGGTTTCAATCATTCTGCTTACTCCCCACTCTATTTTATCGCATACAAAACAGCTGTCTGAAAGCTTTCCGATTTTATTTTGCTTTTTAGATGAGGAATTAAAAAGCTTTTTATCAAAAACATCGGATTTAACGCTTTTTATATGGCTTTCAAGCATTAAAGCAAGCTGTAATCTGCCTCGCATTTTAAGCATTTTTTCATAGTGGTGCAGACAAAATCCGCTTTCATTTGTTTCAATGCGAACGTCCGGCTCCATCATAGCGTCGCCCAAAATATAATCGGTCATACGCTCCTCAATCGTATCGCGCATACGGCATATCGGGCAGCCGTCGCGCTGTTCAAAAACCTCGCTTACGGGAATGGTGCAAATATCGTCTCTCATAATTTTTCTCCTGTTTTTTATTGATATTATTGTCGAAAAAGAGTATAATCTATTTCGGTGATTATATGTTTACTGTAAAGTATAAAAACAATAATGCTTACATAACCGTGCCCGACGGCATTGACCTGCC
>DBKZ01000094.1:0-18324 GCA_002297415.1 Ruminococcaceae bacterium UBA737
TTTTAGATATTAGACAGATGTGCCTTGCGGCACAAAAAAATCTTATAAAATTTACTTATCTTTCCGTAAAACATTTTCTTTTAACAAAGGAAACATATATCCTTTTTGAAACAATAATAAAAAATTTATGTTATAATCATTTATCGCAAAAAATAAAAGGAGATAAAACCATGACTATTTTAGAAAATCTNNTATTACGGAAATATTGCACCGTTTGAACGCAAAATAACCGACGGTGAAACGATTGATAAAGCAATTTTTCTTGAAGATAAATTAAAAGCGGAGCTTACACAAGAACAAAAAGCTTTGTTCGAAGCATTTGAAAAGGCGGAGTCCGAGGTTTCCTGTGAAGAAGAAGTAAGAGCCTTTACAGCAGGTTTTAAGTTAGGGGTTAGGCTGATTAGAGAGGTGTTTGAGACGGAATAAGAATTGTGCGGCTTCGCCGCTGATATAACCAAACCCTATCGGCTCAGCCTTTCAGGCTGACCCACTTCCCCTTTCGTCTAAAGGGGAAGCTTGGGTTTTTGCGGAGACTAAAGAAAAGGCTCCCTTCTTATTGACGAATGTCAATACAGAGGTGATTCCCCTGTTAGGGGAAATGTCTGCGACAGCAGACAAAAGGGTTCCCGTCTTCCGGAGGAAAAGCGTAGTCGCGCTTTATGCGCGACTGAGGGGGTATTCTTCTAGATGTTAGACATTAGATTTTAGATATTAGACAGATGTGTGCCTCACGGCACAAAAATTAAATATAATTTTTAGCCTTATTTATTCCTCGCAGAGCCTTTCCCATTCTTCCATAAGCTCAAGCAGATTCTGCTGATTTAATTCAAGCTTATCTGACAGCTCCTGCAAAAGCACATAATCGGAAATATTTTTTTCATCATTAAGCTCTGCTTTTAATTCCACGGCTGTTTTTTCCGCCTTTTCTATTTCCTGCTCAATCTTGCTTATGGCTCGTTCCTTTCTCGCTTTAAGCTTACCCGGGGTTACATAATTGCTCTTTTCCTTTTTTTCTTTTTTCTCAAAGCTATGTGTTTCTTCGGGAACGCTTTCGGTATGCGAGCTTAAATACTGAGAATATCCGTATTCATAAAATCGGGTGCCGTCAGGCTCAAAATCAAGAAGCTTATTTGAAAGCTTTTTAATAAAATATCTGTCGTGGGAAACAAAAAGCATTGTTCCGCCGTATTCCGATAAAATATCCTCGAGCGCTTCTTTAGACTCAATGTCCATGTGGTTCGTAGGCTCGTCGAGAATAAGAAAATTAGGCTGTTTTATAAAAAGCTTGCAAAGGGCAAGCCTTACCTTTTCTCCGCCAGAAAGCATATCAAGGGTTTTAAAAACCTCTTCGCCCGTAAAAAGAAATCTGCCTAAAATGCTCCTTGCCTCAAATTCCGTAAAATAAGGGTAAGAAGAAAAGAAATCGTCAAGCACGGAAATACCGCCTTTAAAATGCGCCATCTGCTGGTCGAAATATCCGATATCCACCTGTTTTCCGAATAAAAATTCTCCCGAAATTTTCTTTACGGAGCCCGTGAGGGTTTTTAACAGGGTTGATTTTCCTATGCCGTTTTGACCTATAATGCCTATTCGGTCGCCTCTTTGAACCGTAAAATTAAGCACGGCTAATTTTTTGTCAAATCCGATTTCGAGATTTCTGACGGTCAGCGCCGTCTCACTGCTTTTGTATCTCGGCGAAAGCTTGAAATTAAAGGTTCTTGTGTCCGATTTTTCGGGAGCGTCCAAAATATCCATCCGCTCTATTTGCTTTAGCTTGGATTGCGCCATTTTAGCTTTGGTAGCCTTATAGCGAAATCTTTCGGCTAAATCGTTAAGCCTTTTAATTTTCTCCTGCTGAGCCTCGTATTTTTTTAAAGCCAAGGCTTGGCGCTTTTTCTTTTCCTCGGCAAAAAAAGAATAATTTCCTGCATAATAATGCGCTTTTTTGTTTTCGATATCATAAATTCGGTTTACCGTGTTATCAAGAAACATTCTGTCATGCGATACCGTTATTACCGCTTTTTTATACTCTCTTATATAGCTTTCAAGCCATGAAATCGCTCCGACATCGAGATGGTTTGTCGGCTCGTCGAGAAGAAGAATATCGGGCTTTGAAAGAAGAAGCCTTAAAAAGGCTATTTTTGTCCTTTGACCTCCCGAAAATTCGCTGAGCTTTTTTGATTTATCGTCTTTTGAAAAACCGAAACGCGACAGCGCCGCCTCATATTCCTTCTCGAAATAAAATCCGCCGGCATTCGTAAACATATCGAGCAGAAGAGTGTATTCCCTTATGTTTTCCTCGCTTTGGTCGTTCTCCATTTTTAAAAGGGAAGCGTCAAGCTTTTCTTTAAGCTCGGTGATATGAGAATATGCCGTTAAAATTTCATCGAGCAAGGTCCTGCTTTCGTCCTCAAAGGTCATCTGGTCAAGCATTCCTATCACGGTCCCCGAGGTTATGCTCTTAGAGCTTGCCGGAATTACATCATAGGCTCCGTAAATCGCCTTTAAAAGGGTGGTTTTTCCGCACCCGTTTCTGCCGATAATTCCAACCTTGTCGCCGGTATTTACCTCTATATTTATATTTTCAAGAATGCTTTCTCCCGAAAGCTCTACGGTGGCGTTTGTTAAAGTAAGCTGCATAAAAACCTCAGATTCTTATAATACTTGCAAGTATGCCGTTGTCTCTTATGTCTATAACGGCATAAGAGCCCCTGCCGTCCCTCGGCTCGGCGCATGACCCTGGGTTTACGAGATAAACCCCGTTTACATATCCCTCATAGGCTTGATGAGTGTGCCCGAAAAGCGCTAAAGCGCAATCGTTTTTTAAGGCATAATCCGCTAAGATGTCTTTAGTAAACTTAACGGAAAAAGTATGCCCATGGCAAAAAAGGATGTTTGTGTTTTCTATTCTTATAATATCACAATTCGGATATTTCGAAAACATATCGCAGTTTCCCTTTACGATATGAAAGGCAATATTCGGATATTTGCATTGGCAATCTTCGATATCCTCTGTCTTATCCCCGAGAAAAAATATATGCTCGGCGTCTTTGTTTTCTCCTATAATTCTGTCGGCAATTTCATGTCTGCCGTGCGAATCTGAAATAATAAGTAATCTCATAGCCTTTAACCTCATAAAATTAGTAATAGGGTGATGTATATGAATAACAGAAATTATGATTTAGATAAAATAATGCGTGCGGCTCAAAGCTCCGGCATTGATAAAAGCTCCTTGGAAAAAGCCAAAGCAGGTGATACAAGGGCGCTTTTAAATAAATTAAGCGACACCGACCGGCAAAATATTTTAAATGTCTTAAATGATAAGGAACAGCTTAAAAAAATATTAAGCGGAAAAAAGGCGCAGGGAATTCTCAATAACTTTTTAGGCGGCGGAAAAAAGAATGGATGATTTATCTTCAAAGCTTGAGGGCATTTTAAACGACCCCGAAAGCATGGAACAGGTCCGCCGAATGGCAGAGGGGCTTTTAGGCTCTCAAAGCGACGAGCCTAAGGAATATGATAAATCGGGGCCCGATCCGCAGTATATAAAAAAGCTTATGCCTGTTTTTTCTAAGCTTAACTCAAAATCGGACGATAAAAGAATTGCGCTTTTAATGGCACTTAAGCCCAACCTAAGCGAGGAGCGCCGAAATAAGGTGGACGCGGCGGTTAAGCTTATCAAGCTTATAGAAATGCTCCCTTATCTTAAAGAATGCGGACTTCTTGATTTTTAAAAAAATTTAAGTAATACAGAACTAAACTCTGGGGCGGTGAATTTATGGCTGATTTATCTAACGAAGAATTTTTACGCGAAACACAAAAAGCGGTTGAAAGAATGCGCGAAATGAATTCCAAAAGCAAATTCGACCGCTCTGTTCATAAAATGCCGCCTGCTCCGCCGTTTGTCAGATTAAACAGAACACCCGCTTATCAAAGACCGAGCGAGCAAAGAAAACAGGAAAGCGCGCGGGAAAACAGCCGAAATCAAAAACCGAACCGCGGACAGGACAGCAATTTTATAGGCTCTGTTTTAAACGGTCTCGGGCTTAATTCGGGCAATATGAACGCCCTTAGCTCCGACCCCGATCTCTTTTTGATTTTAGGAATTATTCTGCTTCTTTCAAGCGAAAAAGGCGATAAAATGCTTATGGCGGCGCTTTTTTATATTCTCTTTTAAAATATTCGTTTTTATTCGCCTGAATTTTGCATTTTTATACTTTATGTAAACTGATTCAACCTTATAAGTTATCAAACTTATCCACCGACTATTCAACCGTTTGGGGTGAATATTTGGCAATTTATGGGTTAAATCGGAAAATTTACGGTGGATAACTCGTTGGAAAAGGTTAATTACCGTTTATGCAGACGTAAAATGAATTAAATTTTATGTAAATCTGTTTACGGTCTGTAAAGAGTTTTTTTAGTAGATTTTTCGACTTAAAATCCTTAAAAATTTGGTAAACTTTTTTTATTCGATTAAAAAAGCACGGAAAGGTTTTTTAAAACCCTTCCGTGTACTTTTTTTAAGTATCAGTCCTCGGAAATTGCTTCAACAGGACATCCGGCAGCGCAAGCACCGCAGCTGCAGCACTTATCAGCGTCTATCTCGTAATGGGTTTCTCCCTCGGAGATAGCTTCGCAAGGACATCCTGCGGCACAAGAACCGCAGCTGATGCATTCATCAGAAATCTTATAAGCCATCGGTCACACCTCCATTAAGCGTTAAATATAGTACATCGAGACTTAAAAAGTCAGCGGTTACTAACAGTATTGTAACAACAAATCATAAAAAATGCAAGAGTAAATATCTGTATTATTTGTCAGATTTAGAATTTTCAGGGGATTTTTCACCTTTTTTGGGCTTTGAAAGCACTTTTACACGGCTTCTGTGGGTTTTAAAGGGCATTCCCTCGCCGTCCTCAGGCTTGACAGACAGCTCGCCCGAGATAAGATTTGAGTCGACAACCGTGCCTGTTCCCTCAGGTGTCTTAACCAGTGTTCCTATACTCGGGGTAATAGAAAGAAGATGCTTGTAGGAGTCCTCTTCATATTTAAGACAGCACATCAGCCTTCCGCAGCTGCCGGAAATTTTTGCCGGATTAAGAGAAAGTCCCTGATCCTTAGCCATTTTAATCGTAACGGGCTGAAAATCGTCAAGAAATCTTTTGCAGCAATAGGGCTGACCGCAAATTCCTATTCCTCCGAGCATTCTCGCCTCGTCGCGCACACCTATCTGTCTTAGCTCTATTCTTGTGTGGAAGCTGTTAGCGAGGTCCTTTACAAGCTCTCTGAAATCAACTCTGCCGTCGGCAGTGAAGAAAAATATTATCTTTCCGCCGTCAAACGAATATTCAACATCGACAAGCTTCATTTCAAGCTTATGCTCTTCGATTTTTCTTTCGCAGATCTTAAAAGCGTCCTTTTCCTTCTGCTTGTTATCGAAAAGGCGTCTTCTGTCAGCGTCGGTAGCGAGCCTTAAAACTCTTTTAAGCTCGGATTTAAGCTGACCGTCGTCAATTTCTTTTATTTTGGAGCATACGGTTCCGAAAGCGTTTCCGTTAGCCGTTTCAACAATAACGCTGTCATTTATTTTAAGATTTAATTTATTCGGGTCGAAAAAGTAAGACCTTCCGCCCTCTTTGAATTTTACAGATATGACCTTGGTCATTTATAATCCTCCATATTTGACGCCGCACATGATAAAAGCGCCAAATTCACATTTGTTTTAAGAAGCTGCTGCCATTTAGGAATTTCGCCGCAAAGCTTTGTGAGCATTTTCGAATATACGGGCGAGCTTAAATTGCTTTTAAGCTCCTGCACCGCATTTGCTCTGAGCCTTGAGAAAAATTCGTCCGCAAGAGCGCGGTCCTTTTCAAAGCTTTTCATCACAAGCAGCATATCGTATTCTTTTCCTGCCTTAAAAAATTCAAGGTACTGCTTCGCAAGGCTGTCTGCCCTGTCCGACTGTTCACTGTTTTCAGAAAAAGAAAGGGTTAAAAGAATACATCTTGAAAGAACGGTATTTAAAAGAAGAGTTCTTGAAGCCGCCGTCAGTACGAACACAACATATTTAGGCGGTTCCTCAAGAATTTTAAGAAGAGCGTTCTGCGCCTGCTCGTTCATCTTATGCGCGTCCTTTATTATAAACACCTTTCTTTTTCCCGAATGCGGAATTATAAAGGCTTTGCTTATAATCTCCCTTATCTGGCTTACGGTTATGTTCTTTTTATCCTTTAAAGGGGTTATTTCTTCTATATCGGGGTGCGAGCCGTGCTCCGCCTTCAGGCATTCGGGACAATTCCCGCATGGCGCCGAGCCGTTTTTACAAACAGCGGTCCTTGCTATCATCAAGGCAAGCGCTTCGCACTCGCTTTCATCGGTTCCCTCAATTAAAAAAGCATGGGGAAATCTGTTTGCCGCGGCAAAGCTTTTAACCTTTTTATAAGCTTGATTTAACTCCCTGCCTGCGTCGCTCATAAAACATAACCGACCTTTTTCATTGCCTTGCAATAGGTCTTTCTTGCGATTTTTTCCGCGGCCGCGTCGCCTAAGGAAAAAATTCTCTCGATTTCGGCTTTATCCGAAATGATTTTTTCGTAATTTTCCTTAATGGGCGCAAGCTCGTCGGCAACCGCCTCTCCTACGGCAAGCTTAAAGTCGCCGTAGCCCTTGCCCTCGAATTCCTTTTCAACCTCGCTTACGGTTTTATCCGTAACACAGCTGTATATTTTTATGAGATTGGATATGCCCTGTTTATCCTCGCGCATAACCACCTCGGAGCCGCTGTCGGTTACGGCGCGCTTGAATTTTCTTATGATTGTATCCCTGTCGTCAAGAATTGCAACATAGCCGTTCTGATTTTCGTCCGACTTAGACATTTTTTTGGTCGGATCCTGCAAGGACATAATTCTTGCGCCGTTTTTCGGTATATATGCCTCGGGAAGCTTGAAAACGTCTCCGTAAATCCCGTTGAAACGGGAAGCGATATCGCGGGCTATTTCAAGGTGCTGTTTCTGGTCCGCGCCTACAGGAACATAATCCGGCTTATAAAGCAGAATATCCGCCGCCATAAGCACGGGATATGAAAAAAGTCCGAGATTGACATTATCGGCATGCTTTGCGGATTTATCCTTAAACTGCGTCATTCTCGAAAGTTCGCCGAACTGCGTGTAGCAGGAAAGGAGCCATGTAAGCTGAGAATGCTCAGGAATATGAGACTGAATGAAAAGAGTATTCTTTTCAGGATCAAGACCGAGCGCGAGAAGAAGCGCGCAGGTAGAATAGATCTGTGCGCGGAATTTTGCAGGCTCCTGTCTTACGGTTATCGCATGAAGATCTGCGACCGCATAAATGCAGTCAAAATCCTCCTGCATGGCAATCCAGCTTTTGAGCGCTCCGAGATAGTTGCCCAATGTCAGCATTCCGCTCGGCTGAATACAGCTTAAAACCTTTTTCTTTTCACTGTTTTCCATATATAACATTCCTTTATTAAGTATACATTATAATTTTAACATATCGGCGTTTAAATTACAACCGACATTTTTATTTTTTAGGAGAGAATATTTCGGGACACCGAACATATTATTATATTAGCATAAGGCTGATAAAAATTTTTCAAAAATGTCTTGACAAAATTCTTTTATCAGGTTATAATAAAATCAGTGAAACGAACAGATGTTCGTCGGAGGTAATCTTATGAGTTTTTCGGGAGTATTATTAAGTGTATTTGAGGCGGTTCTCGTCGGGTTTACTTTATGGGCGCTCTTCCATGAGGATTTCTTTGTATGCCTTGAGGATAAGATAATCGCAAGGCTTCGCCGCAGAGGCTTTAAGGTAATTAAAGGCTCAAAGAGCGCGGAAAGAATTTATTTTGAAAACAATTAAATTTTGATTATAGTTAAGCGCCTGCGGAAATTTTTCCGCAGGCGCTGTTTTGCTGTTTTTTTATTTTATGCTGTTTTTATTCTGCTGTCTAAAGTGATTTAACAAGCCAACTGTAATCCTTCCGACAATCAAGAATACAGTCGACAAATACTGTTTCATCCTTAATTTGATATAGAATAAGATACCAGTTTTTAACGAACATCTTATGATATTTGTTAGGAGGAATATAGTTTTCCTCAAAGAAAGAAAACCGTTGCGGCATACTTTCCAAAGAACGGATTGCCGTTATCAATTCTTTCTTTTTAGCAACGGCGGCGTCTTTGTTAACCTGAGCTAAAAAACGAATGTGAGTTCCAAGCATTTGCTTTGCCCTGTCAGAAACAATCACTTTATATTTCTTTTCAGCCATAAATTATACCTCGGCAATTATATCATCAAGGTATTTGTCAAGCTCATCGACAGAGCAACCGTTTCTGCCGGCTAACCTGTCTTCCTCGGCGGCAAGCAGCTCTTCTCTTAATTTCAGCATCTTTTCCCAACGGTTGAAAGTTTCAATATCCATAACGACCAAATCTCCCTCGCCGTTCTTGGTAAGGAATATAGGCTCTGCGGTTTCTCGGCATAAATCGGCAATCTCATTATAATTTTGACGGATTGCGGCAGACGGACGAATATTCATACCGATACCTCCTTAAATTTTTGTGATAGTAATATTCTAATCATATTATACCCGAATAATACAATTATGTCAATGGCTTTGGGAAATAAAAAAATGTATTTTTTCGGTTCAAATTATTTTAACTCTTAATTATGTATTCCCTTGATTTTTTAAGGATTTCTTCGTCCGAAAAAAGATAGGAATACGAAAAGTAAATATGACCTCGGACAAGGCTGTCATTTTTGCAGATTTTAACCTGCTTTGAAATAATGTCCGCCCCGTCCTTCCATTCCTTGAAGTCTGGATCGGTCTCGGTGCCTGTTTTGTAGCAGGCAAGCCCTATAATAAGCCTTGTACTTCCTTTTTTCGCGATAGTTTTCCAGTCGCTTAAAAGCTTTTTGAAACGGAAATTGCTGTCGGGGTAGTCAAATCCGAAATAAAGCTGGGGAATAATCATATCTATACAGCCGCTTTTTATCCACGACTCTATGTCGGCATAGAGCTTGTTGTAATTGTTTTCAATTGACGCCGCGGGGCTTATGCTGAAAACAATTTTTTTGTTTACAAACTTAACCGCCGTGTAAACTCCGCTGATAAGCGCGCTGACATTTGCCCGTCTGTAATCCTCAAGAGCTAACGGAGACTTTGCGGTCTTACAATATTCGGCATAATCGGCGGCGTCAATCGATTCATCGGTTGAGGGGTAAAAATAATCGTCAAAATGTATTCCGTCAACGGCATAATTATTAAGTATTTCCCTTATTCCGTTTAAAACAAGCGCTCTTGCCTCGGCGGACGCGGGATTTAAGTAAATTCCCTCATTGCAGATTATAACATTTCGGTCGTTGCCGGCATTTTCGTCCTTAAGCCAAATGTATGCGGGACTGTTATGGTTTAAAGTCTCAATATCGGTAATATCCTTTTTTACCCTGTATGGATTTATCCATGCGTGAACCCGAATGTTTTCCGCGTGGCACTTTTCTATTACATATTTAAAAGGGTCATAATCGAGATTTTGCACATATTCGGCTGTCGGAAAGTATTCCGAGGGGAAAACCGAGTCGCAGAAGGCTCTGACATGAAAATAAAGGTCGGTAATCTTTGCGGTTTTCAGGTTTTCTACCGCACCGTCAAAGGCGGATCTGAAATCTCCGCTTAAAAACATCGTTTTTATTTCTGTAAATGTCATCCAGATTCCCGTAAGGTATTTTCCGTCGTCATAAATCCTCTCTTCGGATTTGTTTTTCTCGGGCGCCGCCGTACAGCCGCAAAGAAGCATAATAACCGACAGAATAATCAGAGCCGTTCTTTTCATATTAAAAAATCATTCCTTTTATATGCTGTATTTAAACATTATGCTTCCGAAGCTGAAATTATTATCGGACGAAAAACCGATTTTCAGTTTGTAAAAGGGAAAGGAAAACGGTCTTAATCTTATCATAGAACCGTTTTTGTCGGGTCTTATAATATAACATTTTTCGACACCGTCAAGCTCCGCTTTTAAGGTTACATCAGAGCTTGCGGAAATGTCAAGTATTATTTCATTCAGCCTCTTTTTCTGCAGCGGCAGGGAAAAATCAATATATTGCGTTTTAAACCCGCAGGATATCTTTTTATTCTCGGTTGTATCCTCATTGTTTTTTCTAAGTTTAACCTCGTCATTGTTTCCCTCAAAAACGCTTATATAGCTTAAATCCGATTCGGCGTTACAGCAAACGGCAGGCACAGAGCCTATTCCGATACAGCTTGCGTTTAATCCGCTTAAAGCGTTTTTATATAAATACCACGAAACAGACCCGTCGCTTGACAGCGCGCCAGAATATTTTTCGGGATATCCGAAATCCTTTGTCTTGTAATTAAGAATATAAATGCTTTCTCCTATAATAAGCATGTAATGCCCGTCAAAGGAAATTGCGGAAGCGGATTTCATATTTTCCTTTGTCTCGTTTTTTAAAAAATCGGAAATGAATTCGGAAATCTCAAAAATATTGTTTTCCTTTCCGTAGGTGGTGGTGGCAAGGGTATAAACCTTTCCGCTTGAATTTAACCATATAAGCCTGTTCGAGCATGGCATAACCGTTTTCGGACAGTCGCACCCGACCAGATTGTGAACGGGCTCGGCTTTAAGCTGTTCGGTGTTTGTAAAATCGGTGGAAACGCCGACAATATCGCCTGAGGTGTAGGTTTTCGTGTTACCCTGACTTATTCTGTAGATTTCATTTTCCTTAAAAGCCACAAGCTTGTTGCAAACGGTTCCCATTGCCGAAATTTTAGAGCCCGATTTTCCTAAAATAACCGTTCCGGTCTTAGGAAAGTATAGCTTTGCGGTATTTCTTGTTGAGAAAACCTCGTCGGGAGAAACACTGCTGCCGTAAAAATAAAATCTTGAATTGTATTCGGTGCAGCCGCTGCAGGAAAATATCTTTTCCTTTCCGCCCTCGGTCGTTTTGTGGGCGAGAACCTCTATGTTGTTTATTCCGTAGCTTGAAGAGGCGGGAACGCTGAGCGGCGAGCCGTTTACGGTAAATTTGAAAACTCCGTTGCTCCTGTCAAGATGCAGCTTCGCACTGTAGGAATAAAGCGAAACCGCGTCCGATTCCTCTGCGCTTCCGAGTATTGTAAACTTTGAATATACCCCCGGCTCTGTATAAACCTTGCAGATAATTCCTTTGTCGGAATCAAGATTCATAAAGGGAAGCTTAAATGAATTTGAGGAGCTGTCGGAGGTGTAGTAGGCGTAAAAAGCGGAATTTAAAAGATTTAAAGGCTCCGGCTTTGCCGGGTCGGGCAGAGACTTGAAATTTTCGTCCGTTATCAGATTAAATTTGTTGCCCCGCCCGTTCATGTAAACAACCGGAATGTAGACCGATTCGCTGTAGCATTCCGTGAATCCCGATAAATCGGATTTAAGCTCGTATATTCTGTAGCCCAAGGTGCCCGAATTTTCCTCTTTGGTTCTTATAAACGCGAAAAATCCGCTTCCCGTTATAGGCTTTGATGAAATGAAAATGACATTGTCAAATCTCGAAAAATATGTTGAGTCAATTCGGTTAAGCATTATTGCCGACGGCTCGGTTATGTTAAATTCACGGTCAATAAGAAAAACTCTTATCATATCGCCGCTTACCTTGTCGGTGTCGACGCAGTATGCCGCGCTGTAGCCCTTGCCGCCGAAATAAAACTCGGTTCCCGTGTAGGAAAGGCTTTTAATCCTGTAAGGGTAAAAGGTATCGTTTGCAACAGTCTGCTTTATCTTTAAACCGTTTCTTGTTTCAAGCCGCCCGTTTTTAAAAATCATATTGTTGCTTTCGGATAAAAAGTCAAAAGACTTGTCGTCAGATGCTCCGCCTGATTTTATTCCGCGCGAAAAATCCTTTATAAAAAGATTTTTTTCGAACTTTTCTTTTAAAAATGTATACTTCATAGTCTGTCACCTTAAGCTGTCGGAATTACATTTTTTATCTGCTTTAATCTGCCCTTTGCCGCCGCGCGCTTAGAATTGTAAAGCTCGCAGAAAATGCGGTTTGATTCGGTCTGACCGTTTTCAAGGGATAAAAGCATTGCCGTTCCGTAAAGCGCCGCCTGCCTTAAGGGCTGAGGCAAGTCAAGCTCGCAATACATTCCGTATTCATTTTCCTCATCGGTAAGGTCGCTCATTATTTCGTTAAAGGATGAAAGAAAATGCGACTTAGAGAGCGTATCGTCATTTAATTCTTCTCTTAATCCGTCCTCGCCTAAAAGAATTAAAACTCTGTTGTATATATCGTTAACCGTCATTTTTCTCATCCTTTCTTGCCCCGTCTATAAGCTCGTTTAAATCGGGTATATAATTTTTCGGAAGTCTCTTTAAATATTCGTATTTGTTGATAACTCCCTTGTCGAAAAGCTCCCCTAAAAGCTTTATGCTTTGCTCCTCTTGTCCGCTTTCGTCCTCGGCGCAGATTTTTGCGTTAAGATAAAGGTCCTTGTATCTTTCGGCGTAAAAAGGAATGTAGAATATTCCGTCCTCGTTTTCAAGCTTGATTTTCCTGTTGCCGTACTGAGTGACCCAGAAATCAAGCCAAATTCTTGTCACATTTTCGATAAAATGATAAAATCTGTCCCTTAAAATAATAAGGGGGAGGGACGCGGCATTCTGCATAGCCGTCAGCGCGGTGGCGTTTTCCGCCTTGCTGTCTCCGAGAGCTACCTCGTTTGCCCCGCTTTGGGTAAGCGTGTTTTTAATCAGATCGTTTACACCGTTTATAAGGTCGTTGCTGAAATCGGGCGGATCGATAAATTTTACCGCCGAATTGATATCCTCGTTTGAGCCGTAAATTTTGATTATCTGTCCGGGGTCGTTTGTAATTCCGTCGGGAACCGTGTCTCCGTTTACTACCATAAGCGGCATTCCCTTTGACATTGTCGCCCAGACCGACGCGGTTATCATTCGGTTAATGGCAATCTGGTTTGCAACAAGGTATGTAACCTCGCTCTCCCCGTAAATCATATTGCCTCTTTCTTCCCATCTTAAAACCTCTATCGGGTATTTTGTAAGACGGGTGTCAAATACCGGTCTTATAACCGCGCTGTCGGTGGTCTTTATACATTTTACGGACACCCTGCCGGAGGAATCCGAGGTCTTGAAAAGCTTTGTGTAAACGGTTACCATGTTGTTCCTTTGAGGCTTGATATTTGAAAGCATTCGCTTGTCCGCACCGAATTTTAAAGCTTCTCTTATAACGCTCTGTATATCGCAGGAGTTTGCAATAATTATATATGGCTGAGCCTGCGTGTCCTGCTCAAAGGGGTCTGCGAAGCATACATTTTCCGCATTTAAGACCTCACAGCAGATATCTCCGTTTATCGCAATGCTTTTTTCCTTGTCCATGAATAAACCCGTTTTAACAGAGCTGTCCCAGTAAGTGTAAAGAATTCCCGTTCCGCTTATGTATGCCTTTTTTAAGATGTCACAGCAAAGCTTTTTAAAGCCCACTCTTTTTGCGGTAGTTAAGCGGTATTCTGTAAGCGCCCTCATAATGCAGTTTATTTCTTCCTCACTCAGCTTGTCGGAAAAATTGAATTCATTTTTCTGTCTTAACGGCTTTGCGGCTTTTTTTCTGTAATCGGGTACTCCCTCGGCGGTTATTTCAACCGTTACGGGTCTGCTTAGTACCTGCGCTATTTTATATTCGCCGATTCTTTTTATAACGTTGTGCCTCACAAGCGGACGGTCATTTCCCGAAACCGAGTTGTACCATTGGTCGCCTATGTAAAATCTTTCGTTTATTCTGTTCTGCTCGAACATGCCCTTTTCTCCGAGAGATTCCTTGAAATTCACACTCTTTTTATATTCTTCGCTTATCGCTTTCGGTGAAAGCTCCATAATTATCCTCCTTTTAAATTACCGTTTTGCCTTTCCTGTACGGAAAGACAAAACGGCAGATTTATACTTATAACAGCCTTAAGCTACGGTGATAACCGCTACAGAAGAGTCTGTTGAAGAAATTCCGTCAACCGTCATACGGACAAAGTAATAATACTTGCCGACTGTAAGGTCGGTCGGAATTGTAAACGACGAAGATGTCGCGTTCGCAATCTTTACGGCTCCTGCCTTGTTTTCATTTTCGCATGAATACCACTGATAGGTAAGAGTTCCGCTTGTGGCGGTTGCTTTAACGCTGAGCGAGCCGCTGATACTGCCGGCAGTTTTTGAAGCCGAAGCAGGCTGCTGAGAAACGCTTACGGCAGGTGAAATAAATGCCCAGATGCTGTCAAGACCGCTCTTTTTGACAAATACATCGTAATAAATTCTGTAGTCGAATTTGTAAGCGTCGGCGTCAATGTTCTGCTCAGGTGTGAAAATTCTCATCTGCTCGGTTTTCTTTACAAGATGAGCGGCGCTCTTAGGACAAACAAGCATGTAGATTTCCTTAGCGGAGGAAAGGGGAGTAAATCCGCCGAGGGAGGTGTTATTAAATGTATAACCTGTTTTCATTCTTTCCGAAACAACAGGAATAAGAGCTACTCCGTTAATGGATTTTACTTTTAAATTGATATCGCCCTGCTTAAAATCGGAAACGGTGATCATTCTTGAAATTTCATTTGAATTTTCAAGAGCGGCGTACATTCCGCCGTTTATAAAGGCTACAAGCTCCTCGTCAAAGCCTGCCGCCTCGCGGACCTTGTTTATAAGCTTGCAAAGGGTATCGTAGGGCTTTGAGGCGTCGCCGTCAACAATGTTGCTGCGGCTTACCGCAAGACCTGCAAGCTTTGAAAGAACATAAGCGTCGCATTCGGGAACAACCTTTGTGCGGACATATTCTCCGAGAATTTTTCCCGCGAGATTTGCAATGCCTGTCTCGTCCATATCCTCTCTGTCTATCTGAAGAGAACGCGCGCGGTCCATCTTCATGGTGTAAGAGGTGTTGCTTACGGTTATAGCGCCTCTTGAAAAGCCGGTGTCTCTGTCATAGTCTGCAAGACCCTGAAAGTCAACATCGGGGATTATAACCGTTTTCGCACCTACGAATTTTGTCGCAAGAGCATTGTCTGCAAAAAATCCCGTGGCACTCTTCTGCCTGAACATATTGTCAAGCTCGTCTGAATATCTTATTGCGTTTTCTGTTGAATTGATTGACATAATAATTTTCTCCTTCTTCTTTTTAGGGCTTGTTTATTCGCCCCAGAGTCCTTTTATAAATTCCGCCGAGGCGGTGCCTGAATCGATTTCCGCTTCCTTTAAAGAGCCAGTGCTTGAATTTTCGGCGGCGCTGAAAAAATCCGCGCCCTGTTTCTTTTTTAAATTCATTTCCGCTCTGTAGCGCAGAAATTCGTCAAGTAAATTACTGCCTCTGGTCTCGGCCCTTTCGGTGACCTCTGCCGGCAGTGAAGAGATATCCTTTACAGAGGGGAAATATTTCTTTATTTCTCCTAAAGGGTCGCTGTCCGATTCCTTTAATTCAAGCTCGGCTATGTGCCTTGCAAAATCCTCGTCTCCTCCGCATTTTTCCTTTAGCTCTTCTATCCTTGAATTTAAGCCTTCCTTTTCAAGCTCCGCCAAAAAAACGGGAGCCGAGCTTTTCTTTCCTGCCGCTAAAGCTTTAAGTCTGTCGTAATCCGATGAAATCATATCGTATTTCATGCCCTTTTGCGCAAAAACCGAAGCGTCCTCTAAGCTTAGCGTATAGGTCCTGTGATTGAATTTAACGGGGACTTTGATTTCCTTGCTGTTTTCTGAATTTTCTTTCATCGCTTTCTCCTTTCTGCCGTAAGTGTCACACTGAGTGTTTTTATGCGTCCTTGTGAGAGATCGTACCGTCATAATTTAAAAAATCAATGTATTCGTTTACAATACATCCTTCATCGGTTCTGATAACCTCTTTTTTCTTTTTCGGACCGCCGCCCGCAGTACAGCCGACAAGGTAACCGACCGTAAACGCAAAGCCGCCGAAAATAAATAAAAAGCATAAGCTCATCCGTTCCAACCTCCTGTAAAATCCGAGCCCTTTATCGCCGAGCGGTTCGGGGCTCTTGTGCCGTCTTGAATCCTCGGGTGAAAATATTTCACATCCTCAAACGCATAACGCATGGCGTCGCAAAGGTGATTGTTTTCGTCCTTCGGCACGGCGGCTTTTGAATTGCCTGAGGAAGTGTCATAAACATAGCTTGAAAGCTCAAAGATCATGTTCTGACATTTCGGGTCGACAATTATTTCATATTCGCTGATTGACGATATACCGTTTAATATACTGTCCGGTCCTTTTACCGATGGCATTATTCTCATAATCCCGAGCCGCTTTAAATCGTCGTTTGACTTCGGCTCGGCGCTGTCGGCTCGGATTCGCTCCTTTGCGTAACCGTGTCTGATTATTTCCTCGGCAATATCGCAGTTCAGCATTTTTCTTTTGTAGAACTCATCAAATATATAAAGCTTTTTGTCCTCCGGATTTGCTTTGAAAGCAATGAATGCCGTAGGGTCGTTTGTGTAACCGTAATCAAGCCCGAAAAAGCTTTTCCATTTGTATTCCTCGTCAAAAGGAATTTCGGGTCTGCCTACAGACCAGTTTTCATAAACAAGTCCCTCGGCAATTCCCCAGTTACCCAGCCCTGCCACCTCATATTTTCTGCGGTTGTTCTTCTTCATGCTTTCAAAGATTTTCTTATCTGTTTCGTCCAAAAACTCATTTATCAGATAATTTGTTGAAAAGGTTGCAGTATTTTCATCCCTTTGGTCAAAAAATCGTTTTTTAAGCCAGTGATTTTCACTCCAAGGATTAAAAGTGACAGTCGTCTGCTTAAATAAATCTTCGGGAATTTTTCCGCGCGGAACGGAAAGATCAAGCTTGTCAAAATCGGCTTCGTCCGAAATTTCAAAGGCTTCCTCTATCCATACAAAATTAAGATATCCTTTCGGCACTGTGGTGGATGCGATTTTAAGGACATCGTCAAATCCGCGGAATATTATTTTCTGCTTTGTCGGCAGATAGGTCATCTCCATGGGCGAGACCGTGTTCTGCCATAAATGCGAAACGCCCAATTTCTCCTGCGCCCACTTAAGCTGCGCAAAGGTCGAATCCCTATGAGTGTTCATAACCTTTCTTACAACCAAAAGATTGCTCTTTTCGTATTTCATGAGCCTGTAGATGAAATTAAGCGCCGTTGTAGTGCTTTTTTTCGAGGCCTTTCCGCCTTTAAGTACGCGGTAACGCTTTTTGCAGTTCCAGAAATCTCCGTAGCCTCGGCCGACGGCTTCGGATAATCTTATTTCAGATATCGTCAATAAACATCACCGCTTGTACTCCGTTGTTTTTTTCCTGCTCTCCCGAAGAGGCTATGTTGATGAGCTCCTTGATAGCGGAGAGATCGCCTGCCGCCGCCTTCTTGTACAGCGCTACCATTATCGCGGCTTTTCTTGTTGGGGATTTAATTTTGAACCCTTCGTCGTAAAGCGACTGCCTTTCCGCTGCGGTCAGCTTCTGATCAAGTAAGGCTTTAAGCGTGGAATAGAATATCTTTTCTTCGTTTTCCATTTTAAGCGGTCTCCCTCCGTTAAGTTTTGACAGCCATTTCGGCTGACGGTTTTTAAGGTAAGACCCAGCCGTGCGACATTCACCGACATATATACTTGAAAATAATGTTTAATTGTAGTATAATTTTAAATAACGAAATTTCAGGAGGCTTAGAAGAATGCTGAAGCATAAAAAATCGGTTAAGGTTTCCTTGGTGCTGACTTATGTTTTAATGGTAAGTCTCGCGGTTCTTGTTTTTACGGTTCCGTTTATAATTATGTGGTATGTTGAGATAAGAAATTGTCCGGAGTACCTGCCGAGACTTTCAAAGATAATAATGCTCACATTCTACCCTTGTGTTCCGATTGCTATGGCAGTGCTGATAAAATTCAGAAAGCTGCTTTTAAATCTGCTCGCAGATAAGGTTTTTGAAAGTGAAAATGTTTCGTTGCTCTTTTTCATATCCGTTTGTATGATAATAATAACAGTCATATTGCTGTTTTCCGGATATTTTTATATGCCGTTCTGGGTTGCCGCTGCGGCTACAGCTGTCTGCGCGCTTACGCTCCATGTAATGAAAAATATCGTTCAGTCGGGATGCACCGATAATGAAAAAGAAGAGATTAAGTGAGGAAAATCAAAATGAAAAGAACAGTTATAACGGTCGTCGGAAACGATAATGTGGGAATTATCTCCAAGGTCAGCAAGGAGTGCGCCGAATGCGGTGTAAATATAGTCGATATCACTCAGTCGGTCCTGCAGGATTTTTTTGCAATGGTTATGCTTACAGAT